>CAXTRQ010000295.1:0-5821 GCA_964246705.1 uncultured Pyrinomonadaceae bacterium
TGAGGCAGTAGAGGCGACTGCCGTCACGGCGAAACCTCCGTCCGCCCCATTCGTCAACGGCCTGCGCGCAATGGCAAAGCTCATGCTTCACCAGCGCGCAGAAATCAATGTCGTCACAAGCTTCCGCATACGGCGCGTAGAGCGTGATCAGGAAGTCGAGTTTCAAATTAGCGAACCACCGGCGCATCTGCCAGAGGAACATCTGCTTGCGTTCGCCGTGGAGGGTTGCCCCATCCGGTATAACTGCCGTACCGGCGACGGGGACGCCCTTGCGTTTTACCTCTGCCGTTCTCCACAAAACTCCGATGGCTGCATCTTCGAGATGCTCGTGCTCTTCGCCGTAGAGCGGCGACGATGAATCAATAAAAGGTCGCGCGCAGCCAGTCTTCGACCTCCGGCGCGCGCCGGAATGAGCCGAGCGGATCGTCGAACAGGCTTTCCGGCGGATAAGGTCACTGCAACGGCATAAACCACTCAGCTTCCCTGCGCCGGCTGTATCTCAGCCGGCAGCGTCAGTTGCGCCAGCGCCCTGTCCTCCGCACCGCACAAATCCTCGTAGAACTTGAGCCTGAAATCCGGCACCTGTATTCCTTCCGCCTGCATCTGCTCGCGCAGCTTGTAGACGTGCGCCGTCAACTCCTGCGTGTAATCAAGCAGGTTGTGCTTGCTCTGGCGCGTCAGCACGAGCAGCCGGGAGTTGTACGTGATGCGCTGCTCAAGGAAGGCGACGCGCTCGGCGTGCACCGCCTCCTGACGCTCGAAGGCTTGCGCCTGCTCGGTGACGTGGAGTTGCTCGCGGGCCGTCTGCGCTTGGAAGAATGAGGCGCGGCTGGTGAACCACGCGGCGAGGCTGCCAGCCTTCCAGGCGACGGCTTTGAGGTGCGGGAGACCGAATGTCAGAGTCTGCACGTTCACCTCTTGTTACTTTTCAGAGCGAAGACAGGCGGGCGATGGCCTCGCGTAGCCGCTGGTCGTTACGGCGGATGGTCTCTCCCGCACGCTCAAGCTTCGCGCGTGTCTCGGAGTCCACTGTGAGGGGAAGGCCGTCAAGCCTTTCCCCTTGTAACTCATCGAGCGCGAGATTGATGCCGGCCTTCCCGGCGGTGATCCCAAGTTCGAAGGCCAGCTTCGTCTTGCCGTTCTTCAGATGGAGCGTGCCGTTTTCGGAGAGTCTCCGGGCGCTCGTGGCGACGCGGGTGAGTTGTTCCGAGAGAGCGAGCCTACCCGGCTCATCAATCGCCGGATGCGAGAGGACGAATTCGACTGACTCGCTCATCACGGAGTTGGCGTCGAGCGCGATTTGCGCCAACTCACGAGCCTTAGTTGGCGTAATCTCGCCTGCCTCGCGGAAGGCGCGCACGGTGTCAATACCGGTGTCGATGCCCCGTGCGGCGGTGGAAATGCCTGTGGCGGTTCGCCGCAGTGTGTTCTGCTGCTGTGCGGATGAGCAGCTAAAACCGAGAGTGGTGAGAGCGAGCGTCAAGGCTGCCATCACCAGAAAGACCGTTCGTGAAATTCGCATGGAAGCTCCTTACTGTCGAAGTGATAAAGCCGGATCGGTATGATTGAGATTTGGAAGTTGGACTGCTGCCCGCTCCGGAGTTGGGTGGAGTCGTGGCGTTGGTGACGGCGATCCAGCCCGCGAAGTAGGCGAACAGGAGTGCGCGCGTGAAATCGTTGGCGGAATAGCCCCAGAGCGCGACGCCAAAGAGGGAGAAAAGAAGCACGGCGACCGGCCCCCATTTATCCGGGAGGCCGCACCACTTGGCGAGTTGGGTGAGAGCGACGACGGCGGCGGCGACCGTCATGACGGCTTGAGCGTCCATGGTGATTATCCTTTGCGGTTGGCCTCGCCGATGGAGACGAGGAGTTGCTGCCATGTCAGAGTGCCGACGATGCCGTCCGCGCGCAGACCGCGATCACTTTGGAATTTGCACACGGCTTCTTCGGTTGCAGCGTCGAAGAAGCTGGAGATGTCGGTCGAGAGCAGGTAGCCGAGGAAGTTGAGTTGGGTTTGGAGGCGGCGGACGTAATCGCCGTCTGCCTTGAGCTTGAGCACGGGCAATCGGTACAACTCTTCGACTTCTTTTTCGCTCGGTAACTTTTGACGCATGACGCCTTGCAACCTTTCCTGATGAGTCGCTGGCATTATGCAGGCGCGAACAGGCGCTCTTGTGGGGCGGCATTGCGGGCGGCATTGCGTCCGCTGGTATCAGGCGGCTTTTAAACGACGGTGGCGATGGTTCTTTTCATTGATGCTTTGCTTGAAAGCGCAGTCCTGACAGAGGTCTTTTCTCGTCCCGTCGAGTTCCCCGCCGCAGCGGATGCAGAGGCCGCGTCGCCTGCGCCACTCCCTCAACTCCGCGCGACGTTTGTTGACCTTTGTGTTACGCGCGCGCGCGTGGCGACGGCACTCGGTCTTGGTAGCGTCAACTCCACGAGGCTCGCCACAGTTCCCGCACAGACCGGCGGCTATTCTCGTGTCGCGATTATTGAGCCTCTTAGTCACAGGGTACTCGCATCCTCCCCTTTCACACTCTCGCAGTTGCGCGCCGGTTACCATTCGCGCTCCCGTAATCGGTCGGCTTTGCGATGTCGAGCCATCTCTGAGAGTCTCTGACAGCCCTGTTTCGAAGACACCCTTTTTGTCGCCTTAACCGGTTGAGCGCGCTAGAGTTCGATATTGAGACGTGTAGCGGCGCGCGTCAGAGATTGTCAGAGATTCGCCCGCTCTCGCCGCCACGCTTCACGCGCCGTCATCTCCGCCGTCCGGCTTCGCCGCGAGGCACTCGGCACAGGTCACATCCTGCCACCGCTGCGACCAGACGTGCCCGCACGGCCACGTCACCGGCGCGACGTGCTCGTGCGAGATGGGGCAAGGCGTATGGCCGCCTCGCAGGTAGTGCACAGCTTTCGTGTGAGGCTTCTCGATCTCTGGGAAGCCGCCCATTTTGATGGTCATCGAATCTTTCTCCTTCGTCGCTTGTGGCGCATGGTTGATTGGTACAAAAGTGCTTTCACATCGCGGTTTTTAGAAAAGCCTGCCAATCGCTGTTAATCGCCGTCATCACAATTAGTTACAGTCGCGGCGGCGGTTGCCGGCATGGTGAAAACGTGAAAGCATGGGGAAAGCAAAATCGCGCACTCGAAACATTTCAAGACGGCTGCCCGCGCGCCCCGTCCGAGCGTTCGAGGCGGGCTGTGCTTGCCATCTCCGGCGCGTCGAGTCGCGGATGCCTGCACTTGGCCGCACCCGCTTGAAATCCATCAGGGTAATAAAACCCCGTGCCTGTGCAGTCCGGGCAAGCGCTTGTGTCGCGCTCCGGCCCGCTCTCGGCTGGCTTGTGCAACTCGCGCTGCCGTTTGACCAGCATCGCGTCATCACGACCCCGGTGCACCTCTGCCGACATGGAGTAGGCTTCCGCGCTGCGAATGGTTGCGATGTTGCTCGCGATGCGGATGCGCTCATGGTCGTAGAACTGTGAGCGGTGTGGGGTATCGCAGGCGCACACACGCTGACCGTTGCCATTGGCTGGAGCGCGTGCCGCGCCCGTGTGTGTGTGGTTCTGTGATGGTTCCTGATGATTGGGGCGGGCTGGGTGCCGCCCTTTAGGGTCTGTTTTGTCACCCTTTGTGTCTCAGATGCCGCCCTTTCGGGTTCATCCTGCCGCCCTCTCTCTTGCGTAAAGGGCGGCAAATTGCCGCCCTTTGGGTCGGATAAAGCATGGCAGTTTGTCACCCTTTTCTTTCTGATCTCTTCCCCGGTCTCTTCCCATGAAAGCTTCCTCACCCCCATTGCCGACCTCAATGCGGTACTCAATAGCGTAGCCGCGCCCCTGAGGCGTTAGCCACAGGGATAATCAGGTTGGCTGTTTCAAGCAAGCGGAGGATGCGCTGGACACTGCGCCGGTCATAGCCGGTCTTCCATGCGAGGTAGTCAACGCCGGGGTAGCATCTCGTGCCATCGTCATGGGCATTATCGGCGAGGGCGAGCAGGACGGATTGCTGTTATGGTCGAGATCGAGTTCCCAGACCATGCCCATTAGCTTTGCGCTCATCTATGAAGGCTCCTCGTTCTCTTTCTTCGGACGATAATTAGCATCATGGTTATCTCAAGTCGGTGAACAGCACCCCGGCTCCGCTTTCGTCATAGAGGCCGAGTTTCATAAAGTTCGTCGGGTGACTCAGGCGGTAGTCCCGCCGGCGATTGTCGTAGTAGCCCTTGACGTAAGGGCGGACGCGCGCGTCGAACTCGATGCGGTCGCCGGGTCTCAGCCGGAGCGCCTCAATCTGCTTGGTGAGATTGAGCCAGAGGTGATCGCACATCTCGTTGCCGCGCGCATCCGTCACGTCGAGCAAGAGAGCCATCCGCTTGACGTAGCCCGCGCTGCTGCGCTCGCCAAACCTCTCTGACGCAGGTACGCCCGTCGCGCGCGCAGGTATCTCTTCAGACGTAATTGCTCAAGCCGCTTCCGGCGAGCCGCAGAAAGCGCCTCGTCGAAGAGGGCGAGCGGGTTTAGTTGTGCCAGTGGAGCGTCGAGCATGTCTAAGCCATTATCGGACACCCGTTGCTCGACGATCTCTGTCAGCGTGTGACTCATGGTTCTCACTCGAAACGTTTTAAGTGGCGGCTGGATTCTTTGCATCCGCCGTCCAATCCTTTATCCTTGCCGGCGGCTCTCACCCTCACTCGTTAAGGAACCACCCCGCACATGGACAAACAAACCAAATACCTCGTCGCCGGCCATCTCACTTCGGCGCTCGTCCGTCGCCAAAGCTCAACCATCCACACCCGAAGAAATCGTTGAGACATTCCACAAGGTCGTGGCTCAACTTGAAGAATCTTCCGGGTCAGGCTTTATCGGCGTGCCGCCATCCACCGGCGAAGACGAAGACTGAGCGTCGAAACCGGAGACTTCGCAGAGATACTGGTAAAGCCTCGCCGCCGCAGGCATGACGATGCCGGTGCGCGTGTGCTCGAAGACGATGACTAGCTCTTCGAGTCTCCCGTCCTTGTCCGGGCGACACTCGATGCAGCGCACCTCGTCGAAGTTGATGAGGTGCGTGCCGGTGAACAGAAACCCGCCGAGTGAAAGCGGTTTCGGTCGAGGTGCTTCTTTGCTGTCGCTCATTCGCCTTCTCCCTCCGGCTGTAATAAATGACTCTCAGGAGTCGCCGGGTGCGACCGGCATTGCTGTGCACGAGACCTGCCCGAGATAGTCCTGAAGCCGCTTGCCTTCTTCCATCGAGATGAAGTCTTCATAGCCGGTGTCGAAAACCAGCTTGACGCCGACACCACCGGGCATGGACGGGTCGGCAAAACTGCGAGCGAAAAGCAAGCGCCGCAGATTGATCAGCGTGTGGTGTATCAGCAAGTAGTCCGACTCGACGCGGATGCCCGCTACTTCCGTCTTCTATTTGGTGTCGTTCATTCGCGTTCTCCCTCCGGCTGTGACGCTGCCCCCGCGCACCCCCCTCGTACTCACGAAGGGCAGCGCCACAGCTTGCGATAAGTGGTCGCTTGCGTCCTGCGCGCCGCACGCGGCCACACTCAATCTGTTTTATCCCGTGCGCAAAAGGCGCAGCTTTCGCAGTCTTTTGCGCCCGTCGCGCGCGGCCTTCCGGCGTCGTAAACCGGGTTCGTAAGTCGCAGTTACGACGAACTCCATGTGCTCTACCTCGGCTTGGCCGTTAGGGTTGTGCGGAAAAGAGGGGTTAGGATTAGAAGCGCAGCGGCGGAGACTTTTCGCTAAGCGAAATTCCTGCGTAACAGTTCAGCTATCGGGGGCGTCTTCTGACACTTAGCGGCGCTCCCCGGCAC
>CAXTRQ010000296.1:0-5688 GCA_964246705.1 uncultured Pyrinomonadaceae bacterium
GTGTTGCAGAGCCATAGCCCTCGATACGTCCACACGGACGCCTTCGCAATAAGCGTTGCGCTGCTTTATTCAACGTCGGCCCATGCCTTACCGTTTTTGTAATGGAGCGTGACTTTGGAAATTTCGAGCAGGTTAAGATTTTCCCACTTGATGCTGTTCTCATCCTTGTCAACAACTTTAATGTCCCACTTGGCGGCCTTCTCCTGACGGCTGAAGGTGATCTTCACGCTTTCGCCGTCGGGCAGGGTATCCTGCCCGAGGATGTCTTCTTCCCATTCCTCTGTTGTATGCGGGGAAACATAAAGCTCATGAATCTCCACGCCCGTAGAGTTGATTATTGTGAAATCTTGTTTTCCTTGCGCGGAAGCTGCCGGGATGAGCAGCACGGAGAGCGCGCAGGCGGCGACGAGCGCCAACAGCCGCCGGGGATTAAGGGGAATGTCTTTCATCTGGGCGAATCCTTTCAAATCCTTAGCCTATTGCGATAGCCACGACACGTTCGGCTCCTCAAAAAAAAGACAAAGAAGTTGCATTGCGCCTAATTGCGAGTATCACTTTGTCGCTTGAGCTGGCGTTGTAGATGCTGGAAGTTGCCTTCGGGGTTGGAATAAAAATTCGCTGGGAGAGGGTGCGCCGACTCACCCCTCCCCCAAGCCAATGTTCCCGAAATTTTATGGCCGCTTCGCCAGATTTTATTCAGCCGGCTGTTGAGCCGCCGGCGGCGTTATTCCATCTCAGCGGTCGCCTTACCATCTTTGTAATGCAAGGTGAGCTTGGAGATTTCCAGCAGGTTGAGATTTTCCCACTCGATGCTGTTGCCGCTCTTGTCCTCAATCCTCAAGTCCCACATCGCGGCTTTCTCGTTGCGATGGAACTTAATATCAACGCTCTGTCCACTGGGCAGAGTATCTTGTCCGAGGATGTCTTCTTCCCAGTCATTCGAGTCATGCGGGGAGATATAGACCTTGTCAATCTCGACGCCCGTCTGATTAACCAGCGTGAAGTCCTGCTTGGCATCGCTTGAAGATGTCGAGTTGTTCGCGGAATTCGAGGCCGAGGTATTAGCGGTGTTCGAGCTGTTCGCGTTGCTCGCCGTGTTAGTCGTCGTGGTCGTGCTAGTCGTGGTGTTAGTAGTGGTGGTCTTATTTGTCGTGTTACTAATGTTAGCCGTGCCGGGGGATGAGCAGGCCGCCACGGCAAGCAATACGGCGAACAGACCGCCAATTAAAACTTTGTTCTTCATCTATTGTCCTCATTTTCTATAGAGAGGCAGCCCTCTCACGTTAAATACTGACTGATGGGCAGCCAGCCGGTACACCTCATGCGAGAGAGGTGCAGATTTTCTTTTGGTTGCGGTCAGGGTATTGAGCAGGCAGGTAGGAAAACTCTCCCAAGTTTCTCATACAGCATAAAAAAGGCGCGCTGACTTTAAGCTTAACAAGCCTGTATGTCAAATGAGTATCTCCGCATCCGGTTTGACCATCAGCCATGTCGAGAGCGCACGAATGCACTAAAATGTACGCCGGTAAATTGAAAAAGCTGCTTGAGAGCGATGCTGCTCAAGCGTTCATCCGTGGTCAAATTAGAATGAATCAAACAATTACCTGAGAAATGTTGAGATAGCCATGAGCATGTCAATAGGCACGCGGCTTTAAGCCGATATATACTATCATCTTATTTCGGCTCGTTGTGCAAACCAGCGCTCGTCTGGAAAATCAAACGGTCTAACGGCTCCGAGTGGTCAAGATTATAGCATTTTCCTTAATTATCGCAGCGAACTTCGCCCGATGGCGACCGGGTTGACATTTTCAGCCCTTCTCCAAAAGCTTGCACGTTGCCTACTTGACCGGATGCTCTCCGAACCATGAATACAGACTCGACCCGTGCGCTCTTACTCCACTTCCTCGCGGCGCTTGCCTACCGGACGCAGAAGGCGCTTCGTGATGCTCCGGCGGGATTCTCCGAGTTTCGCGTCGCCGCCAATGTTCGCACTCCGCACGAATTGGTCAGGCACATGACCGGAGTGGTGGGTTATGCGCGCACATTTATTACCGGCGGCGTGTGGCATCCCGAACGTCTGGAGCCGTTCGAGGCTGAAGTGCGTCGCTTCCACGACATCCTCGCAGACCTCGGTCAACATTTAGAGGCTGGTGCTCCGCTCCAGAACACCACGTTCGAGCGGATGCTTCAGGGGCCGCTCTCGGACGCCATGACACACGCGGGGCAACTTGCTATGCTGCGCCGCTTGGCCGGGTCGCCTGTGCCGCCGGAGAATTTTCTCCATGCGGATATCCGCCCCGACAACGTAGGAATGGAGCAGCCTCCGCCCGTCGCCCCGAAGGAGGGCTGGTCGCCGACGCAAGCGCCGTCCGCGCCCGGCAGGCCGTTGGCGGAAGAGACAGACACCCCAAAGTAACGCTCGTTAATATTCGGAAGATGCTTAAACCGAATCAGCATTTAACTTGACCGTTCACCGGAGAGGATACGATGAGCCGGGATAAACAAGACCGTGTTAACTCAAAAACTAATCGTCGAGATTTCTTGCGCTACGGTTCTGCGGCGGGCGCTCTGACTCTCGCTCGACCAGCTATCATTCAATCGGAAGAGAGTTTCGATTCGACGACTTTCGCGAGCGGCGTGAGTCCGTTTGAACTGGAAGAGTTGAGCGTCGCAGAGTTGCAGGACGGGATGAAATCCGGAAAGTGGACGGCGCATTCGATTGCCGAAAAATACTTGTCGAGGATTGAAAAGATTGACAAGCAGGGGCCGTCAGTTAATGCCATTATCGAGCTTAACCCGGACGCGCTGGCGATAGCCGAGGCGCTGGACAAAGAGCGCAAGGCGCAGGGCGTGCGTAGCCCTTTGCATGGCATCCCGGTGCTTATCAAAGACAACATAGACACCGCCGACCGGATGACCACCACCGCCGGTTCGCTGGCGCTGGCCGGTTCGACGCCGCTCCGAGATGCTTTCGTCGCGCAGAGACTACGCGCCGCCGGAGCCGTCATCCTCGGCAAAACAAATCTCAGCGAGTGGGCAAACATCCGTTCATCGCATTCGTCGAGCGGTTGGAGCGCGCGTGGCGGGCAGACCAGAAATCCTTACGTGCTCGACCGTAATCCCTGCGGGTCGAGTTCCGGCTCCGGGGCTGCTGTCGCAGCTAATCTCGCGGCGTTGGCTGTCGGCACGGAGACGGATGGCTCCGTCGTGTGTCCTTCATCTGCCAACTCGCTTGTCGGAATCAAGCCGACGCTGGGACTCATCAGCCGTTCAGGCATCATTCCTATCGCACACAGTCAGGATACGGCTGGCCCGATGGCGCGCACGGTCACCGATGCCGCGATTCTGCTCGGCGCGCTGGCGGACATAGATGCTCTCGATTCGATCACGAATGAGAGTCGTGGGCGGTCGGCTGCCGACTACACAAGCTTTCTCGATGCGGACGGTTTGCGCGGGGCGCGCATCGGCGTCGCGCGAAAGTTTTTCGGCTTTAACGATCAGGTAGATCAGTTAATCAATTCATGTCTTGAGGAGATGAAGCGGCGCGGGGCGGTGATTATTGATCCGGCTGAAATCCCGACGGTCGGAAAGTTTGATGATTCGGAATTGGAGGTGCTCTTATATGAACTCAAGGCCGACCTCAACAAGTATCTCGCAGGGCTGGGCGCAAACGCCCCTGTTCGTTCGCTCAAGGAAATCATCGAATTCAACGAACGCAACAAGGAAAAGGAGATGCCTTACTTCGGTCAAGACCTCTTCATCAAGGCCGAAGCGAAAGGCCCGCTCACGAGTAAGGATTATCTGAAAGCTCTGGCGAAGAATCATCAACTGTCGAGAACCGAGGGCATTGACGCGGTGATGTCGAAGAACAAACTCGATGCGATGGTCGCGCCCACAGGCGGCCCGCCGTGGCCGACTGACCTCGTCAATGGCGACCACTTCACGGGCGGCTTTTCGTCTCCCGCCGCCGTCGCCGGATACCCGCATATAACCGTCCCGGCGGGATACATTCACGGACTACCCGTGGGTCTCTCCTTCTTCGGCAGAGCCTACACGGAACCCTTACTCATCAAGCTGGCCTACGCCTTTGAACAAGCGACCAAGTTCCGCCGCCCGCCACAGTTTTTGCCACACGCCGATTTACCTTCGTAGTAAGCGGCACATTTAATCGCTCAACTTTTCTTCTTCTTTGCGTCTTTGCGTGAAACTGAATTTCGCGCAAAGACGCAAAGAAGAAAAGGTCAGTGTGTAGCTTTAGCGTACTTCTTCTCTCCTGCTTCAACATTCAGGGCGAGGCGATTCTGGTCGGGCGGGAGCGGGCAGGTGGCATAGCTCGTAAAAGCGCAGGGCGGGTTATAAGCCTTGTTGAAATCGAGGACAACAATGCCCTTCTCGTTCGCGGGTGCGGCGTAGAGGTAACGCCCTGCGCCGTAGGTCTCCTTACCGCTCGTCTGGTCTGCGAAGATGATGAAGAGTTCCTTCGATCCCTCCTCGGTAATGCCGTCGAGGCGATAACTCTTTCCCGCGACCTCAAAGACAAGCGCGCCCGGCGACGGATTATCTTCGGTCATGCCGAGGACGTTGACTATCGGAATCAACTTCACCGGTTGATAAGGCTCAAATTTCGCTTCGATGCGCCAACGCGGATTCGACGGATAATAATCAAGCCCCACGAACTGCTTGCGCGCGGGATTCTCTTTATCCTTGACGCGCAAGCCCAGACTCTCGCCGCGTTTGATGACCTGAAAGCTCAACGTGCCGAGGTTCAGGATAGTTGGCTCAGGTTCGGTATCCGACTTGAGTTCGAGTGATTTGACGGGCTGTCCATCATGTGTGATGCCGGAGTCGGGCGCGACCTCTATCCGTACCGCGCCATGTTCGAGCCAGAGGGAGCCTGCATAGCGTAGCGACTTTTCCGGCGGCAGAACGATACTATTCGACGCATCGCTCCCCATACGGTTCTCGCCATCCTTGAGCCAGAACAACCCCGCGAGCGTCAGCCATCCCGCATCGCCGGTGAGATTCTTGAGGCGGTCGCGTTGCCACCGCTCGACCTCCTGCCGGTAGGCGTTTTCGTCAATCCCTGCGGATGACTGGCGGCAAGCCGGAAGAAGCGACGCCGCCACACATAAAAATATCAACAAGAATTTGCTCGACCATAAAAGGTTGTGTTGCGTTGTTTTCACTCGATGCCTCGCTTGGACGATTTATTTCCTAGTGTAACACCCGCCATTCGCAGGTGAGAAATTTGGAGCGGTTTGATTGAAACATTGGAAACCGCAGTCTCTTAGTGATGTTAGAGCATTACAAAGTTAAGTCTGACAACCGGCTCGCGCTGCCAATCGCACGCGGGCGGTTGTTAATGTCAAGGGGAGCCATTGCGTCTGAACAGGCGAGCCATAACGGGTCGTCCCGGCCTTCGGCCTGCGTGATTTCAGAAGTGGTTTCAGTCGCTTCCTTGTCCCGATTCTCGTCCCGGTCTTGTCCCCGGAAAAAGTTTCAACAGGGTTTGATTCAATGAGAAAAGTATCCATCAAAAGTTTCATCCTGCTCATTCTCACGGGCTGGCTGGTTTCGACGAGCGTAGTTGCGGTGAAGGCCGTTGAAAAGTTCGACGCCAAAGATTTAGCAAAGGCAGAACGAATAATTGAACAGCTTCATCTTTTAGATGCTTCGATAGCGGAACAG
>CAXTRQ010000297.1:0-5673 GCA_964246705.1 uncultured Pyrinomonadaceae bacterium
GGCGGAGCGATGTGTTGGACGGGTTGACCATCAAGAGTGGGGAATGAGGTGCGCAGCGCTTCATGGCGTCGCGCAATCTCCGTCAAGGCTCGGTCAATCGCTGAAGTTATAAGATGTCCTTGCAGCCGCAATGCGAGCGTAATGTTGTAGGCTCCGGTTCCGGTTCCAAAACGATCAAGGAACCACAGGCGCTGTTGCGCGAATGAGAGCGGCGGGACAGAGTCTTTACTGCGCCGCTTGATGTCGGGGATTTGCGTATCCAGTCCGGCTCGTTGCACCGCTTCGATATGGACAGCGAGTTGCGCGATTGTCGTTGCGTCAAACAGCGCGCGCAGCGGCAGTTCAATTCTGAAGATGTCACGAACGCGGGAGATAACCTGCGTCGCCAGTAAGGAATGACCGCCCAGTTCAAAGAAGTCGTCATGGATGCTGATGTGTTTTACATTGAGCACCTTCTCCCAGATACCGGCAAGCAATTCTTGCGTCGCGGTGGCCGGGGCCATCCAAGATGCACCGGGTTCGGAACTGCCCTGTTCGGGGGCCGGCAGAGCGCGCCGATCAACCTTGCCGCTCGGCGTCAAGGGCATCTCTTCCATCATCACGAACACCTGCGGAACCATGTATTCCGGCAATCGGCTTTTCACATAGTCCCGCAACTCGCTCACTGCAATCTCTTCCTTGTTCCCGCCGGCCGAAATATATGCGGCCAACTGCGGCGCTCCGTTCTCCTGTGTGCGCGCGACCACCGCTACATCCTGCACAGACGGATGCTGCGCCAGCACTGACTCGACTTCGCCAAGCTCGATGCGGAAACCCCTGATTTTAACCTGCTGGTCACGCCTGCCGATGAACTCTATCGCCGAGTCATGCTGGTAACACGCAATATCTCCAGTCCGGTATAACCTCGCTCCGGCGATGGAACTGAAGGGATGTGGGACGAACTTCTCTGCCGTCATGTCAGGCCGGCTCAGATAGCCGCGCGCGAGGCAGTCGCCCCCGATGTAGAGTTCGCCGGGCACGCCGACCGGCGTCGGTTGGTAATGCCTGTCAAGGATGTAGATTTGGGCGTTGGCAATCGGCTGGCCGATTGGCGGCAGCGCTGGCCATGCCCCGGGTTCTCCCTCCAACTCGAACGCGGTGACAACGTGCGCTTCAGCCGGGCCATACTGATTGTGCAGCGTGCAGTCTTCGAGTCTCGTAAGCAGCCCTTGAATTTGCGGCGTAATCCTTAGCTGCTCTCCTGCTGTGTTAATCTCGCGCAACGCCGCCGGCAGATTCTCTTCGTAACTTGCCACTTCGGCGAGTTGTTGCAAGGCGACAAACGGTAGGTAGAGTCTTTCTATCCGCTCCGCTCTCAACACCCGCAGCAACCGCAAAGCATCGCGCCGCGTCTCCTCGTTGATCAGCACGAGTTCACCGCCGACACATAACGTGGAGAATATTTCCTGAAAAGAGACATCGAAGCTGAGAGAAGTGAATTGTAGTGTCCTTGCAGCAGGTGAAAGTTTTGACCTGCGACTCTGCCACTCGATGAGATTCAGAAGCGGGGCATGTGTCATCGCCACGCCTTTGGGCGTGCCGGTCGAACCGGAGGTGTAGATGATATAAGCGAGATTATCGGGACGCGCTACGCCGTCGATTTCGGTCGCAGCCTCCGCGCTGATCTGCTCCCGTTCTCCATCCAGACAAAGAACCCGCACGCCTGCGGCGGCCAGTGCGTCCGGCAGCAGGCCGAGCATCTTCTGTTCGGTGACGAGCAAACTCAAACGTGCATCGTCAATCATGAACCGCAAGCGTTCGACTGGATACCCAGCGTCGAGCGGCACATAGGCTCCGCCTGCCTTGAGGATGGCGACGAGACTGACTAACATCTCGACCGACCGTTCGATGCACAAGCCAACCCTGTCGTCCGGCCTGATTCCCAACTTTCGCAGGTAGCGCGCCAGTTGATTTGTCCTGCTTTCGAGTTGCCGATAAGTGAGTTGAACATTGTCACTAACGAGCGCCACGGCGTCGGGTGTGCGTGCCGCCTGTGCTGCGAATAATTCGTGGACACACTGCTCGCGCCGGTATGAAACTGTAGTGTCGTTCCACTCTGACAGCAGTTGTTGCCGTTCGCGTTCCGGCAGGAGCGATGCCAGTTCATAGCGCGCGTGCAGATTGTCGGCTATTAGCGTGAGCGCCTTTTCATAGTACTCGCCGATGGCTTTAGCCTGAGTCAGGCTGATATTTTCCGGGTCGAGTTGCAGAGCAAGGCAGAGTTGATTCGTGGCCGGATCGACGCTGAAATTTGCGACCAATGTGTAGTTGGTTTCGGTGAAGAACTTGCCGCTCAGAAACTCCATTTGATCATGCTCCGAGAAGTTCTGCGCAACGTGAAAATGAACGAAGTTGAACACCGCCTCGAAGAGAGGTTTGCCTCCCAATAGCGTCTGTATCTGGGCGACCGGATAACGCCGATATGGAAGCAATTCTCGTTCGGAATCGAATGTCTCCCGTATTAAATCTTCCACAGTTGCGCCGTCGAGTTTCTGACGCAGCGGAACTGTATTCAGGAAAAGCCCCAGCACACGCTCGCTATCCGCTTCTTCCGGGCGGCCATTCGAGACCACGCCCGTCACCACGTCATCTTGCCCGCCGAGCAGACGCAACACCATTAAATGAGCAGCCAACAAAGAACTCTTAATAGGCACGCCGAGCGAGCGCGCATGCTCTCTTAATCTCTCTGAAACATCGCTCGGAATTAAGATTAACTGTTCGCGTACCGGCGGAACGTCCGTATTCGCGGGAAGCAAACGAGACCGGCGCGGCAGCGTCGTCATCACGCTGCCCTCCAGTTTTTGTAGCCAGAATTGACGATATTCTTCGGATTCGAGCGCCTCGCGCTCAAGTGCAACGTAGTCGCGGAACGTCGTTTTCGGCGCTGGTTTCGGAGTGTAGGATTCCTCACCGATGAGCGACCAGTAATGCTGAAACAGTTCGGTCAGCAAAGCCGCCATGCTCCATCCGTCGAGAATCGCATGGTGCTCGACGATTGTGAGTTGGAAGGTTTGCTCGCTACAGAGATGCGCCTGAACTCGCAGGAGCGGCGCGCGCCGCCAGTCAAATTTTCGCTGCTTCTCTATCTCAAACCATGCCAGCAGCGTCGCCTCTTGCTCGGCAGTTGTCAGATGTCTGAGGTCTTCGACCTCTAACAGGAACTCGCTCGATTTATGCACCAACTGTAGCGGCTCGCTGAAGCCGCTCAGGTGAAACGAGGTGCGAAGTATCTGATGACTGTCCGTCAGTTGCCTTAGAGCTTGCTGCAAACAGAGCAGATCGAAGCGTGCCTGTATGTGATAACTGCTGATGTTGTGATAGACCGCGCTGTCCGTGTTGTACTCGCTGTGAAATATCATTCCCGCCTGAAGCATGGCCAACGGATAGGCATCCTCCACGTCAACAGGCATTCGCTCGCGGTCTTCCGGTCGAAGCAGATCGAAGGGCTGTCGTGCAGTCTGTATCTTGTGTCCGTTACTGTTGAGTTGCCTGACGAGGCTTCGGATGGTCGGGTACTGGAAAAGGTCTTTTAGGGAAAAGTCCAGACCATGTTCCTTAGAAAGATGACGAACCTGCGTGCTGCGGATGGAGTCGCCTCCCAATGCGAAGAAGTTGTCGTCCACACCTACGCGCGCGATGTTGAGAACCTCCGACCAGACCCGTGCCAGAATTCTTTCAGGCACGCTCTGCGGCGCAACGTAGCTTTCTTCCAACTCAGGGCGGTTCGGTAACGGAGCGGGCAAGGCGCGACGGTCAACTTTACCGTTAGCTGTCAGCGGCATCTTATCGAGCATGACGAATATCTGCGGAACCATGTAGTCCGGCAGCCTCTCCCTCAAATATCTCCGCAACTCATCAACCCTCAGTTCCGCGCCTGAATCCTTGTCAGCCACCACATATGCCACCAACTGCCGCTCACCTTCATCTTCACGATGCATCACGATGACCACTTCGCGCACGGCCTCGTGCTGAACGAGCGCCGCTTCGATCTCTCCCAACTCGATGCGATAGCCTCTGACCTTCACTTGCTCGTCGCGCCGCCCGAGGTACTCTATCTCTCCTCCCGCGCGATGCCGCACCACGTCTCCCGTCCGGTACAGCCGCTCTCCCGCCTCTGTCGCAAACGGATGCGGCACGAACCGCTCGGCCGTCAACTGCGCGCGATGCAAGTAGCCTCGCGCCAGCCCGTCGCCTCCGATGTAGAGTTCGCCAGCCACTCCCTGCGGCACGACTCTCATTGCTTCGTCCAAAATGTATGCTCCCAAGTCGCTGATCGCCTTCCCAATCGGACTCCCGCTCCCTTCCACTATCTCTCGCTCCTCGATCTCTCGATACGTCACATGTACCGTCGTCTCTGTGATCCCGTACATGTTTATCAGCTTCACTCCCGCCCCGTATGCTTCCACCCATCCGCGCAAACTCTTCACTTCCAGCGCTTCCCCTCCGAATATCACCGCGCGCAAGTGCTGCCTGCCGACCACTCCTACCTCCTCGCCTTGGCACGCCGCCGCCATCAACTGCCGGAACGCCGACGGCGTCTGATTCAACACCGTCACCCCTTCCTCGCACACCATCCGCCAGAATGATTCCGGCTCTCGACTCACCAGATACGGCACGACCACCAGCCGCCCGCCGTGCAACAGCGCTCCCCACATCTCCCAGACCGAGAAATCGAAGGCGTATGAGTGAAACAGCGTCCAGACATCGGCGGCGCTGAAGTTGAACTCGGCGCGCGTCGCGTCGAACAGTCGCAGCACGTTGCGATGCGTCGTCAGCGTTCCCTTCGGCTGACCCGTCGAGCCGGAGGTGTAAATGACATAGGCGAGATTATCCACCAGCGTGGTGCTCGCCGGATTCTCGACACTGAGGTCGGCGAAGCGGTGCGAGTCGGTGTCGAGACAGACGACGTGGGCGTGGTGTTCGGGAAGCTGAGCGAGCAAGGAAGAATGTGTGAGCACCAAGGGAGCGTCGGCATCGTGGAGGATAAAGGCGAGACGCTGTGGCGGGGAAGCCGGATCGATGGGGAGATAAGCGCCGCCAGCTTTGAGGATGGCGAGCAGGCTGACGACCATCTCGATGGAGCGGTCAAGGCAGACTGCGACCTTGACTTCCGCCCTGATGCCGAGCGATTGGAGATAATGAGCGAGTTGATTTGCTCTGCGGTTCAGTTCAGCGTAGGTGAGTGAAATATCCTCAAACTGGAGAGCGATATTGTGTGGAGTGCGAGCGGCCTGTGCGGCGCAGAGTTGATGGAGGCAGCGGGCTTGGGGATAGGAAACAGTGGTGGCCTTGGATGCGAGAAGCAGTTGGTCTCGTTCGGCTGGTGAGAGCAGCGGCAAGTCTGAGAGACGCTGCGTGGGGTCGGCGACGATGCCTTCGAGCAGCATTTCCCAATGTCGCAGCATCCGCTCGATGGTCGTCCCATCAAACAAATCTGTGCTGTACTCCAACCGACTATCGAGCCTGTTCCCAATCTCGATCATCGTAAGTATTAAATCGAACCTTGACATGCGACTCTCTCCAAGCCCCACGCCTTCGAGCTTCAACTCTCCCATCGGTGCGTTCTGCATCACGAACATCACTTGAAACAGCGGCGAGCGGCTCATGTCTCGCTCCGGCTGCATCTCTTCGACT
>CAXTRQ010000298.1:0-5639 GCA_964246705.1 uncultured Pyrinomonadaceae bacterium
TATCTGCGCAGTCCTTGATTATACGTTACGACGACTGCTAGATTATACGTCCCACCCGCACCGGAATTTCACTCCCACCCTTACACCTTTTGGAGACACACTCACCATGCCAAAGCTCCTCGACCGAGTTCGCCTCCTTCTACGCACGCGCCACTACAGTATTCGCACAGAACAGGCGTATACTTCTTGGATCCGCGACTTCATCCTCTTTCATGGCAAGCGCCATCCTTCTGAGATGGGTACACCACACATTAGCGCCTGGCTATCTTACCTCGCTACCGAGCGCCGGGTCGCCGCCTCGACCCAGAATCAAGCGCTCTCGGCCATCCTCTTCCTCTACCGCGAAGTGATGGGCGCAGACCTCGACCGAATTGAGGGTATCGAACGCGCCCAAAAGCCCTCCCGGCTTCCTGTAGTTTTCACCAAGGATGAGGTACTTGATGTGCTCGCGTACCTCAATGGCACCTGCTGGCTCATGGCTCACCTGCTTTACGGGTCAGGATTGAGACTGATGGAGTGCGTCCGTCTCAGAGTCAAGGATGTGGATTTCGCGCGCGACCAGATCACAGTTCGCGACGGCAAAGGTGGGAAGGATCGCGTCACTATGCTGCCGAGCAAACTGCGCGAACCGCTGACGACGCACCTTGAGCGCGTTCAGTCATTGCATGAGCAGGACATGCGGCGAGGGTATGGACGTGTCTTCTTGCCTTATGCGCTGGCGAGGAAATACCCGAGTGCCTCCTCCGAATGGGGGTGGCAGTACGTCTTCCCAGCGAGCAAGTTGAGCCGTGATCCACGTACGGAGGAGGTCCGTCGGCATCATTGTAATGAGCAGACATTACAGCGAGCAGTCAGACATGCGATCCGCGCCACCGGAATCACGAAGCCGGGCAGTTGTCACACATTTCGGCATAGCTTCGCCACACACCTCTTAGAAGCGGGTTATGACATCCGCACGATTCAAGAATTGCTAGGACACGCAGACGTGCAGACGACGATGATTTACACGCACGTGCTGAACAAAGGCGGCAAGGGGGTTAAAAGTCCGCTGGAGTTGTAAACCTCTTGATGGGCACGCAAAGGAGCATGAGGTGAATGCATTCGTTCAGATATTTACCTACAAGGTGAGCGCCCTCTTAGAATTGAAGGGCGCTCACCCGCTTCTCTTCACTTTACTTCACTCCTCAAACATTGGCAACTGGCCGCATGGTTTCTGATGCCGAGATACTCCCTTCCCGCGCGAAAAGAGTATATTACAGATGTTACAATATCTCAGGCGCGGGACGGTCAACAATGGAACTCGTCACCAAGTTTAAGAACCTTGCCGAATTAACCTCTTACTTTCCTACAGACCAATCATGCCGCGAATACTTGGAACAGATGCGCTGGAACGGCAAGCCTACCTGCCCGCATTGCTCGCATGATGTAGCCTTCAAGTTCGCCAACGGGGTTCATTGCAAGTGCAAAGCCTGCCACCAGAAGTTTACCGTCACCATCGGAACTATTTTTGAAGATACAAAGATTCCGCTCCGCAAGTGGTTCATCGCTATCTATATCTTTTCATCTCACAAAAAAGGTATCTCGTCTTGCCAGCTGGCCAAAGATTTAGGCATTACACAAAAGTCTGCTTGGCACATGCTTCATCGTATCCGCTATGCCTTCGGCATGGCTGAACCTGAAATGCTCACAGATGAAGTAGAAGTTGACGAATACATATATCGGCGGCAAGGCGAAGAACATGCACAAGGGCAAACGCAACAAAAAGATTAAGGGACGCGGCGCGTCGGGCAAAACAGCCGTCATCGGATTAGTGGAGCGCAACGGCAGGGTGTACGCGCAGCCCGTCAAAAGTACGGACGCCGACACGTTGCAGACTGTCATTAAAGAGCGTGTGGAGCAAGGTTCATTGCTGTTCACTGATGAGTTTCCGGCGTATCAAGGTCTTGAAAGTGACTACGGACACGACACAATAAATCATAGCGCGGGCAATTACGTTAATGGTACTATCCACACGAATACGATAGAAGGCTATTAGAGTTTGCTAAAACGCGATATCTTCGGGATCTACCATCAAGTTAGTTCTAAGCATCTTCATCGCTACTGTGCAGAGTTTGACTATCGCTATAACACGCGCAGAAGCGGAGAGGTTCAACGCTTTAATAGTGCGCTCAAATTCACTGACGGGCGATTGATGTACAAAGTACTTACGGCAAAGCAATGACGACAGCAGCAAAGAAAAAAGAGCGGGCAGAGCGGGAAGCAGAGCGCGACCCGCTACAGCCTACTATTGACTTCGGAGACGCCATTAACATCATGCTCAATACGCCTCCCATCAAAAACCCTGTAGACAGAGCCTCGTTCACAGTACACAAAGGCGCACTAGCAGACGCGCCGGAAGTAAAAGAGCCTGAGAAGTCATCTGAGGCTATTGCACAGCCCTTTGTGAAGTGGGTTGGCGGCAAGCGTAGTTTGATGAACTCTATCAAGTCTCATCTGCCCGAACGCTTTGAAAGCTATTACGAAATCTTTGTCGGCGGCGGCGCGGTCTTCTACGCGCTGGTAGAATTGGGACTCATCACACACGCCTATCTGTCAGACAATAATCTTGACTTGGTTATCACTTACCAAGTTATCAAAGAAGACCCGACCCGCTTGCTCGCACGGCTTAAAGAGTTAGCGGCGGAGCACTCAGAAGAACAGTTTTACAGAGTACGTGCCGAAGAACCGACCGCTCCCATTGAAGTGGCGGCAAGATTCCTTTATCTGAATAAGACTTGCTTTAATGGCCTCTATCGCGTCAACAAGTCCGGCAAGTTCAACGTCCCGATAGGCGACTATAAAAACCCGAACATCATTGCTGAAGAAAACATAATGGCCTGCCATCGGGCATTGCAGAACGCGACGATCACATATCATGACTACAGGCTAATTGAGCCGCGCCCACAGGCCGGAGACTTTGTGTATATTGACTCGCCGTACCATCCGACCGCCGATGATTCATTTACGGCTTACACAAAAGAGAACTTCACGGAACAGAATCAAAGCGAACTGCGCGACTTCGCGCTGGAACTCCACAGAGCGGGCGTCCGTGTCATGCTATCAAACTCTAAAACGAAGCTCATCAAAAGCCTGTACAGCGACCCCGCTTTCCATCTTCATACTGTTCAAGCCCCTCGCACGGTGAACTGTAAGCCAAACGCACGCGGGGCTGTTGATGAATACCTCATCACCAACTACTAATGTCAAAAAAACTGCCTACACAGGGCGGCAGAGCCGTAAGAACGGGCAATGCATTAGAGCGCATCGTTAAGAACGCGCTGGAAGATAACAAATACACCTATGTCCCGTCGCGCAAATTCATTGCCGCCTGTTGTCTGCCACAACCCCTCTATACAAGCCAGATAAATATCGCCAACAGTATCTATGGCACGAAGCTGATTTCAGACTTTATGCTGTACCATCCTGAGAAGTGGCCTGATAAATTAGTCATCGAATGTAAGTGGCAGCAAAGCTCCGGCTCTGTTGATGAGAAGTATCCCTACAACGTTCTAAACATCCGTGAGATATATCCCTGTCCGGCTATCATCCTGTTAGACGGCGAAGGCTACAAAGTAGGCGCGGCGAACTGGCTACGCCGACAGGTTGACGGAAAGAAGTTGCTCGCCGTCTTTACCATGATGCAATTCCAGGCTTGGGTTAATAACGACAATTTATAAACTTGGGTCTGTTAGGTATGTAATTATCTTACCGGTCGCAGCGTTAGAGCACGTGTCAACGTCCGATAACGTACGACTTCAAGAAAAGAAAAGAGGTGTCCGAAGTGTGGAAGGTGTCCTGTGCCTAGTGATTGAAGCACCTTACTCTCATACTCATCAGTACGTGACTTAGAGTTGCTAGTGTGATCTGCCCATTGTCGTCCCACACCGCCGTAATTGCTAATGCCTCTTTGAACATAGCAGGTGCTGATAGCCAGCCCGACACCTCCATCGTTACCTGCTGGGCAGATGACAGGTAAATCTAATTTCGTTGTGGTAAGGGGTGCTCTTCTACCTGTTCCCGCCTGAGCGCCCGCTCATGGACTTCATGGGCACGGGAAGTTTGCCGTCTGCGCCTGCCGTGAGTGCGACGAAAGCCTGATCGTCTCGCAAGGAATCAAACACCGCGTCAACGCGGGCTTCCATCATTTCCTTGGAGCGCACAGACTGGTAACGCTCATATCGAAAGAAATGACGTTGGAGCATGCGGAGAGCTTCTTCGCGGTGACCCGTCTGCGCATAAATCGCCGCAAGATTGTATGACGCGGGGAGCAGCGCTTGATTCTCGCGGGCGATCTTCAAAGCTTCATCGCCGTGCCCTGTGGCTGCCATAAAAACCGCCGCAAATACAAGGTTGTAAGAATCTTGTGGATCGAGGGCGAGAGCTTTTTGTGTGTACTTGCTCCCTTTACCCTGATCTCCCTCGGAATTCCAATAGACGGCGAGATTACGGTAGGTGAGAGCGAGAGGGAACGTCTCGATTGAAGCTTCCATCAGCGCCAACCCTTTCTTGAACTCGCCGTCGTGGATGGTCATCTTCCCCAGACCGTGCTGCGCGACGGCGCGGGAGAGCGGATCAGCTTGCATGTTAAGAATAGCTTCAAATGCTGCGCGGGCTTTACCCCAGTCCCCAAGGTGATGGCGATAAAGCTCACCCATGTAGCGTAGCGGGGCGGGGTCAGCCGGGTCCATGCGGTGAGCAGTTTCGTATAAACTTTCGGCTAGGGTGTAATTGGCGTTGAGTTCCGCCTTGAGGCCGCTGCGCATGGTCTTTTCGATTCGCGCGCTCTCACGCACATCGAAGACGGGAGCATCTGGCACGTCGGCGACTTCTGTGACGCCGAGTTTCTTCAACTCCTTGGCTGCATCCTTAGCCTTCTTCGGGAACATGCACCTCTGTTCGAGTGCTGTCTGGTAGAGCTTAACAGCGGCCACGTTATCGCCACCCTTTGCTTTCTCCCTCGCATCTTTCAAATTTTCATCAAGCGTATTCTCTCTCTGCTTCATTTCAGTCTCGACCAGCTTCTCCACCTGTTCCACCTTGAGGATGTTGTTCACGTTCTCGGCCTTGTTGATGACCGAGCCATCCGGTCTAGCGAGCACGGCCAGAGGGGGCTTGGAGTCGCCAATCAATTTCTGACCGGCGGGTGTGCGGTAATCGGCTATCTCCATTGAGATACATTGAGCCGCATAAAGCGAGAGTACACGCGATTCGCGCAGGCTGGATTTCTTCAACTCTTCAGTGGTGAGTGGAAACCAGTAGAGCACCAGTCCCGCCGCTGGCGGTGGGTCTTTGAGTTCCCGAACTTTCCACGGCACGAAATAGACCTGCGGGTTCGAGCCGCCGCCCGACATGCCACCGACACCGCCGCCGCCACCACCGCCGCACGTGGCCCAGACGGGCGAGAAAGAAAGTAGAATGATTAGGAGAACGGTTAGTGAATGTGTAATTGAGGGTTTCATGCGCGGGATTTTAACAAAGTGGGCATCCAAGTGCTACTCCAGTTCGCGGGCGGCCTGAAGGAGCAGAAAGGTTATCAGACTCACTAGACACGCTGCGGCGGGTCAGACGTGAGACGCTCTCGAAGTTCTTCCGCGCGCACA
>CAXTRQ010000299.1:0-5566 GCA_964246705.1 uncultured Pyrinomonadaceae bacterium
TCCTAACATACGAAGTGTCCAGTTTTTTGGGGATGGGTCATTTCCGACTGGCTCTTACACCGAAGGCGGAAGCATGAAAAAGAACTTCACCAACGAGCAGATGATTTACACTTTGCGCCAAGTTGAAGGCGGCACATCAGTCGCCGAGGTCTGCCGCAAGACGGGCATCACCGAGCAGACCTTCTACCGATGGAAGAAGAAGTTTGCCGGGATGGGCGTGGCCGAGTTGACCCGCCTGCGCCAACCTTGAAGACGAAAACAAGAAGCTCAAGTCGCTGGTCGCTGACCTCACGCTCGACAAGCATATGCTCCAAGAGGTGCTCACAAAAAAGTTCTAAGGCCAGCGCAGAAGCCCGCGGTGGCCGAGTTCCTGTGCACTGGTTTTCGGGTGCCGAAGCGACGTGCTTGTCAGGTCTTGGACTTCGCCCGTTCGTGCTACTATGATCGCAATCATGCCGCTCCGCAGACCGAACTCAGGCTGCGATTAAAAGACCTAGCTGGCAGGCGTCTTCGCTCTGGTTATCGACGCTTACAGGTGTTGCTGACGAGAGAAGGCTGGCAGCTCAACCACAAGCGAGTCTATCGGCTCGACAAGCAGGAGGGCTTATCTTTACGGCTCAAGACGAAAAAGAAGCGAACGAGTGAGCCACGCGTGCCGCTGCCTGCGCCAAGTGCGCCGAACGAATGCCGGAGCATGGATTTCGTGGCCGCTCGGCTGTCAGATGGAGGAGCATTTCGGATGCTGACGTTAGTGGATAACTTTAGTCGAGTGAGTCCGGCCATCGAGGTCGATTTCTCATTGAGCGGACAGCGCGTGGTCGAGGTGCTAGAGCGGCTCAAGAGCACGTGTGGATTGGCAAAAGTCATCAAGGGAGACAACGGCAGTGAATTCATTTCAAAGGCGATGGACGTGTGGGCGCACAGATTCGGTGTGAAGCTGGATTTCAGCCGACCGGGCAAGCCCACCGACAATGCTTTCAATGAAAGCATTAACGGCAGGCTGCGGCTTTAAGTGACTAAGCGGGCAAAAACACTATGTAGGTCAACGGTTTCACCAGAGAGGCGCTAATCTTCGATAACCCCTCTCCCCACCTTGAAAGAGCGGCGCGACCATCCCCGGCGTCGCTCTTTTACGGGGTCGCCACTCGAAACGTTTCAAGTCACACGCCCGGTCAAGCAGGGTGTGTGTGTGTGGGACGCTATCGAGGCATCGGGTTCAATGAGTTGTGTTAGGTGCGTCGTAGATCGGCACCACATTCTTCATTTCTATCTTTTGTTCTTTCTCTGCTTAGGATTCGAGACCTTTCCAACCCTTTTACTTTGAAGAGCCTTTTGTGTCGTGCTCGATGTGCTGGGCGATTCACGGACACGCCGAATACTCTCGTGAGCTTCTGATGTAACTAGATGCGATTCAGAGGCATACTCCACTGAATCTGCCCGAAGAACACCGTAATTCGCCTTCAGGAAATATTCAGAAAACTGTTTTCTTATCGCAAGCATTTCTTCAGCACTATTAGCCTCCCTCCGGGAATCTTCAAACTCTTTTACCTTCTTCAGAAAATTAAAAAATTGCTCTTCCGACATTTGAGTGGTCTCAACTTCTAATGCTCCTATCTTAACTCTAAGTTTGCGTCCATTCTTCGAGTCCACCCAAGTTTTTAAAAGATTGTATAAGCCTGCTACTATACCTGTTGACCCAATGAATAGAATAAAACTGACGAGAGTTTCCGGATATATCCCCGCTGAAAGAACTTCGTCTCTAGTATCACTAACTTGAATACGTTCACTTTTTAATTTAGCCTTTAACTCCTCTAATGAATCTAGATGCTCCTGAAGCCCGCCAACATAGAGATTTGTTGATGCACTTTGTTTCATTTCATCAATTGAAGGCCAAAATGTAAATTGAACTTCTAATGAGAAATTATCTTCTTGAGACATTTAATCCTCCAAAATCTTCTTCTGAGCTATTCTCAATAATGCAGCACTTAACATCCGAATTGACCGAGCGCGCACACAGCGTATCAAGCATCCAAGTCTCGCGGATGAAAGCCGCGCTATTCGCGCCCCGGTTCAATGAGTTGTTAGGCGGCCCGACCTTTGGATCCCACCTATTGATTTGAGAATGCCAGACCGCTCGTAGGGATGTCCATGCCCTGACTTCTCTACCCACACGGAAAGCAGCTCAGTCGTCGATGGGCTCCTTATCCGCGATAAAGTTCTTCATTGCCTGGATTTCCTCCGGGGAGTGTCCCTGCCAATCCAGATGTTCGCTGACGACGCGCAGCGGGTCCTTGGAGCGATAGGACTTCGTTGGATTACCCGGAAACTTTCTGTCGGTCACATTGGGGTCGTCCATGAACGGCCCCGTAGGTTCTACCACGTAGATCCGGCCCGGGCCTTCGCCTTTTGCCAGTTCCGCTCCCCAAGTAGCCGCGAACACGGTCTCGCTGAAGTAGATCCATGGCGACCTCCGCTCCGTGTAGTTGGAGGAATAGCCGCCTTGAAGCATGTCTCCGGGCTTCAGCGCCGCCTTGGTGCCGTGGTAGAACGTTCGTGAGTCGGTTCCAGTCATATTAATCACCTAGCGCATTCGCCGACGCCGAACCGGTGCCGTTCACATTTGCAAAGCGAATTACAAAGTCGTTGATCTTCACGCCTTATTCTTCTCGTCCATGATCATCGGCTCCCATAGCTCGACCTTGTTGCCGTCCGGGTCCATGATCCATGCAAATTTTCCGTTTTTGTCCGATTCCGGCCCCGATACGATCTCGACGCCGTTCTGCTTTAGCTGATCGAGCAATTCGTCCAAATTATCAACTCGGTAGTTGATCATAAAGGAAGACTCGCTCGGGCTGAACCATTTGGTGTCATTGTCCGCCGCGCTCCATACCGTGAGGCCGCCGTCCTCGGCCTTATCGTCAGGCCATCTCAATATCGCACCGCCCCAATTCTCAAGATTGAGGCCGAGGTTCTTCTGATACCACGACGCCAGTTCGGAGCCCTTGTTCCGACTTTTAAAAAATACCCCGCCGATCCCTGTTACCTTTGCCATATACTTTTCTCCTGTTGTCACCGAAACATCATTGCTCACTTGAAGTTTTTGTCTTTTGAATCATCTCCTGAATTGTGTCGGTTTCGCCAATTTCATAAAGACTCACTAGGCCATCCTCAATGGTAAAGATTTGATGAACTGTTGTATCGGCAAGCACATTGCCTTGCAAATCTTTGATGATTTGATGAACGGTGACGATATTCCGATTGTCTTCGTCCGTCTCGAATTTTAATGTCTCCAGTTCCGGTTGAATCATCTTAAATTGATTAGTCCAATATTCGCGCACCGCGTCGCGTCCATAAACGAAACCGCCTTCCAGTCCGTTCGCCCATTTCACGTCCGGGCGCATCAGCGCGATGATAGTTTCGATCTCGCGTTTGTTAAAAGCATCGTATAAATTTTGCAGAAACTGTTGATTTGAACTCATAATTCTTCACCATATACGGCGATCGGCGGTTTAACCGATCTGTAACGCCTGAATTTCACCCAGCTTTACCTCGCCTGCACGTTCGTAATTCATGAGAATAACGCCATTCGGGGCGACTATGCTTTGCGTCACCTTGAACGCAGCCGGGCGCGTGCCATCGGCAAACAGGCGTTTTCCGACGCCCAACGTTACCGGATAGATCAGCAGCCAGAACGTATCGACCAGATCATGCTTCATCAGCGTCTGAAGGAGATCGCTGCTTCCCCATACGTGCAGATCCGGTCCCGGCTGTTGCTTGAGCTCGGCGACCTTTTCCGCAACATCTCCGTTTAAAAACACGGACGGCTGCCATTCGCTGGAAGTCATGGTGTTCGAGGCGACGTACTTGGTCGCCGTGTTGACGCCGGGCCAGAAGTCCGCGTGCTGCGGCCAGAACCCCGCCCAAAGGTCGAAGGTTTTGCGTCCCAACAACAGGTCGAACGGCATATTCATCATCTTTTTCAGCGCCGTTTCGAGAGTCTCGTCGGAATACGGCGCTGCCCAGCCGCCATACGGGAAGCCGTCGCTGTGATCTTCGTCCGGCCCGCCTGCGGCCTGTATGACACCATCAATGGAAATATGTTCGAGCACAATAATTTTTCTCATGTTATTTTAACTCCTTTTTGTTAGCAGCGGTTTTTCTTTATGGTCGTTGCGATAAAGTTGCGAGCAGATTTTCCAAGTAGTTCAATGTCATAGTAAATCCTCCTTGGAAGCCCATTTCAATCATCTTCTCCATGACGGCAAGGGCTTTGTATTTAATAATAATGCTTCCACGAACGTGAGTTACCCGAAACCTCGCGCGCTGTCATTTTGCCGCTTTTTTCCGCCACTTAAAAACCTAAGAAAACCTAAGACTTTCGATGTCCGGTCAATGTCCGGTTTGGTCTGACTTTTTAGCGGACTCCGCTAAAAAGCCCAACACATGCAGGCCGCTATCAAAGGCTAACATTTCAGAGTGTGCGGAAACCTCAGAAAACCTCAGATTGCGGCTCGCGTGTGCTACATGGTTAGCGCAAGTTAGTGGCTAAAAAGGGGCTGGCTCGCTGCCTGCATCTTGTTACTCATGGTAGCTAATAAAGTA
Source organism: uncultured Pyrinomonadaceae bacterium (assembly GCA_964246705.1). Taxonomy (GTDB): domain Bacteria; phylum Acidobacteriota; class Blastocatellia; order Pyrinomonadales; family Pyrinomonadaceae; genus DASZCR01. The sequence goes on from CAXTRQ010000299.1 coordinate 4,603, forward strand.
CCAAACCGTACACCTAAAAAAGGGACGAAAGTTCTTGGATTGGCGATTTTTTTCAGATTTGAAGTTTCCGCCAATAGTAGATCAATCGCCTCCTTGACGGAAACAACGGAAAATTCAAATATGAAGTTACCGTTGTTACTCAAAATTACACAGTTGGACGGTACAAAACGGGACAAAGAAGGTCAGATTTTAAGCGGCTGAAATGTCCCAAAATGTCCCAACCAAAACCACCAAACCGCACACCTTAAAAAGAGCGAGCCGGGCTGCACGTTTACGCTCATTTTTTACATTATTTGACAACTAAAAAAGGCGGCGAGTCTTTACCAGTCTTTACGCTTTAGCTTATCGCGCTCGGTGGGCTACTCGTTTAAATGGTTGACGCTTGGACTACTTGCGGCTATCGAATCCAGCGGCGTGCGCGAAGCTCGTAAAGACTCGTTGATGAGGGCGACTTCGGGCAGAGAAGGCTCATATTTGACCTCTGGCTGTTTTGGGGATGTACGGTCGCGCGGCGTGTGAATCCTTCGTCCTGCGCCATTGTGGCGCGCGTGGCATAGGCGTTAAGGGGCTTTCGTTTAGCGATGGGCTTTCGCCAGACGAAAGGCTTTCACTAGAGGAAAGCCTTTCCACAGAGGAAAGCCACGCAGAACCTGCGGTGTCCGCAATATTTGCGGCGACCGGAGGGGCAACCTCTGGCGTAGGGTCAACGCGAGACGTTGCCCCTGATAATTTGTCATCTGCTGACATCCCTACCACACCGCCCTTATCCTACAGATAGCCCCTAACTGTCAGATAAACCCCCTGTCCCGCAGAGAGGGGGTATCTGACAGGTAGGGGCTGGCTACGGCACGGCCAGCCGGGTTGTGCCGTGCAAATTCTGCCAGCCTAGCAAATATTGCCATCCTTACTGCCTTAGCACCACAGACAACTGTTGTCTAATATGCAACAGTTCTCCAACATCACA
>CAXTRQ010000300.1:0-5511 GCA_964246705.1 uncultured Pyrinomonadaceae bacterium
CCCTGATCCTCTACACTAATTTGGATCATCTCATCGGGGGCGCGTTTCGCCTGCACTTTGACGCATGTTCCGAGCGGCGCATATTTGGTCGCGTTATCAATCAGGGTGTAGAGAACCTCGGCCACGGCCCTCGCGTCAACACGCACAACCGGCAACTCGTCCTCGACTTCTATTTTAATCTCATGCTGTCGAATGAGTTGTTCGGCTCGGGCCAGCGCTGCCTCGACAATCTCCTCTACATCGCCCCAGTTACGACGCAACCTGATGTCGCCCGCCTCAATGCGCGCCAGATCGAGAATCCCTTCGACAAAATGGTCAAGCCGGTCTACCTCCTGAGTAATCACCCGGAGCATAGCTTGCCGTTCTTGAGGGTTGAATGGTTCTGCCGCCTGCTCGCTGTCGCTGTCTTCAAGTAACAATGTGGCGGAGGCTTTGATCGAGGTCAAGGGTGTACGCAGGTCATGAGTTACCGCATCAAGTAGTGCTGACTTCAACTGCTCGCTCTGCCTGAGCGCCTCCGCGTGGCTCACGCGCTCGAAAGCATCGTGCAACTCTTCGTAGAGGCGTTTGTTTTCGCGGCGTCCCGTTTCCGCTTCCTCGGCTCGACGCTTGGCTCGTGCGGAGAGTGCCCCGGCAGTAATTGCGGTGGCGAGGAACGCGGCGAGCGCCACCCAGTTTTGCGGGTCTGCAATTGTGAACGTATGAAAAGGTGGAAGAAAGAAGAAGTTGAAACAGAGCATCGCCAGCACTGAGCTTAGGAGCGCTGGTTCGCTTCCCCTGTAGGTCGCGGTGAAGAGGACTACGAGCAGGAACGCGAGGGCGACGGTCGTAGAATTTACCCGGGCGTTAAATGGCTCGAGTAGAGCCGTGACGGCGGCGACGCCGAGCATGGCAATGACATAGCCATTCCAGCTCTTCCCGCTTATTTTCGTCCACACATGGGTCATTGTATACCGTGAGAGCGTGGAGATATATACATGATTGCCGTTAAGGACTCCAACACTTGAAAAGGTCTCTATGGCCTTAGAACTGCTCTTGCTCATCGAGCCTAACGAGACTTCTGGCGTTTCGGACTTTGCACCCATATACATACCTGCCTACGAAGATATTGCCCGCAGTAATAGAAACCCAGTCTCATTGAGAACCCCTATCCACGCCCCGAGGGTGCGTGCTCGTCGCTTCCCGCTTGTATCTATCCTCCGGCAATTTAATCTAGCACCAAACTCCGCTTTTGCATTTTAAGGTTTCGTATTTCGCCTCGCGGCGAATGCGACACGCAGCACATCCGCGACCTTGAGCGCGGCTGACGTGCGCCGTCACCTGAGCTTGTCACGGTGCTCAGTTAATTCGACCGTACGAGACATGATTCGCCGGTTCGCTACTCGCGCCACATCCGTGCATTTTGAGTGACTATCCGAATCCTCCCGAGCCAAACAAAAACCGCTTCTCGCCCGAAAATCTTTACGCCCTCGGCAAGCGACTTCAGCCCGCGGAACGCGATGACCTCTTCCATGTTATTGATTCAACCAAGCGCGGCATTGAGCGCAGAGAAGCCTTCAGGCGGACGCGTGGGCAGATGGAGGCAAGAGCGCCGCATACCTGACGGACGTGGCAGACCGTGGTGAGCAAACCGCGAGGTTTTGGACTGAGTTTTCTGGGTATTGCGAACCGACGCACGCTGGCAGGAGGAGAGCTATTGACTCATTTAGTCTTCGACCACATAACATATTTCTGAAATACATACTTCCATGGCACGAAGATGCTCACCATGGGTTGCCCAAAAGAAAATGTGGGCCATTTCTTCGGCGGGTGAACCCGCGAGTGCGGTTGCACGCCACAAGGGATATGCGATCACGATCACCCAGAGCGACTTATAAAAGATCATGAAGATGATGATCGGCAGCCACTTGAGCGGTTTTATCAGTCCAAAGATAGACAATGTCGGGTATGCCGCCCAGACGCAGAATGCCACGGCCTTGGTGTGGTTCCACGGGCCCTCGTGGTAGATGATCGTTGCCCACGTCTGCAAACCCACGCCAACGAACATAAGGAAATAGAGCACTCTCAGGAGGTAAATGTTTATCGGGCGAACGCCCTCGTATTTTACGTAGTTCGGTCTGAAGATATATTTAATGAATGACATCTGGCGTGAGTTTCCGTGCGGAATGGGGAAGATGTCCCAATTTGGCTCAGATGCTATTTATGAGTCCGTTTCTAGACACGACGGCTTCCCTTAAATATTCTATTGAACCTGTCGGAGTTGATCGCAAGGTGAGCATAGTTTACGACAGTACTTTAGCCTCTAGTCGGAGTTTACGATGGCAACTCAAAATGAAAAAGCGGAGACATTTAAGGCGCTGCATGAGCAGGAGGGCGCTTTTATCATTCCCAATCCATGGGATTCTGGCTCAGCACGACTGTTGGCCGGATTAGGGTTCGAGGCGCTGGCGACGACGAGCGTCGGTTTCGCGAATTCGCTGGGGCGGTTGGATGGACAAGCCACCCTCAATGAACTGCTCGAACATGGCCGAGACCTTTGCGCTGCAACCGATCTTCCGGTCAGCGCGGATTTGGAGAACTGCTTTGCGGATGATCCCGGTAAAGCCGCTGAAACCATCTTGCTCGCGGCTCAAGCGGGTCTGGTCGGCGGCTCCATTGAGGATTACAGCGGCAACACCTCAAATACAATTTATGATTTTGAACTCGCGGTTGAACGCGTGCACGCCGCTGCTGAGGCTGCGAGGTCGCTTGATTTTCCTTTCACGCTAACTGCGCGCGCCGAGAACCTTCTCCGAGGTAGAAATGACCTTGACGATACGATTCGACGCCTACAGGCATTTGAAGCAGCGGGGGCAGATGTGCTTTACGCGCCCGGTCTCAAAACGCTTGAAGAAGTTCGATTGGTGACGGGCGCGTTAAAAAGGCCGGTCAACGTACTGGCACCGCCGCTGAAGGGTGTGACGGTAGTGCAGCTAGCGGGCGCAGGAGCGAAGCGGGTCAGCATCGGAGGGGCTTTAGCACGCGCCGCTCTCACCGCAATGTTACGCGCCGGAATAGAAATGCGGGATAAGGGAAGCTTCGGGTGGACCTCGGACTTGGCGTCCGGCACCGACGTTAATAAGTTATTGGGCACCTGATCTTCTTGATCGAAGTTCGGCGACTCGTCCGAAATCAGCTTAAATGTCGAAATCAGACTCATTCCAAACCTGAGGTGCTTTCTCCTAAAACGGGAGGAAGGAAAACATGCCGCCCCGTTTCGGCGCGGTCAAATGTTTGCGCCGCGACAAAGAGACGAAACCATAGGCGAGTCGAGCGATTAATGCGCGAGCATGGCATCAGAGCGAAGCGCGGGCGGAAGTTTCGCGCGACGACCACTTCCCGGCATCGTTTGCCGGTCGCAGAAAACGTCCTTGAGCGGAGCTTCTCTGTCGGTGCGCCGGATCAAGTGTGGAGTTCCGACATCACTTATTTCGCACCGGCGGAGTATGAAGCGCGCTACCAAGCGCAGATGAAACAGGCAGCGTGAGACTCGACGAGAGGCTTATCTGCCTCTCTACTAAACAGGGTAAGAGTCAAAACATAAAGAAACAGGCTTGGTGACCTACTGGTCTTGCTACCGCGCTTATGACTTGCGTTATGGTAACCGGGAGGCCGAAGCGTTGATCGAGCAGGCTGAGGCAAGACTTAAAGAGACGGTGTAGCTCCGCTCAACCGATCTGACCATCGTCGTAATATCTCGGCATCAATAATTCAATTCAAACGGCGACGATAATCCTCGCCTTCAATCATTAACGCGGCGTGCCCTTTCCCGGGACGACTGCCATGCCAGTCCCATGGCAGAAGGTGCAAACTGCCGGTGAGTCTTGCTGTGCGACCTCAGAGTCATTGTTTGATGCGGGAGTCGCTGAGAAGACAACGGAGAGCAGATAGTTCTTGGCTCGTTGTGCCGGCATAGTTTCCTACTACCTCCTTTCGCTTCTCTCACTGAGCAAGGTTTGTGCTGCCTCGCGCACCTGCGGCGCATCCTCTGGCAAAAGCCAGCCACCGCCTACGGAACTGATCTCCGAGAGCGTTATGTCAATTGACTTGCCTTGTGTCTCCAAGAGCGCCACGCATGTTTCGGCAGTCTCTCGAATTTCTTCCTGTGTCAGTTTGTGCGCGACAGGCGGCGTGTAAGAATCGGAAGCGGCGCGCCCGACTTCCAAATCAGTTCGCGCCCGCCTTGTCCGTTCATCAACGCCGCCGTGCTTTCTGAGCAGGTTGTAGGTTTCGTGTTGCGCTACCCGCACGGCTTTCGGCAGCGCCTTGGTCTCGAACCACTCTCGAGTGCGAGCGATCTCGCGGACGGCAGTTTGCGCGGCAGCTTGCGTTGCGGCACTCTTCACGCACGGCTCAAGTTCATTCTTCAGGCGCTCAACAATTTCGTCCACCGAGACTGTGCTAGGGTGCTGTGCAGAAGCTTCGACTTTTCTTCCCTCACCTTGGCTTGGTACTTGCGATTGGGTGCTGGGTGGTGGGGTCGGGTCGAGGACTTTTTTATCAGCCGTTTTTGTGTCCGCGCCGTTTTTTGGCGCGCGTCGGGATACATCTGAATCTAAAACTTCTGATACAGCGAAGCTGTCATTAAAGGCTGCTTCATTTAGTGAAGCATGACCTACATCGGATGAAGCAGGAGCGAAGCGTAAAATTTTTTGTCCCGCCGAAGCCGCGCGCACGCCGATTGAGGTGGCTGCCCGGTTGAGAAAAATCCTCAGTCCAACGCCGTTCTTGCCCGCGAAATAACCGATGATGCCGGAATCGTGCAACCACGTGATGGCTTTGTTGGCCGTGGCGCTGGCGACGCCCACTACTTCACACAGCACGTCCCATGCTTTGACCTGCTTCCCTTCCCTGCACTGAGCTTCAAAGCGCAGCACCCCTTGGCGCTCCCAATACCCGTCAGGAGCGTTCACCATGCGGAGATAGATTTTGCTCATGAGCGGCGTCACCTTATCCGCTTCCGCTGAGGTGATGGCGGCGATGATCTCGGCGTCCAGCTTGAAAAAGTTTTTATGATATTCATTCGCAGCGAGTTGAGTCTTGCGAATGAATCTGTTAGAGAAATTTGGTTGCGCTGCCATCTTGGATCTCCTTAACTTTTTTCTCGACAGCGAACGACCGGCGGCTTATAATGTCTCTTGGTTAGACACGCAAATACCGGCTCGCCATCAAGCGAGTTTTTCGATTGACCCGTTGCACTCGGTCGCTAAACTGGAGGTGCTTCGGGTCAATTTATTTGTGGAGGCACTCCGCGCCACCACTCGAATTCAGATCACATAACTACATTAACTTTTCTTTTCTGGGAAGCCTGTCTTTTCTGAGACACCCCTGTCCTCTCTGGGACACCCTGACATGATTAGGACAGGGGTGTCTTTTACAGGACAGGGTGCTTTAACTAGGACAGGGGTGTCCTTCACAGGACAGGGGTGTCTTTTACAGGACAGGGTGCTTTAACTAGGACAGGGGTGTCCT
>CAXTRQ010000301.1:0-5416 GCA_964246705.1 uncultured Pyrinomonadaceae bacterium
CGCAGTTGAAGCAGGCCGTCTGAGGCTCGAAGAAAGTCTTATCTTGATGTCTACTAAACGGGGGGAGATTCAGACTTCGAGGTTGAATCAGATGAGCGTTGGTGTGGGGGAGATCAATCTCGAGTTGTGCTGCCCATCTAATAAGGGGAGCAACCGGACTCGCTGTCCAGCATGCCTTTTATCTGTCATGTTAATTGCTCGCCGGTTATCCCCGGCGTTGGGCGCGTCGTGGTGAAATCCGACAACCTTAAAATTTAGGAGGAAAAATGAAGTTAAATCGAATCTCTTTGTCGTTACTTTTTCTGGTTGTTCCTTTATTTGCAGTAAATATTTCTGCTCAAACGGGCAAAGTCAGCGCCGCAACTCAAAAGGCAATCGTTCAGCAATTGGTGCACGATAGGGGAATAACCGCTGATTGCGTTCGGGAAGCAGGTGGCGCGTCAAAAGTGGTCAGTATTAAGTCCATAGATTTGAATAGTGACGGTAAGCCAGAGTATTTCGTGGAGGGAGATAGCAGTTGTGCATTTGGCGCAAATTCGCCTTATGGTTGGGTTTATAGCAAAAGCGGAAATGGCTACAAAATGTTGATTGATGCGGGACCAATGCAGGGAATTTCGCGAAAGAAGACCAAGACGAAAGGGTACGATGACCTAGAAATAACTACATTAGGTAACTTTTCTACGAATTGGAAAGCGCAAACAACAATCTACAAGTTCAATGGAACGCGCTATCAATAACACAAATATTTATGAGACGAATATTCATTAGAGACTAGCGGCGTGTAAAACAACGGTGCGCCCAACAGGTCGTGATACAAGCAACAGCGTGCGGTGTACGATGCTCGAAATCTACATAAGACTAACTTGGTCGTTTGCGTTCTTTCGGATGACGAGACGAGCAGTACACACACTTACCCGTTGACAAAGAGGGGTCTCAATCGCTTCATCACGCAGGTTGAAGGCCGAGGATGAAATCGCGGTCGCAGTGACAGCCAACATCTACTACTTCGATGACCAAGTGAAGTCACACGTCAGACGCGTCGTGTTAGTTGAGACCTATCGCTTCGCCGTCATCGCCAAGTCAAAGAAGAAGACGGAGAAGGCCGATGCCTGAGCACTGAACCCGCTTCCACAAGCTAGACTACTTGCCGCTTGTTTCCGTGCCTTCGGAGCGTGTCAGACAACTGCGACATCTCTTGCAAGCGCGAGAGAGTTTGGTGGGGATGCGCCCCAAACTCAAGAACATGGGAGACGGCGCGCTGAGACGAAATGGCATCGCACTCTCAGGCTCGGCTTTCGGCTCTCGGCTGAGTCGAGCAAGGGTGGCAAAGCGCGATGACCTTGGGCCAGCGGGGGGGGCATTATGCAGACGGCGCTGCGAGGAGCGAAGAGTTGGACAGCGAGGAAGTTGCTAACGATCATCTTCGTGATGCTGAAGAAGGAGTTAGACTATTGGTACTTGGAAGATCGGTTGTACAATCACAAGCTGCGGGCGCTTGATGCTGCGGCTTGAGCGTTGACTTTGCATAGGAACTCATTCAACCCGACCGTGAGATAGCGTGCTTCTCAAGATGTTTCCTCGGATATAGATTGAATGTCTGCGCTCGCGGCGGGTTAACTCAAGTATTAGGCATCCGAAATGTATGGCTGATGTAATCGTGACGGAGTCGCAAATTCATGGCCTCGGCGTCTTCGCCACGCGCGAGTTCGCAGAGGGTGACATCGTACTTCCCATTGATGACTCGCGTATTGTTGACGTTCAGCATCCATTACGTCCTGAGTTAGGTGAACATGGCTATCATTGCGATTATCTCGCAGGAGGCAAAACCGTCCTCATGCACTCACCGGAACGTCATATCAACTCGTGTTGCGAGCCGAACACCTACGTGAAAACCATCAACGGCATCCGGTACGTCGTCGCTCGTAAGCCAATCAAATCAGGTGAGGAAATCACGTATGATTACATTATTGATTGTCATGGTGGGATAGTGTGGCAATGCAGTTGTGGTAGCCCGCGTTGTCGCGGCACGATAGTAACCAGCTTCTTCGAGTTGCCTATGGAGTTGCAGTTGGAGTATTTGCCTTTGCTAAATGAATGGTTTATCGAGGAGCATCGTGAGAAAATCGAGGCGCTTCTTCAGCGTGCGGCGGATACCTAACAACGCACCCAAACCCGACGCCTCGACAACCAGCCGCGCAGGTAGCATAAACGTTAACGAATTCGTCGCATGTGCGGCGATATAGCTGTATTGGGCCAAGGAGAGGCCGGATGTCGGATTGCGTCCTGTCATCCGGCCTCTTTCATTAGTCGTCAGTTCCGGTTTCGAGTTCCGCAAACCGAAACTGTTCGTGGCTGTATTCGCAAGCAGCCACGCCCGTCCCCTCAATGGCCTAGTGGACGAGCGGGACGAAATTGCGTCGAATGTCGAAGAAGCAGGGCGAATTCACGAGTACGTCGAGGTCGAACGCACGCCGCTGGAATTCATTGAAAGTTCTCGTGGGTCCCGGGTCTGCCGGGTCGGGAACGCTGATGCCGGTCATAAACCCTGACAGACCGGCTGGCGTCCCGAAGGACGCCGGTTTGATGTGCGTGAAGACGGTGTTGGTTTCGCCACTATGGCATGCGCTACAGGTGTTGAGCGAGAACAGGTGTCGGGCCTGTCGGTTCGCGATGGGGATGGTCGGGCCGTCGTTCCAGAAGACGCCGAAGGGCACGTCCGAGGCATTGGTGAGAAACTTCTGACCGAGCCAGAAATCCGGCACGACGTATGTCCCGGCAAGAATCGCAGGGGTGTTGGCGTTGACGTATTGCGCCGTTAAGTCCGTATTCCTCAGCGTTTCGTGCGGCGTCTGCTTGGCGTTCGCTTCAAAGAGATGGCCGTCGCCGCGTGGCAGCCGGAACTCGCGCATCTGCCAGTCGTTGTCGGGTGGCGCATTGGCGATGGCAATCTCGTTGGTGCGAAGTTGATTGAGCGCGCTGCCGTTGGGCTTCGAGGGTGCCGCGTTGGCTTTCGTGAACTGATCGGTAATGTTTTGCAGTGCCGCGTTGTATGCAGACGAACCGAGCACGAAGTTACGCAGGTTGTACCACTGCTTGCCCCAGTCTCTAATGGCACAGCCCGTCCGGTCGATACCGTATTCGATGATGACCGTGAATTGGGTTGGTGAGCAACCTGTCTGCGGTTGGCCTGTGTAAGGGTCGGTGCCGCCCGTCCGCCTCATATCCATCACGCCGAAGACGAAGCGGCCTTCACCCGCGCTACCGCCGCCGTAGACGGAGTTGCCGCGCAGGTCAACGCGGTTGACGATAGCGAGCAGGCGGAAAGGCGCTTTCGCTAAATTGAGCGGTTGGCCGGGGCCACCCGATGCGGCCTCCCACGGATCAATCACGAGTTGTTTAATCTGTTGACGCTTGGCTGCCGTCCAACCGTTGGCTGTCGTCTGATCGGCCATCCATTTGTTGAGCCATTGGCGCACGAATGTTGACGGATTGATGAGCGTGCGCGGTTGATTCGCCATCTGTTGCATGAGGTAGCCGAACGTCCAAGCGCCCATCGGCGTGCCCTTGCTAGTGCAGGGGTTGAAGGTGCGGGTCGGGTCTTCGACGACTTTAATGTCGGTGATGACGAGCGACCGCGCAGGATCGACGCCGCGATATGTGCCGATGCGATTGATCGGCACGCGCTGGCCGGGCCTTAAGTTGCGAAAATCAATCTTCGGGAACGCCTGCGTGCCCCGACGGTCCCGGCTGTCATCGAAGGCGGGCATAAGCACCGCATCGGACGAAGCGAGCGACTCGTTTTTGGCTGTCGTATCGGCGGTGGCGGCGGCGGAGACATTTGACTGCGAGGCGGCCTCATTAGCGTTGCGCGCGGATTGTATCCCTGTAGTGTCCGCCGGTTGCGTAGGGGCGGCAGGCGAAGATTGCGGATCGGCGTTAAGTTGCGAGACGCGGTCTTGATTGTCGGCGAGTTGGTTGAAATCGAGGAAGATGATGGCCGAGTGTGTGCCATCCCCGGCAATCTCGTCGCCTTCGAGGCCGTCATCGCGCAAGAGGACATCGCGGTCGTCGATGACTGTCTTGACCGTGGCCGCAACTTTCGTGTCACCGGCAAAACGCACCAGCAGGAGCGCATTGCCTGCTTTCGTTTGCTTCTCTAGCGGGGTTGCCTCCATGGATTCGACGCGCGGTGCACCGCCGCCCTGATCAGTTGTCTCTTGTGCGATTGGCGAACTGGCTGCCCTGCTGCTGCGTGATGTTGCTCCGAACATCAAACTGCCGATGGCTAGGGCACTGGCGAGAGCTACGGTGAAGAGTTTTAAGAGTTGTGATCTGGTGTATTTCATAATCATCCTTCTGAACTGTGTGAGTAAGTAGTGAGGAAACTTTGGTTGCGAGAGTAGAACCATTCTGCCCATGCTCATGCATGGGTGAGGCGATGAGTTCCCTAGACGATGCAGGAACCTGTGACGAGCAGCCCTGATGGAACTGCGCTGCGAAGCCCCCCGAAGATACTAAAGCCTAAAGAGAAACGAAGCGAAAAGAATTTTCAAAGAGCATCCGGCGCTTAAAAACCGCGCGCCAATGCCTTCGTGCTAAACCACCCGTGCGGACATAAAATCAGCAAGGAGTTTTCAAGTACAAAGCTCCCATCGGTTGCAGAAAAGCAATCGTAGAGAGTCAGGCCACCGGCTATAGCTCATAGTATGAGGCTAGGTTATATTCTCTACTGAAAAGCTGAACCAGCCATTTAGCTTTTCAGTTTAAGGCACACGACAGCACCGGAAAGCAAAGCACATCAGAGTTTATTGTTGGTGCAAAAGTTTGCTGACGGGGGTGATCCCGGCAGGACGGTGTATGTGCAAAAGAATAATATACGCCTTCAGGCTCTAACGCAAATTGTCAGGGACGCACAGATGTAATGATTCAGGAATTTAAAGACGGCACTAGCGTGCGAGAGGAGTCCAATGCGCGCCTTGTACTACTCCCTATTTTCCTAGACGATGCTGTGGCGGAGATACAAACCGAGATGCCTACTATAAACAAAAACCTCGCGCCACATTCGAAGACTTTTACCACAATCCACTATCTATAAGGTCAAGTCTATACTTTTACGTTGAAAGCCCACTCGAAACGTTTCAAGTGCTTACCTATCGAAACTGAATGCTCCACGCTCGTATTCGGTTATCAAAAGCACCCGATAAACAGACGAAGTTTGCTGAAAAACAGGTGCACAGAATTTGAGTGGACAAGATTGTCGAGTTAGACCAACCATCATCCCTATAATCCATGCAGATTCAGTGATTTGCCCGTCTGGCAGGATTTACCTATTGAGTTGGCTTTTGCGAACGTACTGGTCTGTGGTATTTCCTCTTCTCGTGGTGGAGCGGCGGGGACTTTTCGCTAAGCGAAATTC
>CAXTRQ010000302.1:0-5351 GCA_964246705.1 uncultured Pyrinomonadaceae bacterium
GCGCGGCATTTGACGGGAGCCGAGAGGTTTCGCTCGATGGCGCGGCGGGTGTTGATGGTGTTCATCGTATATCCTTCCGTACCTGCCCTTGCAGGTTGTAGGTGTATTAATTTGGAAATTCCAAATCATCAAGTGTAATAATCCGGCAACTGGAAATTATTTTAGGAGGGTGTATTGGAGGATCGTGAATGGTTGGCTTTGGTAGTAAAAACGCTCAGGTTCGGTGGGCAGGCAGTACGGAATTTATTTGCGTTCCCTGTCTCCAAAATAGATAAAGTCGAGCTAAGATGCACGAAGCAGTCACTAAACTTTACGTCAACCACTTGAATGCTTGGCAGCATAAAAGCTGAGACACGACCAGCAAATAGATTTCCTGCCGCTCTCAAAAAATCATGTAAAATATGTTGACGGTTTTCTATTAGAGGTATAGATTAAGCGAGTTTTCTCTAGACTGATTTTTAAATTCTTGCTTCCTTCACATAAGTCAAGCCACACTGCATAACTAAGTGATAACTGCTCATCGCCGTCAAAATCTATCTGTATCTACGAATTGGCTACGCTTTATTTTAGATAAATGTTGATCCGGGCGGTTTAGCTGTCTGCCTTTATCGTATAGCGGCTCACTCAATAAAATTCTAAGTGCTCCTATGCGGAGGGATAAGACTTACCGAGAAAGCCCATTCATTCGGTGTAGCTGTGTACGAAAGGTCGTGTCAATAAACGACTGTAATTACGCGCAAGAATTGGTCGAAGTCCGTTTGGAAATTGTGTGAGATTGCTGCTGCGACAAAGGATAAGGAGAGTGGGCAGTTGCGGCACTTATACTTAAATGTTTTTGAGGAGATGACGGATTGTCTCGCCCGTATCCTCCACAGAGACGCAAACCCTACCACAAATTAGCCTGACCTATCACTGTAATTAGTAGTAGTGCCATCGCGCGAGCCAAGACTGTTAATACGGATAGCTTCAACTCACCGGAGAGTCTTTGTATGTGCGCCTGCGGAACGCACTTTTGCCCCGCAACCCTCGTGTCGTTCACCCGACCGGCATCCAAGGCAAAAAGCAGATTTTGCCAAGTCCTTAACTGTTACCATTAAGGAGGCAACCAGTGGTTAAAGAAAGGAAGATACAGCGGATCAAACACTTTTCGCTGTTAGGTTTCACCATCCTCATCGGAATAGCACTGCTTCCCAACCTTTTTCGAAGTAAAGTAGTGTCGGCGCAGGATGAACCCGGCAGACTTCCGTCAGACCTTACTTCCCTGACGAACATCCCGACTCCCCAACCTGACAATCTTGCCGTCTACGTGAGAGACAATAATGCCGCGATTGCTCTCGGCAAAGCTCTGTTTTGGGAGATGCAGGCCGGAAGTGACGGTGTCCAATCATGTGCCAGTTGTCATTTCCATGCCGGTGCAGACAACCGTTCCATCAATCAACTTGACCCGGGGCTTAATCGCGTCAATGCCGACGGCTCTCCCAATCCTGACCACACTTTTCAGACCGGCCCGCCCAATTATCATTTGACGGCGGCGGACTATCCATTCCACAGACTTGCGGACATCAACAATCGTAACTCGACCGTTCTCTTCGACAGCAACGATATTACCGGCTCTCAGGGAGTTTTTAACTCCACCCTGCTGAATATCGCCGTCGGCAGCGCGCAGGATAACGTGTTGTTCTCGCCCGACCCGGAAGGCTTCAGCGTGAATGGCATTAATGTCCGGCGCGTCGAGCCGCGCAACACGCCTACGGTCATCAATGCCGTTTTTAATTTCCGCAACTTCTGGGACGGGCGCGCTCAAGAAGATTTCAACGGGGCGAATCCATTTGGCGCGAGAGACCCCAATCCGCGCATTATGGATGCCTACAATCCCAATAATCCGACGCTGGTTCGTCCGAGCCTCAACCGTTCGTCACTGGCTTCACAGGCTGTAGGGCCGCCGGTCAGCGAAAACGAAATGTCGGCCCGTTGCCGCTTTTGGCCTGACATTGGGCGCAAGCTGTTAGCCTTGTCGCCGCTGGCGCAGCAAAAAGTGGCGACCGACGATAGTGTGCTAGGGCCTTATGCCAATCCGAGCGGCAATGGTCTGAGCGCGGCTTATACTTACGGAGCGTTGATCCAGCAAGCCTTCCAGCCGAGGTGGTGGCAAGACACGACACACGTCGTTACGATTCCGCGCAATTGCAGCAGCCCGTTCGCTCCATTCACAGGGCCGACAACTGGCTCGACATCGGCCAACTCTTTTAACCAGATGGAGACTAACTTCTCTCTCTACTGGGGCATTGCCATACAGATGTACGAGGCTACGCTGCGATCCGACCAGACGCCTTTTGATAACTATGCCAACGGCAACACTGCCGCGCTCACCGTCCAACAGCGGCAGGGGCTTGATATCTTCACCGGTCAGGGCAAGTGCATCAATTGCCACGCCGGGGCCGAGTTCACCAAAGCTTCGTTCAGAAGCGTAGTCAATCAGAAGATCGAACGAATGATCATGGGCGACGGTGGCGTAGCCGTTTACGACAACGGATTTTATAACATCGGCGTCAGGCCCACGAATGATGATCGAGGAGTCGGCGGTATTGACCCGTTCGGCAACCCTCTTTCGTTCAGCAGGTTTTTCCAGCAACAGTGCTTACAGAATCCCGCGAATTGTCCGGTTGTCCAGGGAGAAGGAGAGGTTCCGAGCGGGACACTCAGCCCGACCGAGCGTGTCGCTGTGGACGGAGCCTTCAAAACAGCCGGGCTTCGTAATGTGGAATTGACCGCTCCTTATTTCCACAATGGCGGACAATTGTCTGTGCGCCAGGTCGTTGATTTCTACAATCGCGGCGGAGATTTCCATGATCAGAACATCGCCAATCTAGACCCGGACATTGAGAACCTCGGATTGACTGAGGCTCAAAAGGATTCGCTGGTCGCCTTCTTGGCGAGTCTTACGGATGAACGCGTGCGGCTTCACAAAGCCCCGTTCGATCATCCGAGCCTGAAGATTCCTAACGGCCACCCCGACCCTCTGGTCAATGACGGCACAGGGAAAGCGATAGACCAGTTCATAGAGCTTCCGGCAGTCGGAAGCGGGGGGCTGGCCGCTCCAATCCGTAATTTCCCGGCCTTCCAAGCATCCCTTTCGCTCAACGGGGCGGGAGCACATGCGAGCGTTCCCAACAGCACGGCGCTGAACATTACGGGGCCGGTGACGCTCGAAGCGTGGGTCAAGACTAACAACGCAACCGCGCAGCAAGGCGTCATCGAACGCTGGGGTCTCAACGACGGCGGCTATGCGCTACGCCTGCAATTCGGCAAAGTCATGTTTGGTGTCGTCAATCACGGAGGTTACATTGATGGCGCGATGGTGTTCGGCAACACGACGATCAGCGCGGGAGTGTGGCATCACATCGCAGGCATCTATGACGGCACGCAATATCGAGTCTATCTCGATGGCGTGCTGGACGGGGCGCAGGCGGCCACGACGGTGGTTGGTTCGGGCACTAACAGTCTCAAGATTGGCGGCAGAGGTGATGATGGAACCATGACCTTCAACGGCCTCATTGATGAGGCGAGAGTCATTGCGGGAGTACTTTACACAGGTAATAATTTCACCCCGCAACGGCGCTTGACTGCAACGGCGAACACCAGAGGGTGGTGGAGATTCGACGACCTGACGGTAAAAGATGCCTCCGGCAATGCCCAGAACGGCTCGCTGGTTTCGAGAGCGAACTTCGCCGCTGATACGCCAACGGCCCATGTCGCGACGGGTAATCACTCATTGTCGCTTAATGGGACCAGCGCTTATGCCACTGTGCCATATAGCGCGAGTCTGAACATTACGGGGCCGGTGACGCTCGAAGCGTGGGTCAAGACTAACAACGCAACCGCGCAGCAAGGCGTCATCGAACGCTGGGGTCTCAACGACGGCGGCTATGCGCTACGCCTGCAATTCGGCAAAGTCATGTTTGGTGTCGTCAATCACGGAGGTTACATTGATGGCGCGATGGTGTTCGGCAACACGACGATCAGCGCGGGAGTGTGGCATCACATCGCAGGCATCTATGACGGCACGCAATATCGAGTCTATCTCGATGGCGTGCTGGACGGGGCGCAGGCGGCCACGACGGTGGTTGGTTCGGGCACTAACAGTCTCAAGATTGGCGGCAGAGGTGATGATGGAACCATGACCTTCAACGGCCTCATTGATGAGGGCAGGGTAACAGCCGGCGTGCTCTACACGGGTAATTTCACCCCTCAAGCGCACCTTGGTCCGGTTACGGGCACCGTCGGGGCATGGAAATTTGACGGCCAGACGCTGAATGATTTGTCGGTCAATGGCAATAACGGATTACTCATCGGCGGCGCTACTTTCTCGACTGATGCGCAGCAGTAGTGTGATTTCCAATTGTATGTGACCCGATAGGTACGCACCGAGGAGGAGCAGAAAAAGCCAGAAATGATAGAGAAGGGCAAATAGACTAGCCCTCCGTATCTACTGCAATCTTCTGCTCCTCCTCGATGCTTTGTCTCATTGGATCAGTTTCATCCGAGTCAAGTGTAAACCTCCCCTGATTGCTACCACCCATAACTAGAGATTTCCGGGCTGTGGTTTAACAAAAACTCTCTCGGCGTCATGTTACCAAGAGATTCATGTGGCCTTTCTTCGTTGTATTCTGTGAGCCATCTATCAGTCTGTTCTTTGACCTTTGTCAGGGTCTGGAAAATATACATATCCAAGACCGCTTCTCTGTAGCTGCGATTGAACCGCTCAATGAAGCCGTTCTGCATCGGTTTGCCATGCTCGATGAACTCCAGTCACATTGTGACTGAATTCTTTAGATTTCTCGTAATAGATGCTTGCCGCCGTGTATGCTTCAAAGGCCGGGTCGAACATTTGAAGCAGAGAATAAGTGGCCGCGAGTGCATTGTAATACTTTCCTTTAATCAACGATGAGATGTACGACTCAACCAGCGCGGAGATTTCCAACAGCAATTCGAGCGACTCGGCGCATCTTCCATCGGATCGCTCGACGATGGCAAGATTTATGGTCAGTATGATAGTGCCCTCTGTCGTCAGGTCTCTATCTAGAGCCTCTCGCACGTATGCATAACGCGCTTCCGCGTATCTCCCCTGACGCCAGAGCGAAATTGCGCCCTGCCTGACATCTTCTTCTTTATTTACAAAAATGAGGTTCATTTCCCGCACGCCTTCTTGTGTGATTAGCAAGTTTCCTTGCTAATCCACCGCCAAACACCTAGTCACCGTTTCAACTTCAAAAGAGGAAGAAAAATGAAAAAGCCGCTAGTGGGTCATTTGACAACTGAATAGCCATTTCAGCCGCTTCGGTTTACCCTCC
>CAXTRQ010000303.1:0-5346 GCA_964246705.1 uncultured Pyrinomonadaceae bacterium
AGAGGCCGACCAGCGTCTCGGCTCCGACTCCCAGCCCCCTCAAATGATGAGCGAGACGGTTGGCCCGCTCGTTCAACTCTCGATAGCTGAGTTGTGCAGCTTCATAGACGACGGCGACGGCTTCGGGCGTGCGCTCCGCCTGTTCTTCAAACAACTGATGAACACACTTGTCGGCAGGGAAATCAGTGTGCGTGTCGTTCCACTCGACCAATAATTGATGCCGCTCCTCTTCGCCTAGCAGCGGCAACTCAGAGAGTTTTTGTCGCGGGTCGGTGGCGACGCTTTCCAGCAGGCGCTCGAAGTGGCTAATCATTCTCTGAATCGTCGTGTCGTCAAAAAGATCCGTCTTATATCGGAGCCGGACGTTCAACTTATCTGACAGTTCTCTGATCGAAAGCGTGAGGTCGAAGGCCGCTGTCTCGCCAGCTAATTTGACCGGGCTGAAGGTGAGGTCATGAAATTGCACTCTCTTTTTGGCTTCATTTTGCAGCGTAAACATCACCTGAAAGAGCGGGCTGTGACTCAGGCTGCGTTCCGGGTGGAGTTCCTCGACCAGTTTCTCAAACGGCACTTCCTGATGAGCATAAGCGCCTAGACACACTTCTCTGACCTGCTTGAGCAACTCCTTGAACTCCATCTCCGGGCTGATGCGCGCACGCAGCACCAGCGTGTTGACGAAGAAGCCAATTAACTCCTCCAACTCCGCGCGATTGCGTCCCGCGATGGGCGAGCCGACGACGATGTCCTCCTGACCCGAATACCTGTAGAGCAAGGTCTGCCACGCCGCCAGCAACGTCATAAACAGCGTCACGTCTTCCTGATTGCTTAGCTCACGCAGTCGCGTCGTCACTTCCGCCGACAGCACGAATGAACGCATCGCACCGTCTTGACTCTGCACGGGAGGGCGCGCTCTATCGGTGGGCAATTCCAGCACCGCTGGCGCTCCCTCAAGCTGTCCGCGCCAGTACCCTAGTTGCTCGTCAAGCACTGTGCCTTGTAGCCATTCCCTCTGCCACACCGCGTAGTCCGCATACTGGATGGTTAACTCCGGTAACCTCGACTCCGCTCCCGCTACGTACGCTTCGTAGAGCGCCGTCATCTCTCGAAACAGCACTCCCAATGACCACCCGTCGCTGATGATGTGATGCATCACCAACACTAGCACCTGCTCCTGCTCGCTTATCCTCACCAATCCGGCGCGCAGCAACGACCCGCTCGATAAATCAAAGGGACGTTGCGCCTCAACGCCGACAAAATCCTTGAGCGCAGCCTGACGCGCGGCCTCCGTCAAGTGTTCGACATTATGCAGTTCAAGCTTCAGTTCAAGAGAAGGGGAGATGACCTGCACGGGCTGGCCGTCGACCTCTGTGAAGGTGGTGCGCAGAGACTCGTGGCGGCGGACGACCTCTCTGAGACTCAGTTCGAGCGCGTCCACGTCGAGCCTCCCCGTGAGGGCGGTCGACGTCAGCAGGTTATAGACGGTGTTTCCCGGGTCCAGTTGATCCAGAAACCAGAGTCGCTGCTGTGCAAATGAGAGCGGCAAAGACCCGTTGCGCTCGAACGCTGCAAGAGGCGGCGTTTTCGGCTTATGCGCAACCATCCCGGCTGCCTTCTTTTTGAGACGCAACGATAGAAGGGCTTGCTGCTCGGGAGTCAGCCTTGAAACCTTTTCCAGTACGCTCCCGGCGTCGCCTACACCTTGTGATTTTTCTCCGGCATCTTGCACGTGACTGACTCCGTTACCATGGCCCGCGTTTGCCTGTCCGCTGAGACGGGCGAGTAAATCGCCGGGGTGAGTTTGAAAGTTAAGGGCTTCAAGCCCGCTCCAACGCCTGACGTAATCCGCGACGGATTCGGAAGAAGCGATGACGGACGCAGCTTTTTTGACCAGTTCGGCTTCGGCGTCTTGCGCAAACGAGTTGGCGGGGCCAAAGGGCAGCGTTTGTGACGACTGCGCAAGGTAAATTACTTTTGAGGCATCAACATCCAGTGCGGCGCTCAGCAAATTCCCGGACGGGTCATAAGACGACACCAATATCCAATCTGGCTTGAAGCGCCGGATTTGATTTAACAGGTAAGCGCGAAGCCCCGACGTGTCGGAAACCGTATGAACCTCGACCTGTTTAAGAGCGTCCACCCGGGCCGCTGGCACGAACTCCTTAAGTCCGTCACCAGTAGCCCGCAACTGCTGGAGAGGCGCGTGGGGCGTCTCCAACGCAGGCGCGTCGAAGGCGGGGGCAACAACCTGAACGCTGTGCGCTTCTTCGGCAAGCTGCTCGGCCAGACGACGGTTGAATGCCTGTGCATCACCCGGAGCGTAGGCGATGTAGGGCAGACTCATGGTGATGAGAATCTTCATGGTACCTCTTCGGGAGCCTCTCTGGAATCGAAGCGGCTTTCCGGATTCCGACTCAATTCAATTTTTAGACGCAAGGTGCCGGCATTTACCGCCGCCGGCTGTAGCTAGGCGAGCGTCAGACTTTCGTTTAAGGTTTCGGTGTCGTCCGGTTGGCTTTATCGGCTGGCAGGCGAGCACCCCGCAGGCGTTTGCCTCTGGAACTTACTACGCTTGATACCCTTCCGCCTCCAGTAGTGCTCTGACCTCGTCAGGTGAGAGTTTACTTAACTCGTCTAACATCTGCGCTGCTTCGTCTATTTCGTTCTGCTCCAACTGTTGCGCGGTGATGAGCGCCGTCAGCGCGACAATCGTGGGCGCGGCGAAGAGCGCCCGCAGCGTCAACTCGACCCCGAAACTCTGGCGGATTCGTGAGGCCATCTGCGTCAGCAGTAGAGAATGTCCGCCGAGCGTGAAGAAGTTGTCGCTGACGCCGATGCGCTCCACGTTGAGGAGCATGCGCCAGATTTCGGCCAATTCTTCTTCGACCGGGGTTCGCGGCGCAACGAAGTTATCATCCTGCTCGTACCGCGTCGTATCCGGTGCAGGCAGCGCGCGGCGATCAATCTTGCCGTTCGGCGTAAACGGCAACGCTTCGAGCACGACGAAGGCGCTCGGCTGCATGTAGGCCGGCAATCTCTCCCCGATATAGCCGCGCAGTTCATTCGGACTCAACGACGCCGACGACGCCCCCGGCACGGCTACCAGATAGGCTACGACTCGCTTCTCACCCGGCTCGTCTTCGCGCGCCACAACGACGCATTCTCTGACTGAGCCGTGTTGTGCCAGCGCAGCTTCAATCTCGCCGAGTTCAATGCGGAAGCCGCGAATCTTAACCTGCTCATCCGTCCGCCCGAGGTATTCGAGTCCTCCTTCGGGGAGATGGCGACACAGGTCGCCCGTGCGGTAGAGCCTCGCCCCGGGCACACCGCTGAACGGGTCGGCGACAAATTTTTCGGCGGTCAATTCGGGGCATCGAAGGTATCCGCGCGCTACTCCCTCGCCGCCGACGTATAACTCGCCCGGCACTCCCGGCAGCGTCGGCCACAGATGCTTGTCGAGCACATAGGTGCGAGCGTTCGCAATCGGGCTTCCGATGGGAATTTCACGGTCGTCCTCCTGATTTTCCGGCGTCGCCTCGTAGGTCGTAGCGACGATGGTTGCCTCCGTCGGCCCGTACGTGTTGACGAGTTTGACGCGCGGGCTGGCGTGCTTCGACCACACGGCCAGCCGCCCTCGCAGCGCCTTTTCCCCGCCGATAATCATCAGGCGCAACGATTCGGGAATGCTCACCGCATCGGTATCCAAACTCGCCGTCAATTCGTGCCAGTAAGAGGTCGGAAGGTCAAGCACGCTCAGCGATTGTTCCTCGCACTTGCGGAAGAAGGCAGCAGTCGAGCCGAGCATCAAATCGTCTCTCAAGACCAGCGCCGCGCCCCGAGTCAGGCACGGGAAGATTTCTTCGGCGCTTGTGTCGAAGTTGATCGAGGCAAACTGCAAAACCCTGTCCGCCGCCACAATTGAAAACGCCCGCGAAGCAAACTCGACGTAATTCACCAAAGACCTGTGCGAAGTCATGACGCCTTTGGGTCTGCCGGTCGAGCCGGAGGTATAGATGATATAAGCAAGATTGTCGGAGCACGCGAGCGGCGAAGGATTCTCTGTGCTCAGTTGTTTCAACAGCGGCCAGTCCCTATCCAGAGCAAAGACCGCTGCGCCGTGCTGCGGCAGACTCTCAAGCAGCGATTGTTGAGTCAGCAACACGGGCGCGCACGCATCCGCGAGCATGAAGGAGAGTCGTTCCTGCGGATAAGCGGGGTCGAGCGGTAGATATGCTCCACCGGCTTTCAATATCCCGAGCAAGCCAACCACCATCTCAAGGCTGCGCTCGACGCAGAGGCCGACCAGCGTCTCGGCTCCGACTCCCAATCCTCTCAAATGATGAGCGAGTTGGTTGGCCCGCTCGTTCAACTCTCGATAGCTGAGTTGTGCAGCTTCATAGACGACGGCGACGGCTTCGGGCGTGCGCTCCGCCTGTTCTTCAAACAACTGATGAACACACTTGTCGGCAGGGAAATCAGTGTGCGTGTCGTTCCACTCGACCAATAATTGATGCCGCTCCTCTGCGCTCAGCAGCGGCAACTCAGAGAGTTTCTGTTGCGGGTCACAGACGATGCTCTCCAACAGGTGGCTCAGATGTCGGCTCATCCGCTCGATGGTCTCGCCGTCGAACAGTTCCGTGTTGTACTCCACCGCACACCTCAAGCTCTGCTCCCCCTCCGAGACGAACAGCGTCAGGTCGAACTTCGCCACACGGCTCTGCGTGCTGAAGGCTCCCAGCCGCAACCCGCCCAACTCCAGCGCCTGCTGCGGATTGTTCTGCAAGGCGAACATCACCTGAAAGAGTGGGCTGTGACTCAGGCTGCGCTCTGGCTGCAACTCTTCGACAAGCCGCTCAAAGGGCATCTCCTGATGAGCATAAGCGCCCAGACACACTTCTCTGACCTGCTTGAGCAACTCCTTGAACTCCATCTCCGGGCTGATGCGCGCACGCAGCACCAGCGTGTTGACGAAGAAGCCAATTAACTCCTCCAACTCCGCGCGATTGCGTCCCGCGATGGGCGAGCCGACGACGATATCCTCCTGACCGGAATACCTGTAGAGCAAGGTCTGCCACGCCGCCAGCAATGTCATGAACAGCGTCACGTCTTCCTGACGACTTAGCCCTTTTAATCTGTTGGTTAGCTTCGCTGATAAATTACTGTAGACGGGTCTGCCCCAGTTGTTCTGCGCAACCAACGGGCGAGGTCTGTCGGTTGGCAGTTCAAGCAAGGCCGGCGCTCCGGCAAGTTGCTCTCTCCAATATCCAAGTTGCTCGTCAACAACCTCTCCGCTAAGCCATTCCCTCTGCCACACCGCATAGTCCGCATACTGGATGGTTAACTCCGGTA
>CAXTRQ010000304.1:0-5329 GCA_964246705.1 uncultured Pyrinomonadaceae bacterium
TCGCGGCGGCGGACGCGGCGGTTACGGCGGCGGTGGTGGCGGCTATGGCGACCGCGAGCCGCGCTGGTAAAATGCCGAACCTGTGGATGCAAAAAGTTTGCATTAAACTACGGACGCCCCCGGCAGTAAATTTTGCCGGGGGTGTTGTCCGTAAATCACAGAGAAATTCTGTCTCCCAACTCCCCTTTCCAATAAATTTAAGGAGATTGACCGTTTGTCCAAAGAAGATTTAATTCCGGCGGAAGGTGTGATTGTTGACAAACTGCCAAATGCCTTTTTTAAAGTCAGGCTCGATGGCAGCGACCATGTCGTGCTCGCACAAATTTCCGGCAAGATGCGCAAAAACTTCATCCGCATTCTGCCCGGCGACCGCGTCACCGTCGAACTGTCGCCCTACGATTTGACCAAAGGACGCATCACCTATAGATACAAGTAAACTTCCGTTTCGCGTTTTGCTACCCTCGCTTGCAAGACGGTTGCCGCCTTTCAGCTTCGCTCTCAGGAGTCCGGCGCGGCACTATTTTTATGAAAGAGGATTTTATGGAGAAGCCTGTCTACGCGGTCGGTGATCGCGTCGAGAAACATTGCACCGTCTGCGATGAAGTGCGCGGCCACGTCGTGGCGACCATCACCAAGCGCGGACAGATTTCGCGCGTTAACTGCCCGCAGTGCGGCACACGCAGTTCTTTCAAGAGCAGCAAAACCGCAGGCGGCGCGTCGGCTTCCGCTTCCGGCATGAAGACCGGCGCGCCTTACGATTGGACGCGCACCTATCGCATCGGCCAGACGCTAATGCACCCGGCTTACGGCTTCGGAGAAGTGACCGCCGTCATCGAGCCGAAAAAGATTGATGTGCTTTTTGAAGATCGCATGCGCCGTCTCGTGCATTCGCGCGTCGTCTAAAATTCAGAGATTCCTCGTTCGCGTGTTTGCTTTTCTGGCTGTCGGGCACTTGCCAGAAAGTTTTTTGGCTGGCAAAATAGCCGGTCGCATTGAGCTTCCCGATCTCAGTCGTGACGAAGCTGGAAATTTTTGACGCATCTTTCGATGCTGCGCCGTTTGAAGTGCGATATTGCAATCATCAGTTTTTTGCGAGACTCCGAGAGGGAGCCACTCGCAGGGTTTATCCGTAAGACTTGAATGGAGAGAAGAAATGGCAACGGTTAATATTAATCAAGGTGAATCTATCGAAAGCGCCCTGCGCCGTTTCAAGCGCAAGGTGATGTCGGAAGAGATCATCAAGGACGCGAAGAAGCACGCCTTCTTTATGTCGCGCGGGCAGAAAGCGAAGTTAAAATCGGCGCTCGCGCGCAAGCGTAACAAGCGCAAATCGCGTCCGCCGCAACGTCGCCCGATGTCGCGGTAAAGTTAGTTTATCGTTTTAACGCAAAGCGTGGATGATATCGCTCGTTGCTAGCTATAGCATCCACGCTTTGCGCTGTTTGAAGAAGATACCGTCTCTCGTCTTCCGCTTTAAAGATTTTCAATCGGAACCGGCTCGACAGGGTCGGCCAACTCGAAGCCGAAGACGCGCGAGTAGAAATAGATTTCGCTGTCGAGCGCGCGTTTGATATTTTCGTCGCGACGAAAGCCGTGCTGCTCGCCTTCAAAAGGAAGATAGGCGACCGGCAGCCCCTTGGAGCGCAGCGCATCAACCATCAGTTCGGCCTGATTCGGCGGCACGACCTTGTCTTCGAGTCCCTGAAAAAATATCACGGGACTTGAGAGGCGTTCCGTGAAGTTGATAGCTGAACGGTTGTGATAGAGGTCTGCGCGCTCAGGGTATGGGCCGATCAGGCGGTCGAGATAGCGCGATTCATATTTGTGCGTGTCGCCGAGGAAGATCGTCAGGTCGCTGATGCCGAAATGGCTCGCCCCGGCTTTGAAGAGATCGCGAAAGGTGAGCGCGCCGAGCGTGGTGTAGCCTCCGGCGCTTCCGCCCGTGATGGCGCAACGATTTGCGTCAACATCGCCGCGTTCGATTAGATACCGCGCCCCGTTGATACAGTCGTCAATATCCACAATTCCCCACTGACCGTTTAGACGCTGCCGGTACTCGCGCCCGTAGCCCGTGCTTCCGCCGTAATTCACATCGAGAACGGCGATGCCGCGACTCGTCCAGTACTGTGTCTCAAGGCGCAGCGTGGTCGTCGTCGCGGCGGTCGGCCCGCCATGACATTTGACGAGCAGCGGCGGGCGCTCGCCTTCGGGCGCTTGGAAATCGAGATTGCGCGGCGGATAGTAAAAGGCATGCGCCGTCAGGCCGCCCTCGGTGGGAAACTCAATCGCCTGCGGAACCGAAAGGTAGCCGGGATCAATCACAATCTCGCTCGAACGCTTGAGCACGTTAATCCGCTTCGTTTTCAAGTTGAGTTCGACGATGCAGGCGCGTTCGACCGGCGAACCGGCGCGGAAGACGGCGCGCTCGCCTGAAGCCCGCACACAAGTAATATCCGTGTAAGGCGTCTCGATGGGTTTGTATTCGAGCGTGCGCGTGTCGAGCGTCGCCAGTTGCGACGTGCCGTGCACGCTGCTCGTGCAAACGATTTGTTCGGCGGACGAGAAGGCATAAGTTGACAGGCCGAAGACCCACTGGGGTACGCCGAACTCCGCCGCCGCTTCATGGAGAGGTTCGACGGCTCCATCTTCTCCGAGGCGATAGAGATTCCACCAACCGCTGCGATCCGAAATGAAATAGAGGCGACCGTCCGGCGACCATTCGGGTTGAAAGATTGACTCTTCAGTTCCCCCGGCGATTTTCTGCGAGGAACGAATCGAGCCGTCCTTGTCCAACTCCGCCGTCCACAGTTCGCAGCCATCCCAGGGCATGTTCGGATGATTCCACGTCAGCCACGCGAGACGAGAGTCATCAGGACTCAGGCGCGGCGACGAGTAGAAATCATTCCCCTCAACCAAAATTTTTCCGCCGTCCGACTGCTCGCCCGCTTCCGTCGCAAGCTGCACAATCGCATTGATGGCCTCGCGCCCCTCGACTGTGTGGTCTTCGCGGACGGCAATCAAGTGTCCACGGCGACGGTCAACAACCGTGTCGCTGTAACGCAGGTCAACAGCAGGCGTCAGAGGTTGCGGCTCAGCGTCTTCACGGTAACGATAGAGCCGCTGGTCTTTAAAATTCGAGAAGAAGATCGTCGCGTCCGAGACGGCATAATCGCCGCCCCCGTATTCATGTACGCGCGTCCGTGCGTTGAAAGTCGGCGGAGTCATGTCGGTCGTCCGCCCGTCGGGTGTGTGCCGGACGATGCAATTGCGTCCTCCTTCCGAAGGGCGCACCTCGACCCAGTAAATGTCTTCACCATCGAGTGCGGTCTGTCCAAGACCGGACGTGTTGCTGACGATGAGATCAGACGTGATTGGTGATTTCCAAGAACCAAAGGGGGCGACTCGTTCCTGCGTCATAAAAATTTTCCTCCGCACCGGCCTCTACAATTTTCCAACGACCGGACAAACTTAATGGATGAAGTTCTTCGGTTGTTGATGGAGTGAGGTTCACCTGTTCTGTTGGGTTGTTTAAATCGCGCTAACTTTAGAAAGTTTCAAAGGGAAAGTAAACCTTGCCGGAGCGTCAGCGTGTGATGCGCTCCGGCGGCGGCGCAACCGCCAAAAAATCTTCGGCGAAACGGCGCGCGTACTCTTCGAGCAGTTGTTGGACGCGCGCCTCGTCCGGCGAACGAACGATGAGACCGACGTGATGCGGCTTTCTGACCCGATAGACAATCTCCGCATCCGTGTAATGAGAAGTATCCGGCGCTTCCTGCCGCGCCAGCGAGAGCGCGATGCCGCTGTACTCACGACGCGGTTGCGGGCGCTCGTCTTCGCCTCGCCTGCCGACGGCCAACTCGATGTTCGCCCATTCACGCCAGAGGTTAATGCCGCTCGCCGCTTCCAGAGTCTCTGCGATATACGCGCCGCCGACGCGCGCCGCAACTTCCAGAAAGTAGAAGTCCCCTCCGCTCTCCCTCCTGATGAATTCGGCATGCGCCGTCCCGTATTCGTGACCGAGAGCTTTGAGCAGCTTGCGGTTCAGCTTCATCAATTCTTTGTGCTCTTTCGAGTTGTACTTGACGGTGTAGGTGGTGAAAACTCCGCCCTGATGTGCCACGTCCATCGGCGGGCGACCGTAGCGGCTCGCTCCCGCGAAGAAAACTTTTCCGTTCTCGACCAGCGAATCAACATGAAAAACCTCGCCCGGCACATACTGTTCGAGCAGAAAATAAGAGGACTGTTCGTGTAAAGCTTCGCGCGCGTCGAGGGCATCAATCGCGCGCCAGACCTGTTCGGCGTCGTGCAGCTTTTTGATGCCGACGGCGCTCACGTCCGCGCGCGGCTTCAAGACCCAAGGGGGCGGCACGCGATTCATAAAATCACGGAGGGCTTCGTAGTTGAGGACGTGCACAAAATCGGGCACGCGGATGCCCGCGCTTCGAGCACGGACGCGCATCATCAGTTTGTCTCTGAACAGGCGCGCGGCGCTGCTCCGCATCCCTTCAATCTGCAAGTGTTCGCGCGCCCGCGCGGCGGTCATCACATCGAACTCTTCGAGCGCAACTAGGCGGTCAATGCGGTGGCGTCGCGCGAGTTGAGTGATGGCGTGCGTGAAGAGTTCGGGCGTGGCATCGTCGGGCAACGCAATGATATCGCTCAAGGATTCGCGCGGCCAGTCTTCACCGCACATCTTTTCTCTCGTCACGAGAAACATCTGCGCGCCCCGCCGCTTGCACTCGCGTATGAACTCGACGCCCTTAAAATAACTGGCGACACACACAACATTCTGAGCGCGCGCTGACGACTCGGACACGGCTGGTTTTCCTCAACCCGGCGAAGTGGAAAAGCGCGTCCAGTATATACCGCAGGCAGCGAAAAGATAGCCGCGAATGCACGCTGATAAATCAAAGACCGCACAGGATGCGCGCCGTCGCGCGCCCGGTGCGGTCTGTAGATATTTGAGGAAGTTCAAGAAGCCCGCGCGCTGCCGTAACTCTTCACGCGAGTTTCACATTCCCGAGCGATCTTGACTAATAGATGTTGAAGTTATACTCGATGGTGACCCACTGATTGACGTTGCGCCCGTCCTTCTGCGCTGGCGTGAACCTGATCTGATGCGCCGCCGCTATCGCCTTCTCCGTCAACCCGTCCGGTAATCCTTTCACTACCGAAATGCTCGACACGCTCCCGTTGGCTCCCAACAATAACTTCAACCGCACCGCTCCCGTCACGTTGTTCTTGCGCGCCGCTTCCGTAAATCCCGGCTCCGGCTTCGACACTAACACCGCTCTCCTCGTCACTTCCTTCACCGAGAAGTTTCGCGTGT
>CAXTRQ010000305.1:0-5318 GCA_964246705.1 uncultured Pyrinomonadaceae bacterium
CGCCGCGCAGAGACCACCCCTGCGCGGCGCAGATAAGCGAGATGGCGCGAGATTTTCGGCTGGTTCGTGCCCAACACTTCGACAAAGAAGCACACGCAAACCTCGTCTGTGCCCATCAGGTTGAGCAGGCGCAGGCGCGTGCGGTCGCCCAGCGCCTTGAAGAGAAGTTCCATCTGATTATTCTTCTGGTTGTTCCTCGACATAATTTCTAATCCACTCCGACAATCCGGCTGCGCCGTTCGAGCAAGAGCGTGTCGCGCCAACGCCCGTGCATCTTGCCGACGCGTTCGCGTCGTCCGACTTCACGGAAGCCGCAGCGCAGGTGTACCGCAACGCTCGCGCCGTTTTCAGGAAAGACGCCCGCTTGCAGCGACCATATCCCAGCCGCCTCCGATGCTGCAATCAACGCTTCGAGGAGGGCTTTGCCGACGCCCTCGCCGCGAAAAGCCTGACCGACATAAACGCTGACTTCCGCGACGCCCGCATACACGCAACGGCTCGACACAGGACTGAGCGCCGCCCAGCCCTTGAGTTGTGCGCCCGCACGTGCGACGAGACGGCAGTCGCGCATGTGCGCGGCGTTCCAATGCTCCCACGCGGGCGCGTCCAGTTCAAATGTCGCATGCCCGGTCGCGATGCCTTCGAGGTAGATGGCGCGAACCTGCTCCCAATCGCCCGCGCCCATTTCATCTATCACAAAACTCATCTTCAACACCGCCGGTTTTTAAGAAGAATGTTGATGACGAAAATATTTCAGCCGTCTTGTTAAATACGCCTTGACATATATGTTGTGCGGGGCGTATGCTGCCGCTTACATTCGTCTAGGCGAATATATCATTGTTCTTGAGAGGAGAGCAAAAAGTATGGAGAAGTCAGAGAGCAGGCAGGTACAGGCATTGAAGGCGCATCTGGCGTTGAACGTGCGCAGCGTCGAGCGGAGCATCGAGTTTTACAAGAAGATGTTGGGAATTGAGCCGTCGAAGGTGAGGACGGGTTATGCAAAGTTCGATGTGCAGAACCCGCCGCTCAACCTGACATTGAACGAGTCTCCCTTCGCAGAGCGCGGCGCGCTCTCGCACTTAGGCATTCAGGTCGCCTCGACGGAAGACGTGCTGGCGATGCGCGAGAAGTGGGCGGAGGCAGGTCTCGTCACGCGCGACGAGATGCAGACCAACTGTTGCTATGCGATGCAGGACAAGACTTGGGTGCACGACCCGGACGGCAACGAATGGGAGGCGTTCGTCGTTCTCAAGGACAATCTGACGGAGACGGCGATGTGCTGCGGCACGGCTGCCGCGCAGCCGTTAACCATTGGCATCTCTCGTTGACCGGGGAAAAAGAGTTGACGCAGAGAGAGCCGAAGCGGCCTCGTTCTCAAAGGGAGCGAGGCCGCTTCGATTGTCGTCGCGGATGACGCTTGACGCTATTGCTGATCGGGCTGTCGCTCGTGTCGGCGTTGGCGAAACTCTGC
Source organism: uncultured Pyrinomonadaceae bacterium (assembly GCA_964246705.1). Taxonomy (GTDB): domain Bacteria; phylum Acidobacteriota; class Blastocatellia; order Pyrinomonadales; family Pyrinomonadaceae; genus DASZCR01. The sequence goes on from CAXTRQ010000305.1 coordinate 1,472, forward strand.
GCCGCGCTCTTTGCGTTCTCTTAACATCTGCTCGGCCTGCGCGCGTTGTTCGGGCGTGAGGACATTGAGGATTTCGCCGTGGATGCTGTCGAAAGTCGCGTCCAGTTCGGTGCGAAGCTGCTGCGCTCTGGCCTGCTGTTCGGGCGTCAGTTGGCCGCCCTGCCGTTTCGTCTGGTGCAACTGTCGAAGCTCGTCGCGTTGCGCCTGAGTTTTTTGCGCGTAAGTTTCGTGGATGGTGCGAATCTGCTGGCGTTGTGCGTCGCTCAGATTGAGTCGGCGCAGGAAACGAAACGCGCCGTGCGTTCTACCCATTTTGCGCGCGCCTTCGCCATGATGACCCATCCGCTCATGCTGTCCGGCGTCGTCCGTGCCGCGCTGGGCGGGCGTCTGTTGTTGTTGCGCAAAGCTGGCGGCAGCCATCGTCGTCGTCGCAAGTGCGAGCGCGAGACCTACTTTCGTGAAAAGGTTCTTCATAATCTCTCCAAATCTCCTTCCGAGTCGCCTGAATATTCATAAGAGTGACGGGCAAGCCGCCCCTCGCCCGTCCGGTCTCTTCTGGGCTGAAAGATTTCTTCAAGACCGCTGACGAACCTTTTAGACGCGCGGGGCGTTAAGTTGGTTTGGAAAGATTCAAGCACAAGAGTCTTGAGTCAGGTGTCCCGCCGGGACGGTTGATAATAAGTTTCCGAGAAAGCGAAGGTTTCTTGAGATGGCAAAAGCGCGCTTACCGCGTTACAATAGTCACCCGATGACACTCTTACAGGATATTAACTCGCCAGCCGATTTGCGGCGTCTGCGGCTCGAACAGTTGCCGGAAGTCGCCGAAGAAATTCGTCAATTCATATTGGAAACGATGGCGCGCGTCGGCGGTCATACGGGCGCAAGCTTGGGCGCGGTCGAACTGGCCGTCGCCATGCACTACGCCTTCGACACGCCGCGCGACCGTCTCGTGTGGGACGTGGGGCATCAGGCTTACGCGCACAAAATCCTGACGGGGCGGCGCGACGGGCTTCCAACGATCAAGCAGTACGGCGGCCTGAGCGGATTCCTGCGGCGCGACGAATCGGACTACGACACGTTCGGCGCGGGGCACGCTTCCACGTCGCTCTCCGCCGCGCTGGGGATGGCGATTGCGCGCGACCGGCGTGGCGAAGAGCATCACGTCTGCGCGCTCATCGGCGACTCTTCCCTTGCGGGCGGGATGGCGATGGAGGCGGTCAATCAGGCCGGACATTTGAAGACGCGCCTGATCGTGCTTTTGAACGATAACGAGATGTCCATCGCTCCGGCGGTCGGCGCACTGACGGGCTATCTCAACCGCCTGCGCGGAGCGCAAGGTTATCATCGCTTCAAGGACGAAGTGGGCGAGGCGCTGCGATCCGTGCCCACAGTCGGCGAGCGTCTGCATCACGCCGCGAAGACTGTTAAGGATGCGATTGCGGCGGCTGTGCTGCCCGGCGCGCTCGTCAACGAACTGGGATTTAAGTACATCGGCTACGTTGACGGCCACGACACGCGTGCTCTCGTCTGCGCGCTCGAAGAGGCCAAGCACATTACGGACAGCCCCGTTATCGTTCACGCACTGACGACGAAAGGCAAAGGCTATCCGGCGCGCGAGAGGAACTACTATGCGTGGCACGCGACCGGCCCGTTTGATCTGGCGACAGGTGCGCCCGTCAAATCCGCCAAGGTTGCGCCGCCCGCTTACACGTCCGTCTTCGGCGATACGATGTGCGAGTTGATGGCGCGGGATGAAAAGATTGTCGCGCTCACCGCCGCGATGCCGGACGGGACGGGACTCGACAGGATACTGGAAAAGTTTCCCGAACGCGCTTTCGATGTCGGCATCGCCGAGCAGCATTGCGTGACGTTCGCCGCAGGGATGTCGTGCGAGGGTTTAAAGCCGGTCTGCGCTATCTATTCAACTTTCCTCCAACGCGGTTTCGATCAAATCGTACACGATGTCTGCATACAGGATTTAAACGTCAAGTTCTGTATGGATCGCGCCGGAATCGTCGGCGGCGACGGGCCGACCCATCATGGCCTCCTAGACATCGCCTACCTGCGCGGCATCCCGAATATCATCTTGATGGCTCCGAAAGACGAGGGCGAGATGCGCGACATGCTCCACACGATGATTGAGCATACAGGCCCGGCGGCGATGCGCTACCCGCGCGGCAACGGCATCGGCGCAGACATCGCGCGCGCGCCCGAACTGCTCGAAATCGGTAAAGCGGAACTGCTGCGCGACGGCGGCAACGGCGATGTCGCCATCATCGCTTACGGCTCGATGGCGCACCCTTCTCTGAAGGCTGCCGAGCAACTGTCGAAAGATGGCATCGAAGCGACCGTCGTCAATGCGCGTTTCGTCAAGCCGCTCGATGCCGGTCTGCTGCTCGCACTGGCGCGCACCAAGCGGCTCATCGTGACGGTCGAAGAAGCATATCTGGCGGGCGGCTTCGGCTCGGCGGTGATGGAGCTTTTGGAGGAGAACGGGCTACTCGACAAACTGCGGCTGATCCGCATGGGCGTGCCCGACCGCATCATCACGCACGGCGACCCGAAATTGCTCCTCGCCAAATACGGTCTCGATTCCGACGGCATCTACACGCGCGTCAGAGAGGGCGTCGAAGTTCTCGAAGAGCGACGCACGCAAGGTCGGCCTACCGTGCGCGCTTAACAGTCTGCGGCGGAACGCCAAGTTTTACGAGAGCGCGTAGGCTTGCCAATCGCAAGCCGCGCGCTCTTTCTCTGGACAGCCGCGCGCACACTTGTTGCATCCAAAGGCCGGTGCGAAAAGCTGTTTTAAAACCGCCCCCATTTTGTAATCGAATTGTCAGAATAAAATTTAGCCGGAGCGGCATCAAACATTCTCGTCCTCCGAAGAGCATCATGGAACAGAAAAAGCAAAACTTTAACGCGGAGCAGGAAGCCTTTGACCCTGATGCGACGCTCGTGACGACCACGCCGCTCTTTGACGACGAAGCAGCACAGGTCGCGCGTCCGGTCGTACCGCTGGCTGCTGATTCTCCGGACGAAATAGTTAATGTCGGCAGCGTGCCAGCCTCGACAGGCTATGCCGCGCACGCCGGTACGCAAGGAAGCCGGGCGCACATTCTTCCCGCCGCTGGTGGGCGACGCTCTTGGCTCATCGCCTTGATTGGTATTTCCATACTTGTCGGCAGCGTTCTGGGCGGAGCCGGACTCAGGTTTTATCAGAAGAGACAAGCAGCGAAGGCTCAGCCGGAAGCGGCGACGCCTTCGCCCGCCCAGACACAGGCGGCGCAGCCGACCCCTCCGGCAGACCTTCGCAGCACAGGCCAGACCGCCTCGCTTCCAGCGGAAACCTCTGCGACTATGAAAGAGGCCAACAGGTCGGACAAGCCGCCCGCGATGATAGATGCCGCCGACAAAGAAACAGTCCCGGTTCCTCCCACGCGTGCCGACGCTGAAGATGCTGACAGGCATTCACACAAATCCAAAAAGGATTCCGAGGCACGCAGGGAAGATAATGTTGATGAAGAACAGGCGCACGCGACAGTCAAGCGCGGCAAGAAGGCCGACAGCGACGACGACCGGAGAGGTGAAGTGAGGCCGCGCCTCGTCGGCGAGTATGGCGGCAATGGTGACGATGATCGTGAATCACGCCGCGCCGAGCGTCGCCGCGCACGACGCGAACGCCAGCAACGACCACGCGTCCTCGATAGCGTGCGCAGCATCTTCGAGGGGCCGCCCAGATAACATTGAGGCAGAAGTTAAAAAGGCCGAAGGCAAAAGTTTAGAGACGGCATGTGTTAACTTTTGGCTTGGGCGGTTTTTACTTATGCCCGTTTTTTGTTTCCGTACG
>CAXTRQ010000306.1:0-5221 GCA_964246705.1 uncultured Pyrinomonadaceae bacterium
GGTCTACAGGGCGGAAGACCAGATGTTGCTCAGAACCGTCGCCATTAAATTCATCAACAAGCAGAGGCACTCTTCCGCCGAGGCCGGTAAGCGTTTCCTGCGCGAAGCGCGCGCCGCCTCCGGCATCAACCATCCGAATATCGTCACCATCCACGAAATCAGCGAGACGGATGAGCATGCCTACATCGTCATGGAATACGTGCAGGGCAGCAGCCTGCGCGAATTTATGCAGAGCGGCCACAGGGACGCGTCCGTGATGCTCAACGTGGGGGCGCAGATCGCAGACGCCCTCGCCGCGGCGCACGCGCGCAGCATTTTGCATCGTGACATCAAGCCGGAGAACGTGCTCATCAACGAGCGCGGGCATGTCAAACTGCTCGACTTCGGTCTAGCGCGCGCTCTCGAAGCCGAGCGCCAATCGGTCGACGAACATGCTCCGACGCAGGCGTTCGTCGAAAGCCTGACCGACGCCGGTTCGGTCATCGGCACGATTCCCTACATGTCACCCGAACAGCTTCGTAAACAGCCGCTCGACCATCGCTCCGACATCTTCTCGTTCGGCATCGTGCTGCACGAGATGCTGACCGGACGACACCCTTTCTATGCCGGAAGTTCTTTTGAAATCGCCGCGCTCATTCTCAGCCACGACGAGGTCAGAATCAGCCCGCCCGACAGGAATCTGCCGCCGGGCGTCGCTGATTTGCTGGCGCGACTGCTTAAGAAGGAGCGACAAAAACGTTGCGACTCGTTCGCCGAAGTCAAACGCGAGTTGGACGCATTCAAGCATCAACTGGCGCAGGTGGAACGCTCGCCGCAATTCGCTCCGACGCAACAACTGCAAATCCCTCCGGACGAACGCAGGCCGAGCGAGGGATTACCGAATTCATCCGTCGCTCCCTCGCTGGGTGCGCCGCTACACTCGCCGCTTTCACGTCAAGACGCATCTTTCGCCACGCCGCCGCAGAGAGTATTATCCACCAACGCGCCGCCCGAATATGGACAGTCGTATCTGGCGGCATCCTCGATGCACTCGCTTCTGCGCGGCGCGCCAAAGACGATTCTCGTGCTGCCTCTCGAAGCCGTCGGCTCGCAGGAAGATGTCAGCTTTATCGGCATCGGGCTGGCATCGGTCATCACCACTGCGCTGGCAAAGCTCAGCGGCCTCTCCGTCCTCTCGAAAGCCGCCGGCGCGGGCAGAGTCAACCAAACGGGACAGGGCGCACGCGAGTTGGCACATGAACTCGGCGCGACGATTCTGCTCGAAGGTGAAGTGATGCGCGCCGGTAAGCTGGTACGCATCACGGCGCGCTTGATTGATGTCGAGAGCGGGCGCGTCATCTGGGGCGACCAGTATAGCGGCAACGAGTCAGACCTCTTCCAGATACAGGACGGCGTCTGCGAATCGGTCGCGGCGGCGCTCAAGGTTAGTATTTCAAACGAGGTGCGTTTGCAGATGCGCGAGCCTGCGATCATCAATATTGATGCCTTCAAATTGTACTCGAAAGGCCGCGCCTTCCTCGAACGGCGCGAGGTCAGAGACAATATTGATTTCGCCATCCAGATGTTTGAAGAGGCTCTAAAAATTGACCCGAACTTCGCTCCGGCGCAGGCCGGACTCGGCGAAGCCTACTGGCTGAAATACGAGGCGACGCGCGAACAAATCTGGGCTAAGCAGGCGCTCTCCGCCAGCGACCGCGCGCTCGTGCTCGACCCGAATCAGCCGCAGGTGCATGTCGCGCTCGGCATCATTTATCACGGCACGAACAAACTGGCGCGCGCCATCGAAGAGTTCCAACGCGCCATCGAGTTGCAGCCCTTGAGCGACGACGCGCACCGCTGGCTCGGCAACTGCTACCGGCAACGGGGCGAGACGGAACGCGCCATTGACTACATCAAAAAGTCCATCGCCATTCGTCCCGGTTACTGGGAGAACTACAACGACCTCGGCTTCTGCTTCTACACGCTCGGTCGTTACGAGGATGCGGCGGAACAGTTTCGACGCCTCATCACGATTCAGCCCGACAACTTCCACGGCTACGATAATCTCGGCGCGATGTATTACCTGCTCGGTCGCTACGAGGACGCGGCGGCGATGCACGCACGCGCCATTGAAATTAACCCGCACGCCGGTATCGCTTATTCAAATCTGGGAAGCAATCTTTTTTATCTCGGAAGGTTTGAGGAAGCGGCGAAAGCTTACCGCAAGGCCGTCGAGTTAAGCCCCGCCGACGACATTCTCTATCGCAATCTGGGCGATGCGCTGCTCCGTCTCGGCAGGGAAGAGGAAGCCCGCGCGCAGTTTCGACGCGCCGTCGAGCTTTTGGAAGAGCACCTCAAGGTTGCGCCTGAGAACGCGACGCTGCTCGGACGACGCGCCATCTGTCAGGCCAAGTTAAAACAGGAAGACGAAGCACGCCGCAGCATCGAATGGGCGGCGGAACTGGAGCCTTATAATACCCGCCTGATGTACCAGCGAGCGGTCGTCTACTCTCTGACCGGCGAAACCGGCGAGGCGCTCAAATCTTTAGAGCACGCGCTGGCGCACGGCTACAGCCGGCCGGAAGCCGAACGCGACCCAGACCTCGGCGCGCTCCACGACAGCGCCGAGTATAAATCTCTCTTTATGTAGTTTTCATTTTCTTTGCGCCTTTGCGCGAAATTAAGTTTCACGCAAAGACGCAAAGGCGCAAAGAAGGAAGGACGCTACGGAAGACGGCTTTCTAACTTTTCGGCGGTCACTCTGAGGCGGCGTAGACTCGTCTGAAGTCTCGTTCTAAGTTTACTGCACGTCGAGACCGACGATAATCTCCGGGTCAAGTTCGGCAATCGTTCCGTTCGCGGCGACCAGTTTAATTGTGTACTTGAAAGTTCCATCCACCTTAGCCGTCCGGCTGTTTGCCCTTCGCCTGCGGCTTTTCTCAATCGGGTCAACGGTGAACTTATTATCGCAGGCGTCGCCGCCGAAAGGCTTCGCGTTCTTCCCACCAAAATTCTCGATGACGATCACCGCGCCGGTTCCGGCCTCGCAGTTGTTATCAACTAACCAACTCACACTATCCCGACCGCGCTTCAGGCGGATGGATTGGAAAGCGGGAGGAACTTCAATCGAACACTTGCCGCTACCGGTATCATTGACCACCACCTGAACGATCTTCTCGAAGTCGGGCTTGGTTGCAGGGTCGCGTGTGATTCCCTGATTGGTGTTGGGCTTTCCTCCCTGATTGCTGTTCGTGTTGGCTGTTTCGCTGGCATTGGCGTTGTTGTTGCCGCCCTTGTTTGCGTTGTCCGTTTCTTTGGCCGCGCAGGCAGCTCCAAAAAATGGGGTGACAGAGAGCAAGAGCAGAATAAGCACCACTTTCTTCATGGTCGGATTCCTCCTCGGTTTGACGTGACTCTTGAACGATACCGGCGTGTGGTTGCCGGATAGGGTCGTATGACGGTTTGGGATTCTGACTGGAGTTGCTTGTCGCCTCGATTTAAAACTGAGTTGCTCAGCACTTCGAGTTCGCGCGGTGCGGCCACCCTTGAAGAAACCAGCGAGCGGCCTCTGGCAGTTAAATTAAAGGAAACGCGGCTGTCTTCCAGCAATTTGGAAAATGCGTGCGAATTTTACGGCGAAGCACTGCCGTTGTCTACAAGAAAAACTGCGCCGCGCAACAAAAAAGGCACGCGCCGACAGCCTTTGCTGTGCGCCCACAGCGTCGAAACGATGTGCGCTGCCCGGCCTTCTTGACAACCGGCGACGAATCCGTAGAATCATCCGTCACGAAGAGCGGGAGTAACTCAGTGGTAGAGTGCGACCTTGCCAAGGTCGAAGTCGCGAGTTCAAATCTCGTCTCCCGCTCCAAAAATCCTCAAGTCGCATGAGAGCGGCACGCTGGAAACTTCCAAACGTTTTCACGCGCCGCTCTCGCCCGTTTTAGCTCTCCAAAATCGAAGTGACATAAGTAACCCCCAGTCCAATCTTGACAGCACGCTCATCCGTAACCATAATAGTTACAGATGGGTATCTACATAGTTTGGTCAGTATTTCAGATGCCAGCCGCGCCGAGTATCCGATGAAGGGAGGGGTTCGAGATGGCAACGGAGTGTACGCACCTCGATCAAGTGCGAGCAGTCGAACCGGGCACGCCGGATGGTTGTGAGGAGTGTTTGAAGATGGGCGACAGGTGGGTGCACCTGCGTCTTTGCATGTCGTGCGGTCACGTCGGTTGCTGCGATAGCTCAAAGAACAAACACGCGACGCGCCACTATCGAGCGACGCGCCATCCAATTATCGAATCTTTCGAGCCGGGCGAAGATTGGCGCTGGTGTTACCCGGACGAGGTTTTTATCTGAAGTGCTGTCGAAGAAGTTAAGGACGGGAAAGGAACGAGAGATGATTAAAAAACGACCCGCCGCCGAGCGCGGTAAGACGAGAACCAACTGGCTCGATAGCTATCACAGTTTCTCTTTCAATCGCTACTACGATCCAAACTATACAGGCTTTCGTAGCCTGCTGGTTATCAACGAAGATTTCGTCGCGCCCGCTCAAGGGTTCGGCACACATTCGCATCGTGACATGGAGATTATCACTTACGTGCTCGAAGGTTCATTGGAGCATAAGGATAGCATGGGGACGAGTTCCGTGATTCGACCGGGCGAAGTGCAACGCATGAGCGCGGGCACGGGCGTCGCGCACAGCGAATATAATCCTTCGCCGGACGCCCCCGTGCACCTATTCCAAATCTGGATCGAGCCTGAAAAAAAGGGCATCCCGCCGGGCTATGAGCAGCGCGAGTTTCCATTAGAAGAGAGACGAGGAAAACTTCGCCTGATCGCTTCGCGCACGGGGCACGACGGTTCGTTGACTATCCAGCAAGATACGGAAGTCTATGTCGCCACGCTCTCCGCCGGAGAGACAATCGTTCACGCGCTCAGACCGGGTCGGCAAGCTTGGCTGCAAGTTTTGAGAGGAGCCGTCACGCTCAACGAGACGCCTCTCAGAGCGGGCGACGGAGCAGCCATCAGCGACGAAGAACAACTCTCCGTCCAAGCCATAGAAGCTTCGGAAGTCATGCTTTTCGATCTTGCCTAGAAAAGCGAAAGGGCAGAGGATTGCGGCCTCTGCCCTTTCATTCGATTCAAAGTTCCCGCCCGGCGGCTCGCTTGAACATCCGTGGTGGTTTCTGTTGCCTCAACAAGCCACGTAATTTCATCCTCGCCTTGTGTAACTGTGATT
>CAXTRQ010000307.1:0-5197 GCA_964246705.1 uncultured Pyrinomonadaceae bacterium
CTATGGGGTGCGCCATAAGCGTGGCGGGGGCGGGCGTCTCGGGCGCGACTTTCATATTAAAAATGTCGCGCGCGCGACCGCTGACGAAGCATTGAATCTCGTCTACGCTGAAACGCCAGAAGAAGAGTTGATCGCGCAGGCCATCGAAAAGCGCATCCGTCTGCGCGGACGCCCGGTGACCAGACAGCAGACCAAGAGCCTCTTCGACCATCTGCTCCGCCTCGGTTTCCCCTACGACCTCATTATCCGAAAAGTCCGCGAAGCGTCGGCGCATGTGGATTCCGAAGACGATGCGCCCGATGCTGAAAGAGATGCTGTCTCGGATTAATTTCCCGCGCCTCGGCTGTCAACTTCGCCCGCTTTAACTCCGCATGTTAAACTCGTCGTCAAGGAGAAAATAAACAGCAATCAATCGTCTGCCGTGTTTTAACTGACAACTGATTACTGACTAATAACTATTGCTTTATGATGACCGGACACGAAATTCGCAAAACCTTTCTAAAATATTTTGAGAAGCACGGGCATCGCCGCGTGCCTTCAAGTCCGCTGCTGCCCGCTAACGATCCGACGCTGCTGTTCGCCAACGCGGGGATGAACCAGTTCAAGGATGTCTTTCTCGGCGTTGAAGAGCGGGATTACACGCGTGCCGTCACGTCGCAGAAATGCCTGCGCGCGGGCGGCAAGCACAACGACCTCGACGATGTCGGCGACAACACGCACCACACATTCTTCGAGATGCTCGGCAACTTTTCGTTCGGCGATTACTACAAGAGCGACGCCATCCGCTTCGCGCTCGACCTCGTTCTGAACTATTACAAGATGCCCATGGAGCGGCTCTGGTTCACGGTTTATAAGGACGACGACGAATCCATCGAACTGTGGGTCGAGGCGGGCGTCGCGCGCGAGCGCATCCTGCGTTTCGGCGAGAAGGACAACTTCTGGCAGATGGGTGACACAGGCCCCTGCGGGCCGAACAGCGAAATCAATTTTTACACGGGCGAGCACCCTGAAGACCCTGAGTTCAACCGCGCAGAGTATGTCAACATGGACGGCAGCCCGACCGTCGAGTTTTGGAATCTCGTCTTCATGCAGTACGACCGGCAGAAGGACGGCACGCTCGTCCCGCTCCCCAGACCTTCAGTGGATACGGGCGCGGGGCTTGAGCGCATCACGGCCATCCTACAGGGCGTGCCGAACAACTACGAGAACGATTTGCTGCGCCCGATTATTGATTTCACCGCGAGCCTCGCGGGACTGTCCTACGAACCTGAGACGCCCGAAGGTTTCGCCATGCGCGTCATCACAGACCACGCGCGCGCGACAGCCTTCTCGATTGCCGACAACGTCCTGCCCGGCAACGAAGGGCGCAATTACGTGCTTCGCAAAATCATGCGCCGCGCCATCTATCATGGCCGCCACGCGCTCCGGCTTGACGGACTCTTCTTTCACAAAGTCACAGAATTCGTCGTCGACTCGATGCGCGAAGCCTACCCGGAACTCGAAGCCGCACGCGACTTCATCGAACGCATGGTTAAACTCGAAGAGGAACGCTTCGGCTCGACCCTGACGACCGGACTGCAAAAGCTCGACGCACTTTTCGCCACGACAGAAGAGGATGCCATGCCCGACTACAAGGAACTCGCGCGCGTCTATGATACCTTCGGCACGCCGCGCGACCTGATTCGCGTCAGCCTTGAAGAACGCGGCTTCAAGTTGAATGAAGATGAGTTCAACGCAACTTTCGACACTGCGCTACGCGAAATTCAGCGGACGAGCGTGAAGGAACACACGGCGGCGAAAACCAACGCCAAGCCCGTCTACGCTCGCATCGCGGGGCGCACCGGGCAGAATGAATTTACGGGCTACGATGGCACGCGGCACGACGGCGCGCGCATCGTCGCGCTCATCAACGGCGAAGAGGAGACGGAAGAACTACGAGAAGGCGACGCGGGCGAAGTCGTCTTAGACCGCACGCCCTTCTACGCCGAAGCGGGCGGACAGGTCGGCGACACGGGCACGCTCGTCACAGCCAGCGCGCACGTCGCGGTTAACGATACCATCTCGCCCGCGAGCGGTCTCGTCGTTCATCGCGCGACCGTCGAACGCGGTTCTCTGCGCGTGGGCGACAGCGTGACGGCGCAGGTTGATACGGAGAAACGCGACTCGACCAGACGCAATCACACGGCGACGCATCTTTTGCACGCCGCGCTGCGCGAAGTCCTCGGCACGCACGTCAAGCAGGCCGGTTCGCTCGTCGCGCCGAATCGCCTGCGCTTCGACTACTCGCACTTTCAAGCTCTGACGCGCAACGAGATTGCCGAACTCGAACGGCTCGTCAACTATCAAATCCTGCGTAACGAGCCGGTGCAGACCGATATCATCTCGCTCGAAGAGGCGATGCAGTCGGGCGCGATGGCGCTCTTCGGCGAGAAGTATGCGGAGAAGGTTCGCGTGCTGACCGTCCCCGGCTTCTCGAAAGAGCTTTGCGGCGGGACGCATGTCCGCGCGACCGGAGACATCGGCCTCTTTAAAATTACCCGCGATGAATCAATCGCTTCAGGCACGCGCCGCCTCGAAGCCGTCACGGGCGCAGACGCCTTCACGCGCTTTCAGGAGACGGAAGCCCTGTTGGATCAAGTCTCCTCGGAGTTGCGCGCGACGCGCAGCGAGATTCCGGCGGCGGTCGAGCGACTGCAAGAGGAATTGAAGCGCGCCCGCCGCGAGACGGACGAGCTTCGTCTGAAGCTGGCGATGGGCGGTGGCGGCGGAGCATCCGCGAACGGCTCTGAAGCGCGAGAGATGGCCGAAGGGGTGCGCGTGCTGGCGCGCGAGGCGAGCGATCTGGACGCGGCGGCTCTGCGCCAACTTTCGGATACGCTGCTCGACCAACTCAAATCGGGCGTCGTCATTCTCGGAAGGCGCGGCGACGGCAAAGCATCGCTCATCGTGCGTACCTCGAAGGACTTGACGAAGCGCGTTCCGGCGGGTCAGGTCATCAAAGAGCTTGCGCCGATTATCGGCGGGCGCGGTGGCGGTCGTCCCGACATGGCCGAAGGCGGCGGCCCTGAGGCGCAGAAGCTCTCCGAGGCGTTAGAGGCCAGCTACGCCGTCGTCGAAAACTTGCTTGAAAAACAGGGAGGCGCTCCGGCGGAGTGAAGCGGGCTTCGCTCGAAAATTCGTACAGAGCAAAACAGCAGCGCGACCATTCGTCTTAAAAGATGTAGGGTCGCGCTGCTGTTTTTGCCACTCGTTTGTCGGAGGTGGGCGGCCTAGCTGGTGGTCATCGCCTTCTGCTTATCTGTGAGAGTGATGTTCATCTTCACAAGAGTCACGCGGTTGAGCGTGCCTGTCACCTTGAGACCTTCGGATTCCTGATACTTTTTCAGACCGGCGCGCGTGTCTGCGTCCAGCTTGCCCGTACTCTCTCCGTTGTAGAAGCCGCGTTGCTTGAGCGTCGTCTGGGCTTGCTTGATCTGTTCCTTCGTTGCACGAAAGATGGGCGGGCGTTTCTTCGCAGGAGTCTTGCCCGCGCTCATGTTGGCGTTGTCTTGGGCGAGAGAGACGGCGCGCGCCGCGTTAAAACTCACACAGGCGAGCAGAACTAAGACGGGAACGACAAATAGTCTTTTCATCGTATTTTCCTTTAGTGAGGCGCGCAGGGTGGGAGCACGCAAGTGTCCATGGAGATGCGAGGCCAATCAGCCGTGGGCGGGTTTCTCATCATACTCGCCCTGTCAACCCCTCTCTGAAATTCAAGCCGGACGCCCTCCGAAAACCTAAAAGTTTCTGAAGCAAAGTACTTTCCCATGTTTTTAAGCACTTTCAGAAATATGTTGAACGTGTTTATCGCGTGTGTTATTCTCTAATTGCGTTCGTCAAAGAGCGTTTTTTGAAAGCATCCGGCGCTTCCTTCCTCAATAAGAGGTAGAGGTTCTTTCCACCTACCAACGAAAACACACAAAAGCCTATGAGAAAGTTTCTTTTCCTTTGCGTATGTGCGCTGTTTGCCTCCGTTCCCGCGTTCGCGCAGACGGGCGCGCGTTATCGTTTCGATAATTTCGATACGCGGCAGGGCGTCCAGATCGCCGCGCCGCCGGTCAAAACGGCTCCCGTCGCAAAGCGAGTCCGCTTGACGGCGCGCAACAGCGCGCTGAACGAGGCGGCGAGCAGCGAACAGATCAAAGAGGAGATTTACACACGACCGCGCCGCGCGATGCTGACGGCGGCGGTGAGTAAATCGCTGGACGGATTCTCGACGGGCGACGTGGCGATAGACGCTCTCATCGTTGAATCAGGCAACCGCCACGGAGTTGATCCCAAGTTAATTTATTCCATCATGCACCGGGAATCGTCTTTCAAGAAACACGCCGTTTCATATAAGGGCGCGCGTGGGTTGATGCAGTTGATGCCAGCAACCGCGGCGCGCTTAGGCGTCACCAATATTTTCGATCCGAAGCAAAATATTGAAGGCGGCGTTAAATATATGAGCATGCTGCTGGGTATGTTTGATAACGACGTGAATCTGGCGCTCGCGGGATACAACGCGGGCGAAGGCGCTGTCATAAAATATGGGCGGCGCATTCCCCCTTACAGTGAGACGCAGGAATACGTGCGGCGCATCTCGCAGCGTTACGAGTTGATACGTGACCCGCAGACGGCGCAACGTGCACAGGTCGTCACCAGACGGCAGGTCGCCAACATTCAGGCCAACGAAAAGCCCGCCCCGCTCTACGAGCAGAACGTCTATGCCGTGCGCCTGCCCGACGGGCGATTGCGTCTGGTCAGCCAGTAAACCCGACGACCGACAGCAAGCCTTTCAAGCGAGAATGGGATGGACATGTTCGATGTCCGTCCCATTTTCCGTTTCGGCGCACAGGCGAGAACAAGCTATGATTGAGCGCGCGGCTTCGGGCGGGCAAGCCCGCCGGAAGGCTCAATATTTTCGGAGATTCAAAATAACGTGGCGCATGTAACCTTGACAGGGACTTCTTCAACAACGGACGGCGGCGAGCGCCGACGCCGTGCACTCGTCGTCGCGGACGCTGCATCGTGCGTCGCACTAGAGCAGTCTTTGACCGCCGCCGGTTACGAGGTTCTGCGCGCCGCATCGAATCAAGCAGAGCAGGCGATCAAAGAATTTACGCCGGACGTTTTGCTCATCGTGCCGCCGCGAAGCGATGAGCGCGAGGCGGAAGCC
>CAXTRQ010000308.1:0-5191 GCA_964246705.1 uncultured Pyrinomonadaceae bacterium
ACGCACCGTCCCGCGCATCTCGCACGCAGATTCCTGCCCCAAGCCCTTCAGCGCGTCCCAGACCTGCTCGCTGACCGCCTTCTTAAAAACCACGCACTGCACGACGCCCGTCCCGTCGCGCAGTTGCGGAAACAGAAGCTTGCCGCTCGAACGCATGTTGTAGAGCCAACCTTTGAGGAGAACTTCCCCGCCCACGTGTTTCGATAATTGATTAATGTAAACCTGCTGCATGTTTTCCTTCAGTTAATTTCAAACTTGCGAACAACTTCTCTGCTGGCACGAGCGGCGCGCCGCCCGCAAGTTCTTCGATTTCCAACTCAAACTTCAAAACCGCTTCAAGCTCAAACTTTAAAGCCGCCCATGTTTCACGAACTTTCACGTCTGCTCTCCAGCGCGCGCGCGAATAATTGTTTGGAGGGTCTGGAAACGGTCGAGCCATTCCGCCGCCTGTAAAACGATTTGCAGCATCGGGCGGATAAACGGCACGTACATCTGGCCACGTCCGGCGACGGCTGTCTGGTATGAGAATGTCCCGACCGCTTTCAGGCAACGCTGCACGGTCATCAGACGAAATTCATGCGCGAAGTCGTCCGGGTCAATCTCCGCGAGTTTGCGCTGGCGTCGCTCTTCGAGAAAAAAGAGACGGCGTTCACGCACTTCCGCCAACGACGGAAGAGAGGTTTGCCGGTCGAGCAGTAGTGAAACCAGATCGTAGCTCGCCGGCCCCATGCGCGCGTCCTGATAGTCAATGATACGCAGACGCCCCTTGCGATCAATCATCAGATTCGCGGCATGATAATCTCGATGACAAAGCACGCGCGGGCGCGCAGAGAGTTCGGCGGAGAGGTCGTTTAGCTCGACGCGTAGAGCAATGTCTTCCGCGTGGCTCAGCTTTTCGCGGCGGTAGCTCTCGAAAAAGTGTTCACGGAAAAAGTCGAGTTCCCATGAAAGCTTCGGTTCGTCGAAGGCGAGACGGCTCGCGATTGAATCGCGCGCGTAAGCTTTCTCGGTCGCCGCCTGAATGTCCGTAATTAAGCTGATGGCCTGCTCGATATACGTCTCGCGTTCCTCTTCCGCGATTGTTTCGAGCGCCTGTCGAAGCTGCCGGTCGCCCAAATCTTCCTGCACGATGATGCCTTGACGCGCATCAATATTGAGAATCGCGGGCACTGGAATTTTGGCTTCGATGAAGAGGCGCGTGACATCGAGAAAGGGATGAACGTCCGGGTCGAAAGGCTCTGGATAGACGGCGGCGATGGCGGTCGAGCGTTTCCAAGGGATGCGAAAATACTCGCGCGTGGACGCGTCCGGCGTCAACGCGACGATGCTCTCGGCCTTCATTCCGGCGCGCTCGACGTACAACGTGAGCCTCTCGCGCGCCGAAGCGGTAAAAGCATTGGAAGTGATACTCGACGGATGGCTCATGCAGTGAACGGGACAGGAAAATTTGCGCGTCCATCATTTCAAAACTGACGACCTGACAGCTTCACTTGCATCGCCGTATTGTCTGAGATGGGAGCGCCAAGGAGATTGTATCACTGCGCCAGTGGCACAACAAAATTCGCCCCACGCATCTCCCCCTCCAGCGCCTTTGGCGGACGCTCGCGGCCCCAGACAAGTTCCGCGCGCACGACCGCCGCATTCTCAAACACCTCGCCGCTGTGAATCTCCACGCCCGCGCCGAGCACTGCACGATGTACCCTCGCGCCCTCGGCGATTCTCACGTTTTCCCACAAGACGGCATCGCTCACCGCCGCTCCTGTTTCGATAATCGAGCCTTCTCCGACTTCAATCTCGCGTCCCTGCTGCTTCATCAAATCGAGACTTATCTCAAGATAACGCTGAATCGTGGAGAGTTCGTGCCACATCCCTTCTGAAATATGCGCCGCAATGCGTTCGCCGCGCGCAATCGCCTGCGGGTAAACATCCGTCGTCGTGTGTGAAAAGATGCCGCGCGGGATGTAGTCGAAGATGCGCGGCTCAAGGATCTGAATGCCCGTAAACATCAGCGGCACATCCGCCCCCGCGCCGCTCTTGTCGCTCAAGCGACCTTCAAGTGCCTCGCCGGTTCTTAACCCCAGAGCAATCGCGTCGCCTTCGCGCGTCTCACCTTCCCGCGCCGTCTCGTTGTGTTGTGCAGCGCGCGACGCGCTGCCTGCGTTATCGGACGTGGGAGCGTTGCCGAAGCCAAGCACTAATCCCTCGCGTGTCTCGACGGTGCTGAAGCGTTCGCGTTTGGGGTTTGGCTTGAGGACGAGCGTGGCGAGCGCGCCTGTGCGACGGTGCGTCTCGAAAGCTTCTTGGAGATTGATGTCAGTCGCAATCTTGCCGTTGATGACGACGAAAGGCTCGCCTTCAAGCAGCGCGCGCGCGTTATCGAGCGCGCCGCTGGTTCCAAGAATGGATGGCTCTTCGACGTATTGCAGGCGGACGCCGAACCGACTGCCGTCGCCGAGCGCGGCGCGCACCGACGCGGATTGATGATGCAGATTGACGACTACATCTTGGCATCCGTAGCGCGCGACGTATTCGGCGACGTAGCCGACGAGCGGTCGTCCCATGAAAGGAATAGCCGGTTTGGCGCGGTCAATCGTCAGAGGCCAGAGGCGCGTGCCGTAACCGGCGGCGAGAATCATCGCTCTCATCTATTAGGTCACCTTTAATCTTTGAATTTTTGAAACGGACGCTGCCGGAAGGGAGAATTATTTTGACCGCCCGTCCATTGAATATTTTGTTCGGGGGCGCAGGGGTTTAAAAGCTCTGAGGGAGAGACCGACGCGAAAGCATGCGAGATGTTAAGAAGCCTGCGCCGCATCGCGGATAACGAGATCGAAAGTTCCGGGGGCTACTTTGCGAAAACGGCGATTGCGGTTGAGCGAGACGGCGATGCTGATAGTCGGGTGCTGTCCTGTGAATTGAAAGCTGCCTTCGAGCAGCAGGTTATAAATTTCGTTCACGTGAAGCGGGCCTCCGGCCTCTTTCAATATCATGGCCGTCGCCTGTGGAATGGTGCGGTCAATAAAACGCTCGTTCTTGGGTTCGATGTCCGGGCGAATCGGCGGCATGTCGTGGCGCGACATGGCCGGATGGTTAACGGTCTGCCCGTTGCGCACAGCATCGCGCCTGAGCGCGGCTTCAATCTCCATGTCTGACGGAGCGGGAGCGGCAGCAGCGTGCGAGCCGAACATTGAAGACAAAATTCTAAACATTGCGGCTTCGGTCTGGCTGGCAAGCCCGTCCATCTCGCCGAGTTCCGTGCGCACTCTCTCGGCTTCGGCTTCCAGATCGGCGAGGCGCGACGAGAGGCGCGAGCGCGTGGCGCGCGTCTGCCGTAGGCTCTGTTCCAGCGTCGCAAGAAGATTTTCGTCAGGCATAGAGTGATTTTTCGGTTTGTGACTTTTGATTTGCGATTTGAAATTTGGGATTTCAAATTTACAAGTCGCAACCTGTTCGAGCGAAAATTCGTCGCATTACATATCGCGTTCGAGGATGAATGTCGGGATTGAGCGCAGAGCGTCCGCGTAAGGCGATGCGGGCAGAATATCGAGCGCGGCGCGAGCGGCTTCGGCGTAACGAGATGCGTTCGCGCGTGCGCGTTCGAGCGCGCCTGTCCGCTCGGCTGCGCCGAGGAGCACCGTGCGTGGAAATTCTTCGTAACTGCCTTCGCGCATGATGGCTTGAATGGTCACTCGTTGCGACGGGTCGTCTTCGAGCAGGTAAATTAAAGGCAGCGTGACCTTGCCTTCGAGCAGGTCAACGCCCGCCGCTTTGCCGAGCGCATCTTTCGTCGCCGTGAAATCCAAAAGATCGTCAACCAACTGGAAGGCCGTGCCGAGGTGCAGACCGTAATCACGAAGCGCGCGCTGTTCGGCGGGGCTTCCCTGTCCGAGTATCGCGCCGATTTCGCAGCACGCGCTGAAGAGATACGCCGTCTTGCGGCTGAGCACGTCAAAGTGCTGTTCTTCGGAAACGTCCGCACGACCGAGCAGCGTCAACTGCATCAATTCGCCTTCGGTCATCTTGCGCGTGACGGCGGTCAGGATGTCGAGAACAGGTAGCGACCTCTCCATCAAACTCGTCTCGAAGGCGGACATGTAGAGCCAATCGCCCATCAGCACGGCGGTCTGATTGCCGAAGCGGCTGTTGATGGAAGGGCGATTGCGTCTGGTTTCGGCGTTATCAATGATGTCGTCGTGGACGAGCGTCGCCGTGTGCAGAAACTCCATCACCGTCGCCATGCGAATGGCATTCGGACGTGAGGCGTCGCCGCCGACAGCGTAAGTTGCGAGCAGTGTGAGAGCGGGGCGGACGCGCTTGCCGCCCGACGCGCGCAGGTAATCGCCGATGTAGGCGATGACCTGAATATTTGAGCGCGCCTGTCGCTCGAATTCGGTTTCGACCAGTGCCAATTCCGGCGCAATCAGACTGAAGATGCGCCGTGCCGTCAGGTGCGTCTCTTCGATTGCCGCCGTGTGACCGGATGTTTGCATAGACTGTGTGGAGGCGAGCGCCTGCTGCGGAATTTAGTTCGAGCGATAATTCGTGTACTGCATGTTGATGCCGAAATCTTTGGCCTTGAGCTTCGCAATGATGTCCTGCAAGGTGTCGCGGTCTTTGCCCGTGATGCGCACCACGTCGCCCTGAATCGAAGCCTGTACTTTGGCCTTCGTATCTTTGATGAATTTAACGATTTCTTTGGCCTTGTCTGTGGGAATGCCCTGCTGGATGGCGACATGCTGGCGGAGCGTCCCGCCCGCCGCAGGCTCCATCTTGCCGTAGCTGAGCGCCTTCAGCGGAACGGTTCGGCGCACCAACTTCTGCTGAAGGATGTCGTTCATGTTACGCAGCTTGGTTTCGTCTTCGGCGGTCAAGATCAGATCGTTCTCTTCGAGTTTGACTTCCGCCGAGCTGCCTTTAAAGTCGAAACGCTGCCGGACTTCCTTCATCGTCTGGTCGAGGGCGTTGATGATCTCCGCGCGGTTGACCTGCGAAACAATATCGAATGAGTTCTGTTGAGCCATAAAGTTCTAAAAAATCCCTGCACGCTCGCGGGCAAAAACGATTTCAACTGCTGTTACTCAGATTTCGACTGTCAGAATCTTTATAACATTAACCGTCTTTACTGTGAAAGTTTCGTGAGTTTTATTTTCGCCAGACAATTGAGAGCGCCCGTTCTTCCTGTGCGCCTCGG
>CAXTRQ010000309.1:0-5084 GCA_964246705.1 uncultured Pyrinomonadaceae bacterium
GACAGAATCGCCGTCAACGGATTCTTTAATTTCAACTATGCGAAGCAAGGGAGTTCGTTTCAGGCAGCTATCGTGATGGAGATTCCCGATGGCATGCACGTCAACGCGAACAAGCCGCTCGCCAAGTATGCTGTCCCGACCACTGTCAAAGTCGAAGCGCCCGGCGGCATCAAGGTCACGCCCGTCAACTATCCACGCGGCACAATCCGCACGTTCAGTTTCAACGGCCCCGCAGATCGTCTCGCGGTTTATGAAACTCGCGCCATCCTGCGTTTTAACGTCTCCATCCCGCCGAACTTTCCGCAGGAGGTGAAGATCATTCGCGTGCGCGTTAACTTCCAGAGTTGCTCCGACTCGGTCTGCTATCCGCCCACGGCGCGAACCTTGCCGCTCGCCATCGGCATCGTCGGCGCAAACGATCAGGTCGAACGCATCAACGGCAGATATTTCGGCAGCGGCGGGCGCGGCAAGCGCGGTTAACAGTTCATTTATCTTCTTTGCGTCTCCAACTTTTGATTTTGAGAAGGAAGAAGTTTCACGCTGAAAACGAAAGCCGCTAAGAAGGATAAGACGAGTTTGCTCCGAAGCTTTTGAGAATTTTACTGCGTTCCGGTTGTCGTGCGGCGACCGATGACGGACAGCAATCTTCCCGTTCGCCCGTAGAGTTTTTTCTCGCGGCGGTATGAAAAGAAGAGGTCTGTGCGGCACATCGTACAGAGCGGCGCGATGTGGATGCGTTCGGCGTTGACGCCCAACTCCACGAGTTGTTCACGGTTCGCTCTTTGAAGATCAATCAGCGCGTGCCCTTCGCGCGTCGGCGTGAAGAGTTCCGACGCATAGGCGAAACGCTCGCGGAAGGCTTCGATGACTTCCGCCCCGACCTCGTAGCAACAACTACGAGCAGCCGGGCCTATCGCGGCGCACACGTCCCTGCCGCGCGTGCCGAACTCCGCGCCCATACGCTCCACAGTTTTCCGCACGATCTGCGCGAGCGTGCCGCGCCAACCCGCATGAATGCTGGCGCACGCGCCCGTCCGCGCATCACCCAACAGCACCGGCACACAGTCGGCGGTCTTCGAGGCCAGAAGAATGCCGCGCGCGTTCGTCGTTGATGCGTCGCAGTGCATGTCTTCGGAGCGTGCGTCTTCTCCGTCTCGCACAAGACGCACATCTGCGCCGTGCACCTGCCAGTTGGCGGCGAGCGTCCAATCGCCGTCGAGGAGTTTGAGGAAGCGGCGGCGGTTCTCGTAGATGTTCTCCGCCGCGTCGTCGCTGAAACCGGCGAGGTTGAGAGCGCGTTCGGGCATCGGACTCGTTCCTCCCAACCGCGTCGAAAAAGCGTTCGTGAAATTGTCCTGTTCGAGCGGCGTGCAGACGAGCGCGCGTACGCCTTCACTCTCGCGCCAACTGAAACCGGCGCGCGCCAGTTCTACTTCATCCGTGATTGTTTCCATCGGCATAGACATCATCGAAGTGGCGCGCGTGCGCGCCGTTGTCGAGCGCACGCCGCGTTTTGTCGAGCGCGTCTTCACCACCGCCGAGCGCGACTACTGCGATTCGCGCGGCGTGGCTGCCGCGCAGCATTATGCCGCGCGCTTCGCCGCCAAAGAAGCCGCATTCAAGGCGCTCGGCACGGGTTGGAGCGGGGGCATCGCATGGCACGACGCGGAAGTTTTCTCGCAGGAGACCGGCGCACCCGGACTGCTCTTCCGGGGCCGTGCGCTTGAAGTCTTCAAACAACTCGGTGCGACGTTCGCGCACCTCTCGCTCTCACATACGTCGGAACATGCCATCGCGCAGGTCATACTTGAGCGATTGGACGACCGGCAGCGGTTCAAGTAAAAAGAAAGGACGCACGATTTTTCAACTCACATCGCGCGTCCTTTCTACCTTACGCATCTTCAAACACGGTCGCAAGCCGCACGTCTGAAACTCCTTCTGTTGGGCGTCCTTCTTGCTTTGCGTCTTGGCGTGTCCAGCGCGAAACTTTTATTTCACGCTGGACACGCAAAGAAAACGAAAAGCACTCGCCCGACTCGCATGAGGGTTTTAGTTACTGCTGCCAGCCGCCTGCGTTGTCGTCGGTCGAGGCGACGCGTATCTCGTTGGTCAACTTCGGTTGTCCGCCTCCGTTAATCTCGATTCGCGTCGCGGGTTTGACAGTCATCTCATAGACTGTTGCGCCGGAGGCGACCGGCAACACGGCGGCACGTCTCGCCTCTGACGGAGTTTCTACAATGCGTGTGTGTGCGCCCACGGTCTGCATGTTTGCGGCGGTCGTCGCACCTGTCTCGCCTTCGAGCGATGCCAGTGAAGTGAGCGGAGGATTGTGCAAGAAGCATTCGGAGGTGGGCGCAAGCGCGGGAGTGATGGCGATGCGTTGGCGATGCGGGCAGTTCATTGCTGCGAGCATGCCCGACTCGGCATCAATCTCAACTGTCGAGATTGATGCGGGGCGCTCGAATTTTTCGCCGCCGAGTTCCGGTCTGAGTTCGACTGCGCCTTTGACAAATTCCACCCACGCGGGCAGGGCGCTCTCTGCACCGGTCAGGCCGAGTTGCTCGCCGTCGTCGAAGCCAACCCACACGACGCAGACGAGATTCGGCGTATAACCCGCGAACCAACCGTCGCGCGACGTGCCGGTCTTGCCCGCGACGGCCAAGCCCTTCAGCGCGCCCCGTGCCGCACGCGCCGTCCCTTCGTTGATGACTGCCGAGAGCATGTCGGTCATCATGTAGGCGGTCGCGGGCTTGATAACCTGCTGCGGCTGCGTGGCGTGCTCTTGAACTGTCGAAGGATGTGCGGCAGCGGCGTCCGCGTATTCAACCGCCGTCGGATAGACGCGTGTTCCGCCGTTGGCGAAAGCGGCATAAGCGGCGGCGACTTCGAGCGGCGTCGCTTCGCTCGTGCCCAGTGCGAGCGAAGGATAAGCTTCGGGCTTCGGCAACCCGAAACTTTCGGCGAGAGACGCGACGCGTGCGAGTCCTGTGCGCATCGCCACGTCAACCGTCACGACGTTCAGAGAGCGCACCAGTCCTGTCCGTAGCATCACGTCCTGCATCGAATAGCCGCCGCCGTAATTGGACGGGCGATACTTCGCGCGCATGTCGTAAGTAAATTCGCGCGGCGCATCCAGAGACATCGAGACCGGCGACAACCCGCTCTCAAGCGCCGCCGCATAGACGATGGGCTTGAAGACAGAGCCGGGCTGACGGCGCGCGTCGGTCGCGCGATTGAGTTGCGATTCGGCGTAGCGATTACCGCCGACCATCGCGAGAATGTGGCCTGTGCGCGGGTCGAGCGCGACAAGCGCGGCCTGCGGCGTCCGCTTGCCCTTGTAAGCTTTTTCGAGTTGGTCGAGTTGGCGACGGATGGCCGTCTCTGCCAACTGCTGCAATTCGAGATCAATCGTCGTGTAGAGGCGCAGATGATTTTCTTCTCCGGCGGCGGCGTCCGTCTCATGCTGCGCTTCGACGAGACGGTTGACGTAATCAATAAAGTAGGGCGCGGTCGCGTCGCGCCGCTCGGCGGGCGCAACGGTGACAGGTTGGTTTGCGGCGTCCTGCGCTTCTCCGGCGGTGATTGCGCCGTCGCGCAGCATCGAGTCAATGACGGTGTCTCGCCGGAGTTTCGCGCGCTCTGCGTGCCGGTCGGGCGCGTAAGAGGCCGGGCTTTGAATCATCCCGGCGATGGTCGCGGCCTCGCTGAGCGAGAGGTCTTTCAGTTCTTTGCCGAAGTAGACGCGCGCCGCCTGCTCGACGCCGCGCACGGCGACGCTGCCGCGCTGACCCAGATAAATCTCGTTGCAGTAGAGCGCGAAGATATCCTGCTTCGAGAGCCGTCGCTCAAGCACGCTGGCGAGGACGGCTTCATGCAATTTACGTCGAAGCGTGCGCTCCGGCGTCAGGTATGTGTTTTTGACAAGCTGCTGTGTGATAGTCGAGCCGCCCTGCTTGCGGTCTTCGTCTCCTTCGCCGCGTGTGCTTGTCCAACTCCACAGCGCGCGCGCGATGCCGACGGCGTCGAGGCCGCTGTGCTCGAAGAAGCGACGGTCTTCGATGGAAAGAATCGCTTGCACGAGGACGGGCGGAATGTCTGAGTAAGAGAGCGCGCCGCGCTTGCCTGTCTTCATCGCCGCGTCGTTCGTGAGCGATTCCGGTTCGAGCGTGTAGGATTCGAGCGGCGTGCCGTCGCCCGTTATCGCCGCGATGCGTTCACGCTTATCGAACTCGACGCGGACGTGGGCGGTCGTTGAACCTGTGCCGTTAACTTTTTCGTGAGAGCGGCGCGGCTCAATCTCAATGCTGTTTTCGCCGAGGATAAAGCGACCGTTCCAGACGTTGCTCGCCTCGGCCTCGACGTATCCGGCGCGGCGTAGCGTCTCGGCGAGCTTTTCGCGCGAGAGGCTCTGCCCCGCACGCAGCACACGCGGCGCGGCGTAGATGCCCGCGCGGCTTGTCAGATAGCCGGAGGCGAGCCGTTCATCAACAATTCGTGCGTAAGAGATATAGAAGTAAACGAAGGTCGTGGTCGCAACGGCGCAGAGGATAATCAGCGTTACGCAGAAGAAACGAAGCAGGC
Organism: uncultured Pyrinomonadaceae bacterium; assembly: GCA_964246705.1. Lineage (GTDB taxonomy): Bacteria > Acidobacteriota > Blastocatellia > Pyrinomonadales > Pyrinomonadaceae > DASZCR01. The sequence goes on from CAXTRQ010000309.1 coordinate 4,582, forward strand.
GCGAGCGTTTGCGAGACGCTTCCGAAAGTTCGCGGACACGAGCCGTTATCCGTCGGCGGCGGAGGCGCGGCAGGCGTCGGCGGCGTTCGTGGACGGATGTGATTTCGATTGCCATGCCTCTTCTTTTCTGACGAACAGCCACACTAATCCTTGCACGCGCACATGCGCGCCGCCGCTCCTCGCGGAGTTCGTCGAATGCCTTTTGTGTATGAGAGGTAAACTGCTAATCGTCAGTAAATTCTTGTTCTCTCACGTCCCAAATCTTTCAGAGACGCGCGGCCTGCTGTGCTCCGACCGTGTCGTTTGAGGACTCACCGCCTGAAGCCCACTGTGCGACTGCCGCCGACGAGGCGGCGAGCGTAATCATAATCATGATGATAACGATGAGTTGTGCGAAGCTGCTGGCTACTTCCTTCATCCGGCCTTCCCGCTTACTTATCATCGTCCTCTGACTGTCAACATCAGTCATTCTGCCAGACGCCTGTGCAATGACTATGCCGGGA
>CAXTRQ010000310.1:0-4943 GCA_964246705.1 uncultured Pyrinomonadaceae bacterium
GCGGAAGGTCGCAGATGCGCTGGTCGGCGTCCGCGACGATCCCTTCCAGCAGAGTTTCCAGATGTTTCGCCATGCGCTCAATGCGTGGGCGCTCGTAGAGGTCGGCGATGTATTCAAACGAGCCATCGAAGCCGTCGGAGGTTTCTGTCAAAGCGAGCGTCAGGTCGAATCTGGATGCGCCGTTGTCAATCACGAGCGGCGTGACTTCGAGACCCATTGATTCCATCGTCGTCAACGCGGGGAAATCGAGATAGATGAAGGCCGCTTGTGCGATAGGGTTGCGGCTTGGGTCTTGCCGAGGCCGCAACTCTTGAACCAGTTTGCCGAAAGGCAAGTCTTGATGCGCATAAGCGCCGAGTGCCGTTTCGCGCTCGCGCGCGAGCAACTCGCGGAAGGTCGGATTGCCCGACATGTCCGTGCGCAGCACGAGCAGATTGAGCAGGAAGCCCACCATGTTCTGCGTCTCCGGGCGGTCGCGGTTGGCTATCGAACACCCCACCAGCATGTCCTCCTGTCCCGTGTAGCGATAGAGCAACAGCTTGTAGGCGGCCATCAACGTCATGTACATCGTCACGCCTTCCTCGCGGCTCAGTTCCCTGAGCGATTCGAGCAAGGCTTGAGGGAAATGAAAGTAGACGCGCCCGCCGTGAAAGGTTTGAATGGCCGGTCGCGGGTTATCCGCCGGTAGTTCCAACACGAAGGGCGCACCTTCCAACTGCTTCTTCCAATAGGCAAGCTGGGACTGATAAATTTCGCCGCGCATCCTCTCGCGCTGCCAGACGGCATAATCTACGAACTGAATCGGGAGTTCCGGCAGAGGCGACGGCTGCCCTTGAAGGAAGGAATAGTAGAGTGCGCCGATCTCCTGTTCGATGATGTCGGCTGACCAGCGGTCTGTGATGCTGTGATGCATGTTGAGATAGAAGATGTGCTCCATCGCAGCCACACGGAGCAGACCGGCGCGCACGAGCGGCCCCTGCTCCAAATCAAACGACGCGGAAACATCTTCCGTCACACGACGCAGGGCTTCGGCTTCGCGTTCCGCTTCCGGCAGCGATTCCAAATTGACGGGCGTCAGAGACAGTTCAAGAGTCGGAGCGATAAATTGCATCGGCTGGCCTTCGACAACCTTGAAGGTGGTGCGCAGGACTTCGTGGCGTCGGAGCAGTTCGTTGGCGGCGTGGCGCATGGCGGCGACATCAAGCGGGCCTCTCAAGCGGCTGGCGGTGAAGATATTATAAGCCGTGTTGCCGGGCTGAAATTGGTCTATAAACCACAGTCGCTCCTGGTCAATGGATGGCGGGTAGAGGTTCGACGCCGTTCGCTCGACGCGCGGAATCGCCTGCGCTTCAGGAGCGTGGAGTCCCTTCTTCTTGAGCCGCGCTTCAAACAAAGCGCGCTGCTGCGGACTTAACGCGGTTATTCTCTCGGCCAGATCGCTCATTCTTCCTCACTCGACGCTTGCGCGAAATGTTCTTTCAACTCATTCAAGTAGCTCAGGCTCTCCAACACGGAGTCGGTATCAACTCCGAAATCAATGAGACAGGCCAGTTCGTCAATCCCTGCTGCCGCCAGACTCTCGATGAGGCGGGCGCACTTGGCAGGCGTGCCCATCAAGGTGCGGTTGTGGAAATATGTCTCGAAGGCCGCCGCCATCAAAGCATCCTTGTCGGCTTCGCTCAGGCTCGACGGGTCAGAGTGGACATTCTCGAACTGCTTGAAGTAAGTCCGCAGGTAGTTGGAGAAAGGCTGTCTCACCTTTTCTTTGACCGTCTCATTATCTTCACCGATAAAGGTGTGGGCCATCAGGGAGACGATTCCGTTATGCGGGTCGTGTCCGTGACGGGCGCGCGCCGCGCGATAGTTGTGGACGAACGCGGCGAGGTCTTGAGGCGCATAGCCGGGGAGCGCCGCCAGCACGTTGGCCCCAATCTCTCCGGCCCTGTTCCACGTTTCGGGATTGCCCGCCGTGGTAATCCAAATCGGGAGTTGCGCTTGGATGGGCTTCGGGAGGATGCTCACCTCAACCGCGCTGTCGTTCACGCTCTGAAACGTCACGGACTCGCCCGCCCACAACTTCCTGATCGTCTCGATGTAACGAAACATCACCTCCTTGCGCTGCTCGTAAGCATCCGGCGCGAACAGGAAGTCATCGGGATGCCAGCCGGAAGCGAACGAGACGCCGACGCGCCCCCGCGATAGATTGTCAACCACAGACCATTCTTCCGCGACGCGTACCGGATGATGCAGCGGCAAGGCGACGCTTCCCGCGCGAATCTGCGTGCGCTCTGTAATCATCGCCAGCGCTGCGCTCAAGACGGACGGGTTCGGATACAGCCCCCCGAAAGCTTGAAAGTGGCGTTCCGGCGTCCACACGGCGCTGAAGCCCTGACGGTCGGCGAACTTCGCGCTTTCAAGCAGCAGACGATATTTATCGTCGCTATTTTTCGAGCCGTCGTCAGAGAAGAAGTAGATGCTGAAGCGCACGCTCCGTTCGACTCTCCGCTCCTTCCATGCGAGGGGGTCTTCGCGGCTCTCAGGAGTGAGGCCGTCAGGCGCTACGGTCTCGACCGTGAGGGTCGAGGCATCGCGCGATAGCGGAGACTGCAAGCCCTTTTTTCTGAGTCGCAGTTCCAGCAGTTCGCGTTGTTCCGAAGTCAACGCCTCAAGACGCTTGGCGATGTCATCCATCTAGGCTGTGCTCGCTCCCGGTCTGTAATTCTTGAGACAGGTGGGACTGCAACTCGTCGAGCGAGAGACCTTCGATCTCCCTCAAGAGGCGCTCGATTTCTTCAGTCTCTTTCGCCTTTTGCCGGCTCTCTTCAACGGCGCAGGCCAACCCTTCGATGGTCGGCGATTCAAAGAGACGATTCAAAGCCAATTCCACTTGAAAGATTTTGCGTATTTGAGAGACCAACTGGATGGCGATGAGCGAGTTGCCGCCAAGCTCGAAAAAGTTGTCGCGGCGTCCCACGCGCGCGATGCCGAAAAGCTCCTCCCAGACGCCCGCGACGCGTTGCTCCGTCTCGCCTTCAGGCCGCGCGTATTGTTCGGCCCGCTCGTCGCCCTGCGCTCCACCGGGCACGGGCGCGGACTTCAGTTGGTCGAGCACGTCGCTCGCGGCGACCTGCTTCTGCGCGTCCATCAAGGCTTGGAAGTCCTGCGTCGAGACGACGACTTGCGGTTGCGAGCCTTCGATGATACGTCGCACCGCATCAACACCCTCTTCAGGCGTCAGACCGTAAGCCTTTCGCATCTCCGCGAACTGTGTTTGAAACTCTGATGCCCCGGCGAGCGCCTCCTCCTGCCAATTTTCCCAATGCGGCAAGTTCCAATTGACGGCTACCGTCAGAGTTCTGCTTGTGGCCGTCTGCGTGCGCGCGAACGCGTCGAGAAAAGCATTCGCCGCGCAATAGTCGGCCTGACCAAAGACGCCCGTCAACGAAAGCGTGGTCGAGAACAACATGAAGAAATCCGGCGGCGCATCCTTCAACAGTGCGTGCAGCACGAGCGTCCCCAAGACCTTCGGCCGGAAGACCGCCTCGACCGCCTCTTGCGTCTTCAGTTGAATCATGCCGCCGCCCGTGACTGCTGCCGTGTGAAAGACGCCGTTGATGTCGCCGAAACGCTCGCGCGCGTCGGCAATCACGGATGCTATCTGTTCAAGGTCGCTCGTATCCGCGCTATAGAGCGAGACATCCGCTCCCCTCTCTTCAAGCTCCAAGACGCTGCGAATGCTTCGGCAAACTTCGTCCTGCTCATCGTGTGCTTCCAACCATTGCGGCCACTCGTCACGAGTAGGGAGTTGCGCTGCGACGTGCAGAACGAGTTTGCAGCGCACTGTCGCAGCAATGTTTCGCGCTAGTGCTAGGTCAATGTCACCTGCCCCGCCCGTCAAAAGGTAAACACCACCCTCACGCAAGCCCCCCGCGCTGGACGACTCTCGAAGCGTCTCGACGAACTTGACCGGCTCGAAGATTTGCAGCCATCGGTGACGCCCGCGATAGGCGACCGTCGTCTCGATGTCGGGCGCGGCAAGCTCGGCGATGAGATTACCGGCCAAGGCTTCGCGTTCCGCCTCGCGTGTCGGGAGAGTAACGTCAATCGAGCGGCAGCTAACCTGCGGATACTCCTGCGGGATGACCTTGCAGAGTCCGAGCACGGTCGCTTTGAACGGCGACAACGCCTCTTCACCCGTCACCTCCTGCACGTTGTTTGTGACGACGGCGAGGCGCAGCGGCACTGCCAGCAGGCTCTCGCCTATCGCCTGCATCAGAAAAAGCAGGCTGTAAAAACCTTTCGCCTGCAACGACTCGAAAGCTTCAGGCGTCGGCGGTGTTTCGGACTCATCTGAAACACCCCATGCGTGCAGAATCGCTTCCGGGGTTTTACCGTTTGCGCGAAGCTCGGCGAATAGCGCGTCGTAGTCGGAGCGCCGACGCGGGTTGATTTCATAAACACGCTCGGCGACCTTGCCGAATCGCTCGCCCGCTTTGACGACTAAAACCTCCACACCCTCGTCTCCCAAACGCTGAGTAGCTACGCGAGTCCGCATTCGTCAGCGAAGATTAAGCGGCAGTGCTCTTTCGCCTTTGCTCCTTGTTCGACAGTTTCTCGCCGGATGGTCGAACGCTTCCAAGAGGGAACGTAAAACCAATCGGCGGCGTCCGGCTTCCGCCTCAACGCATCGAGCGACGTATCCAGAGCACCGGTCTGGGTCGGAGCATCAATCCAGTATCGCTGGCGTTCAAAGGGATACGTCGGCAGAGGGATGCGGCGGCGGGGTTGACTAGAGTGGAAAGCGTTCCAATCAAGCACCACCCCGGCGACCCAGAGTCGGCCGAGAGTCTCAAACAGACCGGAGAGGTCGGACGCGCGCCCCAGCCCGCGGGACGTGAGGACCATGCCCCCCGCCCCGCCCGGCTGCTGTTGGCGGGCGGGCG
>CAXTRQ010000311.1:0-4936 GCA_964246705.1 uncultured Pyrinomonadaceae bacterium
CGGAAGGGACGGGATCAGCGACCGTGACGATTACGCTTCGGCCTTTCGACGTTCGTCGAGTTGCTTAACTTAATAGGAGGTTGTCTTGAAGGTTGTTGTCAATTTGAAGGACGGGCATGTCCCGCTCGAAGGCGAAGACCGCACGCCTCAGAAGCGCATCGTCATCAGCCGCCGTCCGACCGGCGCAGACTTGTTCAGGATCAACAGGGACGAGCAGAGTCAACTCAATATTAACTTTGAGTTGATGATGACTGCGGCTTGTATTACCGAGTTCGGCAATCTTTCGTTGCCAGTGCCACTCGGTGTGTTGTTGAAACTCAAAGCTTACGACAGGCAAGCTCTTTCTGAAGGGCGCAATGTTTTCCTGGCGAAGACCTTGGGCGAACGCATAACCGAATCATTGTCTGATGAGAAGGTACGCCTCGCCTTCGGTCTGACGGCGGGCGGACAGGTCTACGACATAGTGGAGTTCGGCAACGTGCTGACCGGCTTCGATGAGCTTGAAGTCGAAAGGCAAGCAGAGAAAGGCACTCACGATCTGCCACTCTTGCTGATGCGGGAAATCAAGAGCTTATCAAAATCCGGCGACGAGGACGGCGCGGCAGGCTACTCCGGGCCTTTTGACATCTCCATGTTTGAAGAGGCCGACTGGCTGGATATGGTCGCCCTGAGCGAAGCGAGGCAACGATGGAGAAATTCTTTTCGCAACTCGTGTTCAATTACAGTCGAAGATTAGACGCGATGTCCACATTCTGGCTCGCGCTTATGGTTGGCATGAAGATTACATTTTAAGTCTTCCTAACTCTACTCGAAGGGAATACGTGAGGATGGTTCTCGAAGATTACGAAGGCTGAATCGAAGGCGCTGCTACTTGCTTGTGAGAAAGATGAAGAGAAAGACAGCCGCTACCACTAGAAGTAAAAGGCCGATGATGAAATAACACCCGGCGCAACCTTTACCAGCGCCGGCGATAAGTTCTCTCTTCAGAGCTTGTTCCGGGTCGTCAGGCATGGCTGGATTGTAGCGCAGATTCAACACTCGGGTAAGCGGTAATTCTACATGCCTTTGATCCTGATAATGGATCGCGGCTTTTTTTATTCATGGCGAACAGTTCCACCTACCAATTAAAGATTTTGCTGACGCTCTCTGACCGACTGAGTAGCGGGCTGGATAAGAACGTCACCAAACTGCGCGGCTTTGACGGACAGGCCAAAGCGACCATTCAAACAGTCAACGCGCTGAATAAGGCACTCGGTAATACCAGCGGCGGCAAGCCTATAGTTCCACGCTTGCCGAGGGAGCCAAAGACCGGCAACGGGGGTGCAAGAACTTCTGCGACAGAAGAACTCAAGGTACAGAGAGAGAAGAATCGTTTACTATTTGAGCAAGCGAGAGACCAGAGCCGCTTGCAGGCCGAACAACACCGTCTCACACGAGAAGAGACGAGAACGAAGACCGATGGCGCGGCGCGCAATACAAGGGCGCTCCGGGAAGAGGTTAAGCTTAAACAGGACAGTGTTCGATTACGGCAGAGCGAGTTCCGTCTTTCGTCAAGCGGGGAACTTCACGATCTACGCTTACTGCGTGAAAAGTTCAATCTCAAGCGTGCCTACATGCGCATGCGGCGCGATGAAGCGGGCGTTGATGATATTAGAGTGCCATTCCTCACTGGCGCTGCCGGGTTGGCGACGCTCGGATTCGTACGCGGCGGACTACGTGAAGCTGGCGATTTTCAATCCTCCATGTCAGACCTGCGGACAAGCATCATTCGCCTAGGTGGTGACGGTAAAGTAAATGTCTCACAACTGACCGGAGAAATGAGCAAGCTTGAATCTATCAGCGTTCGCTTAGGAAACCAGCTCCCCGGCACGACTGACCAATTCGTAAGGGGCTTTATCGCCGCGAGACAGGGCGGCATGGATGCCCGCACGATGATTGAAGGCGCAGGCGAAGCACTATCAAATTTGTCCGTCGTCATGGGTGTCTTACCCGAAGAGGTAGGGACACCCCTTGCCAGATTCGGCCAGCAATTTGGATTAAAGGGTCGGGAGTTTACAGACCTTGCCGATTTAATGGCGAGGGCACGCGGAGCGACTGGCGCAGACCCGATGGATTTGATTCAGGCGACCAAGTATTTTGCGCCGCGCGCCGCTTCGCCGTTAGGAATAACCGGCGCGACGGGCGCGCAGCAAACTGTTCAAATGCTCTCGCTCTTGAACCGCAAGGGCATCGTCGGAGAGCAGGCAGGCACGAACTTGAGTGCATTTTTCTCACGCATGACGATGCAAACCAAGCCGCAGCAAAAGGCGCTGGCAGAGCTTCGGAAGAAAGGAATAAACTTAGAGTTTTTCGACAAGCAAAAGAATTTCATGGGCGACGAGAACGTGTTTGCTCAACTCGAAAAGCTTCGATCTTTGAAAGATGAGCAACGACTTAGCGTGATGGAGCGTCTTTTCGAGCGAGAAGGCATGGGGGTTGCTGATGTCTTCTCTAAGGCAGGGGTGCAAGGCTACAGGGATTCCAATAAAGAGCTTCAATCAATACTGCCGCTACAAGAGCAAATCAACCAAAAGACCGCAACGTATAACGCGAAGATCGAGAGTTTGTCGGGAACATTAAGCAATCTTAAAGTTACTGTTTTCACTCCGTTGTTAGAACCGTTAGGCAGTGCAGCGGATAAGGCCAATGTGCTTGTCGGTAATCTTCAGGAATTCTCCAAAGCGCATCCTGATGTTTCAAAGCAGGCTGTTACGCTCGTCGCATATGCGGGCGCTGCAATCACTGTTGCCAGTGGCATCAAAGCCATGACCACTGCTTGGAAATTGTGGCAGCTAGCAAGCGACGTAAGTAGGATGCGCGATCCGTTTGATCCTGTGGTTTCTGGCGCACGGCGGGGCGGTCTGGCAGTTGATCAAGTCAATACCAAGGTTGGGAGGCTAAGAGGCGGTCTCAACTCTATTGCGGCTAATCCTTTCAAAATAGTGATGGCGTTAGAAATCGCCGGCTACACCATCGGCCAAATCATGGAGCTAATGCGATGGTTTGAAGAAAACAAAAAGACTCAAGCAAACCTTATTGATTCGGCAAAACTTGGAGATAGGGCATCCGACCGCTTCATCGAAAGTCAGCGGGAAGCTGGCAAACCAATCCCAAATAGCGAATACAGTGACACCGCAAAGCGCGTACTGGAGACGCTTCAGGGTGGTGTGGAGAGACCCGCCAAAGACCCAATTTTTGGCAGTATTCCGATCCCTTTTGCCAAAGCTGGCGGGCGTCAGTTAGAGCTAGGTTTGATGCCTGAGCGCAAGGGCTATTACCGTCAAATGTTCGAGCCTGCCAATCCTTACACGAACAAAGGAGACGAGGCATCAGTAGAGTATCTTGGCGTCTATGAGCAGATGCTCAAAAAGCGAGGCGACCTCTTCGAACGCGCGCAAGCCTACAAGTCCAGAGGTTTATCGGAGCGAGCGGCGATGATGCGTGTCGCTGACGAGGAAAAGGCCGTACCGTTGATGCGCGAGCGCGCACCGGAATTGAAGCGACCGGAAGTGCTTGCAGAAGTCCGCAAAGCTTTTGAGCAGTTGAAGCCAACAGATGAGGCGCGCGATAGATTCAACAATATGTTGAAGCTCATCAACCCTGACGGCTTTGCCAAATCGCAACAGGAGTTGAGTCTTCAGGCGGCGCAGCTATCTCAAAACTTCCTCGATCTGCTAGCTCCGACTGGCAGGTTGCCTGAGTCACTAACCCGCGTGACTAATTCTTTAGACTCGGCTGCGTCCCATATATCAAATTTGAGGTTTGATGATGCACCTATCAGCATCGGCGCGCCGATGGGCGGACGGACATTTGGAATGGGTCAGCCGGGCCAGTCAGTCGCTCGACCTTCGCCCTTTCCAAAACTAGCTACAGGTGGCTTCGTGGATCGTGCGGGCGGGGCAATTATCCATGACGACGAAGCAATCATTCCTGCCAGAGTGACACGCCGGTGGCGGGACGGGGATTTTGCCGGAGAGCCTAACTACTCCGCCTTCTCACGTCGGCAGCCAGCGCCGGTTTATGTCACTTACTCGCCGAGCTTGACGCTTCAGATTGAGGGCGCTGGTTCTGACATGGATATTGCTGCGATCAAAGGCGAGGTGCAGCGTCTACTCGATGAACACACGGCGCGAGTCCCTGAAATAGTAGCGACCGCGTGGCAGAAAGAGCAGGCGCGCGCATGAATAATGCTCTGCTCATCACAAACCTGGCGACCGGTCAAACGCTCACGTTCAAATATTTCCCCACTGAGATCAACACGACGGGAAGGGCGAACTGGGAGCCGCAGGACGTGAGTCACGGCGTCAAACCTTTGTTATATCGCAACAACGACCCGCGCAAGTTGGATTTCGCTCTTGATTTAGATGATTCCGTGAAGGGCAACTCCATCACTCCGCACATCAAGGCGCTGATGGCGCTGCTTGAAGAAACAAAAGAGGGTGCACCTGCGCCGCTCGTCGTGCTCTGGGGCGACAGACAGGAGCGAGTCGTGTTGGAAGAGGTCAAAGTCACGGAGACTCAGCCTTTCGCTGACGACGGCGTGCCGCTGAGGGCGAAAGTCAATCTATCCTTTATTCAGGTTCAGGATGATGGACGGACTCCGAAAGTCGTCAAGACCAACGTCGGTTGAGGTCTCACTGTTTGACCATGCGAAGCATCAGTCCAACAGAGCGATACGGTGTGGCGGTGCCGCTGACAGACGCGGCAGGGCTGCGCGAGCATCTCTTCGTGGAGGGCGACACCATTACTCAACTCGCACACCTCTATCTCGGAGACTGGCGGCTGTGGCGGGAGATCGCCGAACGTAACAAGATTTCTGATCCGCGTCAGATTACGCCCGGCACGGTGCTGTTGATACCGGAGAGGTCGTTAGAAAAAGGTTTGTTCGAGTCGGCGT
>CAXTRQ010000312.1:0-4905 GCA_964246705.1 uncultured Pyrinomonadaceae bacterium
TGTCCACATCGCTATGATGAGAGGCCGATTGAACCACCGCTCGCTGATAGATTTGCTTTACGAGAATCAGGTTTCTTTGAGTAATTAAATCTAGAGGTACAGACATAGGAATCACCGCCGATTGTGGATAACTCACTTGCCGGATTCTAGAGGCTTGTTACAATTATAGCTGATTGCGATTGCGTGCATCCAAAGAGTAAGCTGCCGGTATGAAAGCCTATTCTTTAGATTTACGCCAGCGAGTCGTCCGAGCCTATGAGCAAGGCGACGGCTCGATTTCTGAGATTGCCGCCCGCTTCGGCGTCGGCACCGCTTTCGTCAAGAAGATGCTGCGACAGTGGAGGGCGACTGGCGACCTCGCACCGCTGGCCCACGGCGGGGGCAAGCCATCTAGCTTGAACTCGCGGCAGCGCCAACTCTTGAAGCGGAGAGTGCGCGAGCAAGCCGACATCTCGCTCTCAGAGTTGCAGAGCTTGCTCGACGAACATTCGCTGATCGGGACTCTTGGGCTTTCAGGCGTTGAGGCCGTGATGACTTTGGAAGGCGCGGTTGACACCTCGGCCTTTAACGCCTACATCGAACAAGTCTTGCGCCCGACCATCCGGCCTGGCAACGTGCTGGTGCTCGATAACTTGACGGCTCATCACGCCAGCCGAATCGAAGAGGTGGCGGCAGAGTGCGAAGCCTGTGTCATCTGGCTCTCGCCTTATTCGCCGGACTTTTCGCCCATCGAGTTGATGTGGTCAAAGATCAAGACGGCTTTACGCGCGGCCAAAGCGAGAACCGGAGAAGAGTTGGAGCGGGCCTTCAGGGCGGCGCTTGAACTCATCACCGAATCGGATTGCGTGGGCTGGTTCTCGCACTGCGGCTACCGGGTTACACTCAATTGCAATTAGCTATAAATAAAGCATTTCCTCACTATGCGAAAACTACCAGATGCGGATGCATACGCCGCGAAGTGCGCCGATGGCTTTTACCTCGAACCGCTTCAGGAAAGGGCAACACCGGTAGACTCTGCCCTTTCGGTGGTACAATCGCGTGACACCAATCCGGATCGTGTAATACCTTTAAAATTTCAGTGAAGGACTTTAATACGAGGGACTATGCTGCCAGCGCCTGACGGAAGTAACTTTGAAGCTCCCAAAATGTGTGATGAGAGTGAACTTCAGAGTCCGGAACGGGCCGCAGACATACGGAAAGCCGACCTCCACTTCGCAGACACATTCATCTTTAAGTCCATATCCGAAGCAACAAGGCGAACCTACAGTATGGCCATAAGGGGCTTTTTCGGGTTCGTCAAACATGTTCACCCGGCCCAGGTAACGCCCCAGCACGTTATCGCCTATCGTGACCATCTGCTCAACAGTAAGAAGAGCGCTAACACCGTCGCCTTGAAACTCTCCATCCTGAGGAGCTTTTATGACTTCCTAATCGCCGACGGACATCTGGAACGTAACCCGGCCTCGACGAGGCTCGTTCCGCCGCCGCCGGCGTCCGACACGCCCGCGGGTCGAGCCCTTACGCCGAAAGAGGTGCGTCACCTACTGAGCGAGCCGGATCGCACGACTGCGGAAGGTGCCCGTGACCATGCGCTAATGCTGTTGATGTTGAGGCTGAGTTTGCGAGTTACGGAAGCATGTACCGCCCGCCTCTCTTACATTAAGTGGAGCCACGGGCGTTGGACACTCAGGCTCAAAGTGAAGCGGGGTAGGGAAGAGGTCTGGCCGCTGCCGCCCGATGTAAAGTGTGCCATCGATTATTATCTTGAACTGGACCGCGAGAGGAGGGCGACGCTGGGGACGGGGGCGAAGACCAGTATATCTTCCAGCCCCACACGAATTACCGCACCCTCGAATTCGCGAAGCCGCTGTCGTCTCGCCATGCGAACAGGATTGTGAGGCGGTGGGCAGAACACGCTGGCCTCGGGCGCGTCTCGCCCCATGACTTGCGGCGGACGGTCATCACCAAACTACTAAACGACGGAAGAAGCTACCGCGAGGTTCAGATGGTGACCAAACACAGAGACCCCCGCTCCGTGCAGCGCTACGACCACGCGCGCGAAAACTTGGAGCAGAACCCGGTCAACACGTTGTCTTATGAGGAAGGGATATGACAGAGGGCGTAGGGCGTTGGTCTTCGCCCGCGACGACCTGCGGCTCCTGACCCGACCGTCAACGCAACTTGGTTCTGTAATAGGTCAGGCGCTCCTCCGGGCCTTTGCCCTCCCAGACCGCCCACCCGTCCCACGCCCCGCCGGGGGTACTCAACCAGCGGGTGTGGACTTTAATCTCGCTATGGTCGGGAGCGATTTCCAGCACGTTGTACAGGCGGGGCACCGACTCCGGGCGCTGGTTGGCAGGCGCGCCGAAGGAGCCAGCCCCGGCGATGTGAATTTGCCGGGCGGGGTGCGTGTAGCCGACTAGAGCTGCCCGCACTTCGTGCCCGTGCCCGTGCAGGCAGAGCTTGAACCCAGCCTGCTTCAGGCGATCTAGGAATGCGTCGTCGCTGATCTTTTCACTGCCGGTGACCGGGTGGTGCCATATCGCCAGCCGAAGAATCTCCGAGCGCTCCGACAGCGACTCCTCCTGCCTCGCTTGCTGAATCTGTCTGTCGGCGGCCGTCAAGCCCTTCGCGAGCGCGCGTGAGTAGATGCTGGCGCGGTGCGGGAAGAACTCGTCGATCTCCCAGCACGAGTTGAGAGCTAGGAGTTGAATCCTTGACTCCGTGAAGAGGAAGGGGATGGCCTGCTCCTCGAAGGCGAGCGGGTACTCTTCCTGCCTGAGGAACATGTAGAACCTATTGCTGAAGTTCTTGAACCTCATTGGGTACCGTTTGTCGTTCCGGATGAGTACCCCATTACCCTGACGCACGTAGGTGCCCGTCCGGAGTAAGTCCAAATCCACCTGCCTGAGCGGCTTCCACTCGTAGACCTGCTCGTCCCAGTCTACGTCGTGGTTCCGAATAGGAGCCATGGAGGAGGGTGCCATGGCGAAGGAACTGTTGCCTGATACGTTGTGGGCGCGGATCGCGCCGCTGCTCCCGCCGGAGCCGCCGAAGCCCAAAGGCGGACGCCCCAGGTGTCGGACCGGGCGGCGCTGACGGGGATTCTGTTCGTGCTGAAGACGGGCATCCCTTGGGAGGGGGGGCGCATTAACCCTCCAGGATGGTCAATTAACCGACATCGGGTAAGGTTCAGCGTGGGCGTGAGCGCATAGCCGCGCCCATCGTGTCAACGTCGATCAGCGCCGACGTCCGCGCGAACGAGTCCTACCGAACGCCCGTCGTGCGGCCCGAGTCCGGTGCCGAGTGTGGCTCCGCCGAGCGCCCGTTGTGCCGGTCGGCCCCTACGAGGAATTTGCCGGTCGGCATACCATTATGTATCCGTTGTGGGCGCTGTTGGCCTCAGATTGGGAACTTGCGTATGGCTGGTGTGTTGCCGATCAGGCCGAACAGTTGGAGGCTTCCCTGAAACAGTGCTATAAGCAGCAGCATGACAACGGCCTTCCCGCGCTCGTCCAGCGGTAAGCGGTAAATGGTTCTGCCAGCATTGATCGCCGCTCGTGTACCTCGCCATGCGAGCAAACCCATAAAGCCATACGATGCCCAATGCTGCAAACGAGTCTCAAATGGAAGGCTATACTGTTCCAATCGTGCCGCCCTACAACCGCATCCAGCCGACGCCGCTTTGCGTCCCCAAGATCGGAGGCATTGTGAAAACCAGAAGCGGCCCGAGCGCGTTCCCGCTCCATCAGAGCGGCGCGGCTGATGCTGGTCCGGTAGCCAGCCCGATGAGTGAGAAATCCGATGCGCTTGCGGTGCCAGTCGACGTCACGATGCGGCGGCCGACGCTCTTTGGTGTTCCGGCACTGCCGATTCTGGCTGCGCCGCTGGTCGTCCGGCGCGCTCAAGTAGAGGAGGCTGGCGCTTTGGCGGCGCTCTTGGGCCGCGCTTTTGAGGCTGAGAGGTGGGATGCAGCGGGTACTGAGCGTGAGCTGTTCTGTGACGAGACGGTTAGGGCGACGTTGGTGGTCGCGGCAGAGGGGCGGCTGGTGGCGACGGCTTCGTTGCAGGTGCGTCCTGACGTTCCAGAGTGTGGCTGGGTGCGTTGGGTTGCGACGGAGATGGATCGGCGTCGGGAGGGCTTGGCGCGGGCGTTGGTTATCGGTGTGCTCGCGACGGCGGGGCAAGCAGGATGTCGAGAAGCTCGTCTTCATACGACGACCGATCGGGTGGCGGCGATCCCGTTGTATTTGCAGTTGGGGTTCGAGCCACTTGTGACGGGCGATCCGGAACGTGAGGTGTGGGAGCGAGTGATCAGGCTTCTGAGCGGCGAGGCTGGTGGTGGTCGCGTTGCGGCGCCGGCTGGCTAACTCGGCGCTGCCCCCGAGGAGCCGACGCCGTCACGACCTGCGCGTCGACTACGATCATTCGAGGCGTCTGCGCGCGGGTGAGCGCCATGGTCGTTGGGCGAAAGCGACAACTCAGTCACCCCGCCTCCACACCCCTTGATGTGTTAACGCCGACAACTCTAAACGGCTCGCTGACTTAGTTGCGAGCCGCGGCCTCCAGTACAGATCTTATCCGATCTCGGTTAATTGACTATCCTGGGGGTTTAATGCAAAAACCCCCTGGGAGTACTTGCCTGCCGAGATGGGGTATGGGAGCGGGATGACGTGCCGACGCAGGCTGCGAGACTGGTACCAAGCGGGCGTCTGGCGCAGGCTGCACCATGTCCTTCTCGAAGCGTCGTGACACTGGCGACAAGAGGGCGGGGCAAAGGGGCTTGTCGCAGGCGCCGCCACGACAGCCGTGAGAGACAGCATCTCGTCTCACGTATTGTTTGTTACCATCTAGTGGGTCATTTGACATGTTCGTTGCCATTGCTGCGTCAGCGTTGGCACGCCT
>CAXTRQ010000313.1:0-4895 GCA_964246705.1 uncultured Pyrinomonadaceae bacterium
GTGCCGGGGAGCGCCGCTAAGTGTCAGAAGACGCCCCCGATAGCTGAACTGTTACTTTATACTGGTGCCTCAAAGACAGACAATGCCCTCTTCCATCAGCCTCTGTAGCTACAAATCCGATTAGTTGATTCTTGGCCTCCCAGCACTTTCTCTACAATGCAAGATATATCTTGGCATATCCAGATATGTCTATATAATAAGGGCATGAAATTCGAGTGGGATGACGAGAAGGCAACCGCGAATGAAGAAACCCATGGCGTCAGTTTTGAAGACGCCCGTTGGGTTTTCACAGACTCGTTTGCTGTTGACGATTACGATAAATCACATTCGACTGAAGAAGCCCGTTTTCAGCGCATTGGCGTGGCGCAAGGTAAAATAATCACCGTAACCTACACGATGCGTAGTGCAGAAAATGAAGAAGAAACTTACCGTCTCATCAGCGCGTGGCCTGCAACTAAAGGTGAAAGGAGATTGTATGAAGAAGGAGAAGCTTGAAGAGGAAAATAGTGCCACCCGGCACTTTCGGCGTGTACCGTCAGAGCGCCTAGCCTCGCTAGATGACATGCGCCCCAGCGGCACGAAGGTTAAAGTGTCAATGTATTTGGACTTGGATGTGCTTAACTACTTCAAGGCGCGTGCGGCGCAACCGAACGCAGCGCCCTACCAGACCCAGATCAACAACGAATTGCGCGAAGTGATGGGGCGCAATCAGGAGGAATCGTATATTGCTCTGGTCAACGACGACCGGTTCATCGCCGCCGTCGCTGCCCGAGTTAAAAAAGAGGAGGCAAAGCAATAGCTTGCACTGGGCTAAATTGGAATAGCATTTCTGGGCAATCCTGAACTTCCTCAAAGCCACCCATTCTGAGGAGACCCGGGCGCACGACTGATGTCAGGAGGACAGCGTCGCTCGGTCTTTCCTTTGTCAACTCGAAATGTTTCGAGTCAGCCTTCGGAAATCATTGCACTCTCATTTAGAGTTGGTCTGGCCTCTGCCCTCCCTCTAGCAATTCCCGCCAGCCCAAAGCGCCTGCGTCTCCCGTTCGATTCCGACCACCGCGCTCGCCATCTCAAAACCCCAAAATTAAGTAGCAGCAGGAGCAGCAGCGAGCAGGAATTCCGCTAAGCGAAAAGTCCCACCGCTACGCCACGAGGAGACGAAGGACAACCGGGCGGTGCAGGAAATCGAGCCACTCAGGAAAGCCCCAGAGTGGGAGGATAAGGCGCGGCAAGAGGCACGCTCTCAGGTTCAAGCACCCCATCCGGGCAGGGAGATGCAAGAACGCGACGCGCGCGTGACTTAAAACATTTTGAGTGGCGACGGATTCATCCCCGCATGAATGTAAGGGGGGGCCTTAGTGGCTTCACCGAATAGACGCCGCTACTCGTGTCCGATGCGGTCGGCGAGGTTGGCAACGACGACCACCAACTCCCTTGGGCTGACCGGCTTCGGCACATGAATCTGGAAGCCTGAGCGGAGCGTGCGGATGCGATCTTCTTCGCCCGCGTAAGCTGTCAGCGCCGCCGCCGGAATTCTGCCGCCTCGCTGCTTGTCGAGCGCGCGCACTTTAGCGATTAGTGTATAGCCATCCTCTTCCGGCATCCCGATGTCGCTGATTAAAACGTCGAACGCTATGGCCCTGATCGCTTCCCATCCGGCGGCTGCCGAGTTCGCCGTACTCACATGTGCCCCGCAGCTTTCAAGGATGAATTGCAGCATCTCAAGCGTTTCAGCTTCGTCGTCAACGACCAGCACACGCAAGCCTTCAAGTTGTGGCGGACAGTCGAACTCCGGTGAGGCGAGAGCTTGGTGAGACATGCCCTCCAAGCCCCATGTCGCACCACGTACCGCCGCGAGCGGGAGACTGACTGTAAAGGTTGCGCCTTGCCCTTCGCCCGCAGTGTCAACCTGCACCGTCCCACCGTGTAGCTCCACTAACTGACGGACAATCGCCAGACCCAATCCTAAACCGCCGTGAACTCGCGTGGACGTTGCATCGGCTTGCCGGAAGCGGTCGAAGACGTGCGGCAGGAACTCCGGCGCGATGCCTTGGCCGGTATCGCTGACTATAACTTCAACATGTGATGCGACGCGCTCCAGTCGAACCAGCACGCGCCCGCCTTTAGGGGTGAACTTGATGGCGTTCGAGATGAGATTCCACGTCACCTGTTGCAGCCGGTCAGGGTCACCCGAGACTTGTCCCGCCAGAGAATCGAGTTGCAACTGTAAGCGTATTTCCTTGGCTTCCGCTGCCGGGCGCAGGCCATCCGCCGCTGCGATGATGATGGTGCCAAGGTCAACGGGTTGCATCCTCAGGCGTAACTTCCCGGTGATAATGCGCGAGATATCAAGCAGATCGTCCACCATCTGCACTTGCATCCATGCACTATGGCGGATGACTTCGATGGCGCGTAAGGACTCCACCGGGGTGAGTTTGGAGTTCCGCAACATGTCCACCCATCCGACAATTGCAGTCAGCGGTGTGCGGAGTTCGTGCGAGAGCGTGGCGAGAAATTCATCTTTAATCCGGTTCGCTCCCTCCGCTATCATCTGCGCGGCTTGGGTGCGAGCTAACAGTTGTTCGCGTTCTTCCGCTGCCAACTTGCGCTCGGTGATGTCGCGGATATTGCACTGAATGACCTGTTGGCCGTTTTCCGCATAGACGTTGCTGATAAACTCCACATCCCATTGCTTTCCCGCTTTGGTCTGAAGTGGCATATCTTCGTAACGGATATAGCCGGTCGTTTGCAACTCTCGAAATGCAAGCTGACTTTTATCCTTATCCTTGAATAGACCGATCTCCCAGAGTTCCTTTCCCAAAAACTCATTCCGAGAGTAACCCGACAACTCCGACATAAATGGGTTGACATCGGTGATCTTGCGGCTGGTGGCATCAAGAATCAGGATGCCGTCTCGTGCGGATTCAAAGAGCCGCCGATAGCGGATTTCGGAAACCCGTAAATCCTCTTGTTCAGAATGGTGGGAAGTTGGTTTGTCGGTTTCATCAATCACGTGAGGAATCTCCATTTGAACAGTGAGTCAACTGGGTGTGGAGGCGTCAGTGCTGCGACACTTATGAGAATACTTGGATAATATACCAACCCCGGAAATCATTTCAATACTGATTTCCGGGGTTGGTATATTATCCAAAAAAGAGGGATGAACTGAGAGATTGCTCTGTGAAGCAGCATGCCCGAGTACGCAGTCTGCAACCGCTTTGCCATCACTTGGTCGCGCTCACCAGCACCGCTCCCGCTTGGTTGTACTCGAACTCCGACACGCTTCGGCTCTGCGCCGTCTCACGCTCGACCGAACGCCGCAGCAGTCGTCGCTCAGTGAGAAACTTCTGCACGACGACGTAATCGCTCTCTTTGAGACGCGCCGTGTCGCCGATCACTGTCGTGGTGAAGCTGAGCGATTGATTCTCCTCGTTCATAGAAGCGGCCTCAGAGGGTGAATGTGCTTGGTGGCTGGCGGGACAGCCTCAGTCATCAATCCAAGCCGTCCCGCCAGATCGCCGCCGCGTGCGACGCATTCGTTTGGCCCTTAGAGCGCAGCCGCTTTCCCGTCCACCGCGCTGCGCACCTTGGCAAGCACGTCCGCACACTTTGGACTCGGCTCGCCGTGGTAATGGACGTAGGCCAGCTCAACCATCGCGGCTTGAAGTGCATCATGGGAAGTGTTCATGTCAGCAATCAGGGCTTTAGCCGCAATAGCTGTGGCAGCGCCTCCCTCAACTTGTGTGCCGGATTTGCGCTGTCGGGAGGACTCGCTGCCGTTGCTTCTTGTCGAGCCGCGTCGAGCTTTGGGAGACCTCACCCGTGCGCTCTTCGTCGAGCTAGAGGCGCGTGCCGCCGTTTCGCGCGCTTCAGCAGGCGCTGGGGCTGAAACCTCGTTGCCATTCGACGTGGCATTCTTTTTGCGCGCCCGTCCGCGCTCCAGAGCGGCCTTCACTTCATGGTTAGAACTCGCTTTGGAGTAGAGTGTCTGCTCATGCATGCCGAGCGCCTCGGCGGCCTGCACGATGGTCTTGCCCTCAGCAGTCAAGTCCTCCAACTCCTGTAAATCTATCTCCACGGCTTCCGGCATTAGTATCTCCTCTCACGCCGCATCAAGCGGCTGGTTGTGCCAGCACGTAGCTGACCGGTTTCTTGATGACGCGCGCCACTTCTTCAGGCGTCGCGTAGGTTGAGCGCATCGAGCGCGCCGCCGTCGAGACTTCGGTTGCGAAACACTTCAGGTCTTGCGTGACCAGAAGCTGCGTCAGCGTGATCAAGCCTTCGACCGCACCGCTCTTGACCGCGCGGTTTAAGAATCCGATGTCACCCGAAAGCTCGGCGCGTTGCGCCGCGACTGCCAGTGCGATGGTCCGGTTGGCGTATTCCGGTGCGACGAGGAGCCGTGCGACGATCTCGGATTGCCAGTCCATTCATCCTCCGAATTCCTCTGTGGCCGTGCCAGCTTCCCACAACCGGCAAGCCGCCGCTCCGACGCGGATGTCAGTCGCCGTCCCGCCCGTCCAAAAGGCGCGCATCAATCCGTACTTGTGATAGTTCTTAGAATAACGACGTATGCAGTGATGCTTGCATGAGCCGCACGTTTCGCCCTCAGGGCCGGAGCCGGGCATCGCTGCATAACCTTGCGCCTTCGCCGGCTTGCGCTTACCGCCCGCTGTCAGCGGATGGTCGGTTTGCGTGGTCAGCGGCTCGCCGAAAAGGTCTCCGTTCATCAACTTATCCCTTCGTCGTCGCCGTCGAACGCGAGGTGATGATGGCCGGTGCGCGCTCGGTGACCTGCGCCGCTTGCTGCTGGCTCTCCACCGTGAAATCCATCGTCGCCGCGTCGGGGAAACTCGCCGCCAGCGCCGCGCGAATCACGTCGTCGCCCGCTTGGA
>CAXTRQ010000314.1:0-4894 GCA_964246705.1 uncultured Pyrinomonadaceae bacterium
AGCCAGCGTAGTGTCAAAGAGCTATTCGTGCAAAGACTTTTGGCTATTCACTTAGGAGCGAGGGCGTCTAGTGAGGACTTGACCTCTTTGGCTGGGAGCTTCAGCGCGCTTAAGGTTTCGACGCTCAATCCTGTTCTTTGCGAAAGCCTGTATAACTCGTCGCCTGATTCAGCAGCCGATTTTGCGATTTCAAAGAGACCTCCGGCTGCGATTGCTCCGACCGCTCCAATCCCTCCGATAACTGTCAACGTACCAGCCACACCGGATAGCGATCTTCCGGTTGCGGCTAAAGTAGTGTTGGCCTCTGCGAGCCGTGCAGAGGTGTTTGTAATGGCATGCTCTGCGCTGACGGCAGCCTGCTCAGCCTGTTTGATGCTCTTCTTCGATTCGGCAACAATTTGGTCGGTATAGGAAGTTCCCTTTCCGATCTGTCCCTTATCGAATAGCGCCACCCGCTCTGCCTCGCGCGCGATACCAGCCAGAGCTGCACTCCGCTGCCTCTGCAATGATTCCGCCGCTTTGGCTTGCTCTGCCGCGCTGAACCTACTAACGACTACTTTCTTCTCTTCTGCCGCCTCAAACGCTGCCACGGACGCCTGATAGGCCGACGTTTCGTCTCTGAGCGCAGCGGCGAGCGCGGCCTTCCGTGCGTTGCCGAGAGCATCGACCGCGTTGATCTCGCGTGCTACCGCCCGCTCCGCTTCTGTTCCGACTGCGGTGAAAGTTTCCGTTGCTCGTTTCTGGATTGTTGGCAGGTAGCCGAACTGAGCCTCAAATTGTTGTGCAGCTGTTTGTGCGGTTTTAACTGAAGCGGCGGCAGAGGCAGCCGTGGTCTTTTCGACCTCAGCGGCGAGCTTTTTGTGGCGCGACTCCACCCTATCCGTGACACGGTTGAATTCCGCATCACTTCCGGTATAGATAGCGTCAAGCCTCAGTATCTCGATTTCGCCCCCTTACATCCCTATGAAGAAATCAGGCGGAACATAAAAGCCCATCTTCTTTGAAGCCTCCATGGAGGCACTAGCCCTTGCGCTGATTTTCACTCTCGCCTGCGCCTTTCTAAACTCAGGGATAGAATCAAAAAAGAGAACGGAGACGCCGCAAGCCTCCGCTACATCAAATTCGTCTATATAATCCGGTCGGCGGGCATAAAAGTGGTTGGGGTCTATCAGCCACCTTGCATAGTCTCGGCTGTCATCAGGCTCGCCCTCGCTCTGGCGAGCCTTAGTTGCTTTGGGAGGCTTGATTCCCGGCAGTGGTCGTAGAGGTCACGAAGAAAGAGGGAAGGCCGGACTTGTAAGACTTCGGCGGTGATTGCCAACGGTTTGTCATCGCTTGTGAAGCCCCATCCCATAAGCACTTTTTCGGCAAGCTCAGTGGCGAAGACTGTGCGGGTTGCATCTTCTACAGCAACAGCATAGGCATCTGTGAGTCCACTTAACTCGTCTCCGATTTCTTTCGCGCGGGCTTCGATTTGCGCAAGTTCCTGCTCAGTCAGCGTCTTCTTACCCTTTGCCCGTTTGGGTTGATCCAGTTCGGCTAGTTCCGCTTTCAGTTCCGACAGCCTTCTCGATATGGGAGCGCGGGCGGATTCAATAACAGTAACCAACTGAGCATCGAAGGCGGAAATGCTGGATTTGGTGAAGTAATTTGCGTCCCATGTCACCGAGACGTTTGTACCATCGTCAAAAACGAAAGGCTCGCTGACGGGATAACGCGATAACTTTGAGATGTCCATAAATTAGATACCCGCTGTCGCCAAACTTAAACCGTTGATGATCGTTGTCTTCCAGTGTCCGCCAAGTGACGCGTCGTAAATCGAATCGAATCCATACTGCACGCCGTACACGCCGTCGTTGTCATCGTCGGCAGGCTCGACCATCTGCATTGCAATGTCGAATTGAATCTTGGCGTTGATGCCGGTCTCGACAAGCGGCCCCGTGGAAAGCGCCCTCAGAGGGCGAGCGGTTGACGCCGTAGGTGGCGGTGATGGGCAGGAGGAGATGGACGCTGGCCTGGCGCTTGTCACGACTGCGGAGGTGGATGGTGGTCTTCATCAACGGTGCAACCTTTTCATTAACCGGCTTGGAGCGTGCGAGACGCCGTGCGAACTGCATTATGAGCAGGACGAAGGGTGTTGTGTGAGGGCGGCATTGCGTGGGAGGCGGAAGAGCACGGCGAGAAGTGGGGATGAGATACCGACCCGACTCGAAACGTTTCAAGTGATCATTGACACCCGCGCGATGCCGGAATAAATTGCCCGCTCGGAAGTTCACTGCTAACCGCATGACTCGTGAGCCTCACGTGACATGCGGAGATGGGTCGAAAGGTAGCGGTAAAAGATGGCTTTGAGAGTGATTATGCCGACAGTTGCGGTAAAAGGCCGGGATTAACGGATGAGACCGCAGGATGCGGTAATCTGCGGATAACAAGGTGAATTACCGTATCATGCGGCCTATTGAGCGTTGGGCTGCTACGCTTTGCTAAAGTTAGGAGGAATTATGAGTCAACTTGTCAGAACAGTTCTCGGTAGCATCTGCCTCATCTCATGTTTGGCGAATGCTTCTTTCGCTAAAGAATGGCGCGGCATCATTCCTCTCCATACCACACGCGCTAATGTGAAGAAGATGTTTGGGAAGCCGCTTTTTGAGGAAGGGCGTCCGATTGATATTTATGATGTGGATGAAGGGCGAATCAACATCATGTATGTCGTCCAGCCTTGTCAGCAGGGTCTTCCCGCAAATTGGGGTAATTGGAATGTTCCAGTTGATACCGTAGTTGATATAACCATTCACCTGAATAAAGAATTTCCCTTTGCTGATTTGAAGATTCCTGATAAAGAAAAGCTAAAGTGGTACACGGATGACACCATGACCACTTACTATCACGACAAAAAAGAAGGCATTGAGTATTCGGTAAGTAGCGATGGAATGGTGAGGTCTATAACTTACGGACCGACAGAAAAAGATGAGAGCTTTCTGTGCAAGAAGAATGCTCCCAAAATCAAGTATTGAGAATTTCATCCATGCAGCAGCACAACAAGTCCTTGCAGCCGACGCCTCGACAGCGTGCCTTTCATCGTTGTCTTTGCAAGTCAGGTTGAAGGCTTATCGCTCGGCGCGGCTGAAGTCCGGCGTTATGCTGCTTCGCATATTATTGCTGGCTGTAAAAAAGTAGGCTAAACTTCTCACATGGACATTAAAGAGATTGAATCTGCTATTGCTCAACTGCCGTCCTCGGAACTGGCGGAGTTGGCTAAATGGTTTGAAGAATTTCATGCACAAGTCTGGGATGAACAGCTTGAGCAGGATGTCAAAGCCGGTCGTCTGGATGCGCTGCTTAAACGAGCGGAGCAGGATTTTGAGCAGGGACAATGTGAGCCGCTGTGAAACATTTTGCTTCCCCGCAGTTTTGGCGACTCTATCGCCAACTTCCGCCTGAAGTGCGTGCTCTCGCAGATAAAAACTTCCAGTTACTCAAAGCTGATCCCAAACATCCATCATTGCATTTTAAGAAAATTGAAAAGTTATGGTCAGTTCGAGTTGGCGCACACTATCGCGCATTGGGTTTGGATAAATCAGAAGGCGTTGTGTGGTTCTGGATTGGCTCGCATGCTGATTATGACAGGCTGCTTCCATAGAACGCGCAGCATAACAACTCATTCAACCCGACGCCTTGATAGCGTGCTTCTCATCATTCTTCCTTCGGTGTAAATTGTGTGCTGCTCGCTCGGCGCGGCTGAATTCGGACGTTATGCCGCCAGAATTGGAGCGTACTGCACCCATTTGAATTGGATCTTCTTATGAAGCTACGTGCCAACCTTGACCATCTCTACGATGAATGCAAGAGGAACCAATGGCTGCGCTATTTCGCTGTCTCTTGCCGCGTCGCATTGGCCTTGGGGTTTATCCCTTCTGGCATAGTAAAAGTTCTGGGAGAGCGGTTTACCGGGTTACCCTCGAATCACCCACTGGGCCACTATTTTGACGCGTTATACCTTACCGGCTTTTACTACAGGTTTATCGGCGTGAGCCAGCTGACGGCGGCCCTGCTATTGCTCATTCCAAGGACGGCGTTGCTGGGGGCGATTCTCTATTTGCCGATTATCTTCAACATTTGTGTTTTGACCTATGCGACCCGCTTTGAAGGCACTCGCATCGCTACGCTGATGCTGTTAGCAAACGTGTTTTTGCTGTGTTGGGACTATGCGCGGTTGAAATACGTTCTGCCTCTTGCATCATCGAGCGACGTGGGTAAAACGCCACATGAGAAGATGTCCGGCAAGTTTCCTGTGGTGTTTTTTGGATGTGTTGTCGCAGCCGTCGTTTCAGTGATCGTCATCAACAACTTCGTGTACGACATCCGCCCTGGCAATTCTCAGCTAGAGTGCACAAATGGATGCGCCAATAATGCTCGCCCCGAGGCCTGCCAGCGCTTCTGCAATTGCATTTACAACGAGGGCAACCCCTTGGATAAGTGCTTGGAGGAATACAGAAAAAGGAAAGAATGACCCGCACGTCATCGAGCCTACCTCCAGCACGACACTTATTACGAGGACGGCTTCCCGGTTGCGACTGAGGGATCGCCACGTGAGTCGGCATCTGCTAGGAGACTGCATGGAGGTCACCGGACGGGCGGCGCATCACCCTGCGCTGCTTTTGTTCAACATTGTAAACGGCCCACTACCGTATCTTGACAACCTGTGACTTAAAATGTTTCGAGCGGCTACGGATTCATCCCCTTATGCTATAAACATCCGGCACGTATCTATAATTCTGCGAACTCTGCTCGAACCGCAGCGTGAGCGGCGACGGCGCAACGACGCGCTCAGCGCTCATCGCCCGCAACGACTCTGCGGCGTCAGGATTAGCAGCCAAAAGCGTTGCATCGAATG
>CAXTRQ010000315.1:0-4787 GCA_964246705.1 uncultured Pyrinomonadaceae bacterium
GCCCAACACACGATTGTTGACGAATCAGCGCCGCCTCCGCACGACACCGCCGAACTCGAACAGGGCGCACGGACACCGGGAGACTACACGACGAAGGTCGGCGCGACGCGCACCGCGCACGAGATTGACGCCGCGCATGATGAAGAACTGACCATCACCGTGCCGCGCCCTTCGCAGCCTTTCTCGGAGCCTTCCGCGCCGCTGCAAGTTCAACCCATTCCGTTCGTCGGAGCTGGGGTGTCGGCGTCGCCGCACGCTTCGGGCACTCTCCCGCCGACCGTCCATGCTCAACCGACAGCGCCGTCGCAGGGGGCAGCTTCTCAAGCGCGCCGGAGCAAGTGGCCTCTAATCGTCGCAGCGTCCGTGGCTGCGCTGCTTGTGGCGGTCGCCGGCGTGTTGCTCGTCACGCGGCTGCGGAGCAAGCCTGCGCCGGTCGAAGTGAGTAATACTGCGCCGCCTGCGCCTGCCAGCGATCCGAAAAAGTTATCGGAAGAGAAGATGACGGAAGCCGAAGGGCTGCTCGCTTCCGGTGATTTGAACGGGGCTATCGCGCGCCTGCGCGAAGCCGTCCAACTCGACACGACGAACGTCAAGGCTCATCGTCGTCTGGCAGACGTGCTGTTGGAGAGCGGCGCGAGACGCGAGGCCATCGAAGAGTTCCGCGCCGTGACGCAGTACGACCAGAACGATTTCACGGCATGGCGCGCGCTCGCCTTCGCGCAACTCGGCGAAGGTCTCTACGCGGAAGCCGCCGAAAGCTTCAGCCGCCTGCTCGCGTTGACGGGCGGTGTGGCGACGGCGGCAGACCCGAGCGATGTGCTCGCTTACGCCGACGCCCTGCGACAGTCGGGGCGCACCGAAGAAGCGCGCGCCGTCTATCAAAAACTCACTTCCGTCGAGGTCGCGGAGGTGGCGAATGCCGCGCGCCAACATCTCTCGGAAATTGCTCAGCCGCAGACTGCGCCCAGCCCTGAACCGACGCGCGCGATGGAGACGGCTCAAGTTCAGAACCCGTCCGCAGCGACGCCGACGCCCGCCATCTCTGTGCCGACGCCTACTCCGCAGCCGATGCCGACGCCCGAACCATCCGCGCCGCCCGCACAAAAACCTGCCACGCCCGAAGAGCATTACGTGCGCGGTCTCTCGCTCCTAGCGTCGAATCGTGCGGCAGCCTTGCAGGAGTTTCGCGCGGCGGGCAATCACCCGGATGCAAATTATTATCTCGGCCTGAGCTACGTCGAGGGGCGCGACCTGCGCTCTCTGAAGCGCGCCGAGATTGTTGCGGCGCTCGGCTATTTTCAAACAGCGCGTCGCGGGCGCTTCGGCAGACAGGCGCAACAATATGAACAACGACTCGGCAGAGAGTACGACCGTCTAAGAAACTGAACAACATCTGCTCTTCTAAGAAACAAACTCGAAGTCGTGTGTTGATGCGATGCGGCGGGTAGAGAAAAAGCGGTGAGGCGGATTCTACGACGCCCCACCGCTTCCGAAAAAGTTACCCCAACCCTGTCGCTCCAGAAGAAGGAAAGTAACCCTGAGTTATTATTCGCTTGTGCAGGCGAAAAGTTCCAAAAATTATTCCGAGCTTCTATTTCATCTCCAGAGACTTTCATCGTTCACACTATGCCTGACCTGATTGTCGAATATTCCGGCCAATCTTCCGAGACTTTCAGCCTCGGACGCCTGCGTATCACCATTGGCCGCTCGGCGCGCAATGACCTGTGCGTCCCCGATCCGTTCGCCTCGCGCGTGCATGCCGAAGTCCGGCGCGAGGGAGGCCAGTATTTGCTGCAAGACCTCGGTTCGGCCAACGGCACGTTCTACAACGGCGTGCGCGTCGAAGGCGAAGTGGTTCTCGCGCCCGGCGGGCGTATTCAAATCGGGGAGACCGAGATAACTTTCAGCGACCGAACAATCGGCGGCGAGTTGTCCGGCGCGACCATCGAAGAGGTGGACATGCCCGCGCCCGTTCCGGAGGCGACCATCGCTTTCGATTCAGGCCATCGCACCACGTCGGGACTTTTGGAGGCCATCGAGGGCGCACGCACGCAGACTTCCGGCTCGTATTCCGTCAACAAAGCCCCGCAAAAATCTGCCGAGCACAGTGACCTGCTGGCGCTCATCAGTAAGGTCGGCGTGACGCTTCTCGCTTCGGCGACGCTCGACGAGACGCTCCGGCAGGTCGCCGGTCTCGTCTTTGAAGCCGTGCCCGCAGACCGCTGCCTGATTATGCTGCGCGATGATAAAGAGGGCGCTGAACTGCGTGTGCGTGTCGCGGAATTGCGCGAGCGTCGAGGCGAGGTCGGCGAGATTCGCGTCAGCCGCACGATTATTGATGAAGTCGTCTGGCAAGGTCGCAGCGTGCTCACCTCGGACGCGCAACACGACCCGCGTTTTAAAAGCAGCACGGTCACCTTCCAAGGCATCCGCTCGGTCTTGGCCGTCCCCTTGGGCGTCGGCGAGCGCATCTTCGGCATCATCTACGCCGACTCGCCGCTCGCCGAAGCGCGCTTCACGGAAGACCACTTGAAAGTTCTGACAACGCTCGGTTCGGTCGCCGCCATTCGCGTCGAGAACGCACGGCTGATTGAAGAACATCTGGAACGCGAGCGGCTGGAACAGGAACTACAACTGGCGCGTGAGATTCAGCAGCGTTTTCAACCGACCGCGCCGCCCCTCGTCTCCGGCTACGAAATGCAGGGCATCAGCTTTCCTTCATACGAGATCGGCGGCGACTATTACGACTTTATCCCGCGCCCTGATGGGCGCATGATCATCGCGCTCGGCGACGTGTCGGGCAAGGGAACCGCCGCCGCGCTGCTGATGTCTTCGCTGCACGCCGCCGTGCACGCGCAGGTTGCCTCGCATCAATCCATCGCCGAGACGATCACGGCGGTCAACCGCTACTTGGCAGACAACATTCCGGCGAACCGCTTCGTCACGCTCTTCTACGCCGAACTCGACCCGCCGACCGGCTCGCTCTCGTTCCTCAACGCCGGTCACAACCCGCCGCTCATCGTCCACGCCGCAGGCACGGTCGAAAAGCTGGCGGCAGGCGGACTCCCTCTCGGCATCATGCCTGACACGCCCTACCGCGAAGGGCGCACTCAACTGCAACCCGGCGATGCGCTCGTCATCTACTCCGACGGCGTCACAGAGACACAGAACCCTGCGGGCGAAGAGTACGGCCCCGACCGCCTTCAGAATGTGGTCTTTCACAATCTGGACGAATCCGCCGCAGGCATCCGCGACAAAATCGAAGCTGCCCTCACGAAGTTCGCACAGGGCACGCCCGCCGTTGATGACATCACACTGGTGATCGTGAAGAGGATGAGGCTTTAAACCGCCAAGCCTTTGTGCGTTACAGCGACAAGCTCTATACTGACGCGCATCGCCAGACCGCCACTCCGGTCGGAATCGCTAAAGATTCTCTCAAAGGAGTGAAGAGATATGAGCACCGACCGCACCACCGAAATTCTCAATTACCTGAGCGCCATCAGCCGCGAGGTTGGGGCGCTCCGCACGGACATGAAAACTTTTCGGGCTGAGATGGAAACTTTTCGGGCCGAGATGGAAACTTTTCGCGCCGAAACGCAGTCTCGCTTTACAGAGATTGACGCTCGCTTTGAACGGTTAGAGGTGGAGGTGCGCGAGGTACGAACGGATGTTGCGGCTATTCGGGTTGACATACGCACCCTTAAGTCGCGGTTTGACAGATACGCATCGCATATCTATGACATGCGCGGTCGCCAGCGAGAGTTGGAAGAACGTGTCGGTGTGCTGGATGGCAAAGAACCTACTGAAGAGTTATGAAGCTCACACCCAACTTTCACGCCGGGCTAATCGGGTATTACCACCTGCTATCAAGTAAGTCGTCTGACGCTCGCGGTGATTCTCTCGGCGGTCTTCTCGCCGACGCCGTCAACCATTTCAAGGCCGCCGCCGTCGACGAATTGGCGGAGGTCTTCGAGCGAAGAGATTTTGAATTGTTGGTAGAAAGTCGCGGCGGTCTTGAGGCCGATGCCTTCGACCTTCAATAAATCGAGAACGGTTGCGGGCGTCTCAGCGGTCAATTTCTCCCATGCCTCGAACGTGCCGTGGTCGAGCAGTTCGATAATCTTGCCACTGATGGCGCGGCCTATGCCGGGGATGGCTTGCAGACCCTTCAAGCCATCTTCGGCGGCGATACGGCGCATGGTGGTCGGCCACGTCTCGATGGTCTCGGCGGCATTGCGATAAGAGCGGACGCGAAAGCGGTCATCGCCGCGTATCTCCAACAGCATCGCCAATCGCTCGAAGCGCCGAGCAATCTCTTCGTTGTCCATCGCCTCACGCCGCCTGCGTTTGAAGAAAGATAAGAACACATCAAAGATAACAGGAATGCGCCACGGCGTTCTACCGCCAGCGCGCTGCGTGGTTGAATGCTTCGCCCTCCGGCGAGAGCGATTACTGCGTTTTAACGAGCGTCACTTCGCGCCGCTTGCGTGCGAAGTCGAAGAGCGCAGGCTGTTGAGCTTTGGCGGTGTCGCTGACGAGCTTCAAACTCTTGGCTCCATTCTCAACGTGCGGAGCATCGTTCGGCTTTAGAGAGCCGTCGGCGGGAGAGAGAATGATGACCTTCGCCTGCGCGCCAACTTCGCCGACGCCGGTTTGCGTCTGGCCTGCATGTATCTGCGCGAGACGTTTCAAGACTTCCTCGTAGAGCACGGGGACACGCTCGACTCCGTAGGCGAGCCATTCCGAGACCGTGATGGTTTGGTCGCGCGGTTTAAAATCCGCGCGAT
>CAXTRQ010000316.1:0-4767 GCA_964246705.1 uncultured Pyrinomonadaceae bacterium
GATGTGGAGACTGATGAGACTTATCTGGCTCTCTACTTTTAGGGGTAAGGTTCATAGACTGTGGCTCACGTGAAGTGCTTGTATTGCCATCGGTTCGGGTACAATGTCAGAATCGGGTTATCGTCTACATAACATATTATTTGACCAGTCCGCGCGCCTCACTTACCCAGAGCGGCGCGCAGAGCGTCGGTGAGCGCGAAGAGGTCTTTGTGGATGCGTTCCAGCCCCACCGCCTGCTCTGCGGGGCCCCCGAGCGTGGGCATCTCGGTCACGAAGATGACCGAACGTGCTAAGGGCGCGAGCGGCGCGGCGTGAGGTCTTACGACGGCGGGTAGCGCGTCAGACATCGCCGCTTTGTCCAGTTCTCGCGCGTAATTAATGAGGCGTTCGCCGCTCTGCTCCTCCGAGTAGGGCAACCCCTTCAGTGTTCCGCCGAGGCGCAGGAGAGCGATGTGCAGCGCCATCGCCTGCGTCAACTCGCCAAGGCGGCGTCCGATGTCGGCGAGGGCGTGTTCGGCATTTGTGGACGCCGTTCTCTCAGCGATTGCTTGCGTGACGGCCATGTACCACCGGCAGTAACTTTTGAAGGGTATCTCCGAGCCGTTGATGGGCGACTCGACCGCGATCCCGTACTGGGTGAGTAGGCGCTCGACCCCGGCGGTCTGCTGTGCAGCGTATGGCATACCACGGGCGTAAGTCTCCCTTTGAGCCGCAATACGCGCGCCGACGGGGTCGGGTGCTTGCAGCAGTCTCATCAACTCAAATCCTAAGACGGGGACGCCGATGTCGGCGCAGGCCAGCGGGATAGAGAAAGCGTCGAGGGGGTCGAGCATCCCGTCGTGGCTCGCGGGCGTATTCTTCCCCGTGTCGGCGGACTTTGCGGGCTGCGATGCAGGCGTTATGTCACGACCCGTATGAGGAGGTGCGACAGGCTCAAGTGAGGTGACGGCTTCGAGATGTGCGAGCACGGAGCGGCGCGAAGGCCATCCCTTCCAGATCACGACCGCCCCGCCTTCAACCACCGCTTTGACGATGAGGCGGCGATCTTTTCGCATCTGCTCCATCCACGACGCGTCACCTGCCCTGAATAACCCGGCGACGTCGTTAGACACGCTGGTCACCCCGCCAGTGCCGATCCGCACTTTGCCCCGATCCCAGAGTCCGAGGACGAGTACGAACCCGCTCTCCTGACGGTCGTCGTAAGCCTCGTAGAGACGCACGCTCCCGCCAGACGGGACGACGAAATCGAGGACGGGGAGCGGCCTCCGAGAGAGTCGTTCGAGGACGGGGAACGGCCTCCGAGAGAATCGTTCGGCGAGCAGCCTCTTGAGGGATGCTTTCGCCCGCAAGCTGGCGACGAAAATGAAGGCAGGCAGTCCGACGGCCAAAAACAACGCGAGTAAGAACACGATGGGACGGTACTGCACCGACTCTCTTCCTTTCAGTCTTCCCCGACCGACGGGAAGTATTCTAACGAGAATTATGTCCTCGGTCGTCTCTTGTTTGGTCTCTCAACCGGAGGCGAGCTTTTCAACCGTCCGACTGTTGAACGCGCGTGTTCTCCCGGGGCCGCTCGGGTTCAAAATGATCCCGGCCACATTAAGCTTAGCCATCTGTGGGAACAGAACCTCCCCGGGTGCCAGCAAACGCTGCCAACTGGCGAAGTCGCGTGCCTGCTCGGGCGTAGCGCGGGCGAGGTGTGCCTCCAGCGCCGCCTCTGAGGAAAACATGCCGATGCGCGGACGGCCGTAGCCGTCCGGTGACATCAGATTGTGTACCTGACCACCGGAGACAAGGATCCAGAAGCGGTAGGCACGCAACGGCGCTAAGTCGAGTCGGCTCCAGTCGCACGCGGACAACTCCAGCGCAACCTCGTCGGCGACCTCGCGGAGTCTGCCGTGCATCTCACGCGGGTAATTAATCGTGTGCGGCGCGTGAGGATCGTTCGTCGGATCGAGGACGAGGACATCGACGTTTGCGTCAGGGAGCCAGCGAAACAGCGCAGTGCCTGGAAAGGTGAGGTAGAGATGATCTTCGGGTTTCCCGGTTTGCAGGAACGTGGGTCGTTCGCCCAGCGCCTCTGAGTCGCTGAACACCATGAGCACGCGCTTATCAAAAACCATGACGTGAGGCTCGGGTTTGCCGTCCTGACCTATGCGGCAAGGGACCCTCCATCGGTAGTGTTCGGCCAGCCGCCGCATCAGCTCGCCGCCAGCGAGATACTTGTCGCGCCAGGCACGAACGGCGGCGCGCGGGGTGCTGCGCGCAGCGGACTCAAGGGACCTGGCACAGTGCCCGAGTTGCTCTTGAATCTGTGCCAATTCACCTGCCGACGTGTCGTCAGGCGCTCGTGCGGCGGTAGCCGCCGCTGCGCCCAGCGCGCGCATGATGGCATCGTCCTCGCTTCTCATCGTCGGGCAGTTGCTCGTCACTCCCGGAGATGAAGTAGACCTCGCCAGCATTTCACGTATGATGTGCCCGCGCTCGCTAAGCTGCGCGTCGCTTGGTGCCGCCGCCCACAGCGCCCAATGCAGCGCCGCTATCGCCACCGTCGTCTCGGCAATGCCGCAACGCACTCCGAACGCGTACGCTGTGCGGTATCCTTCGACGCCCGATTCGGGCGCTGCCTCGAACGCGGACTCCAGCGCGCGTGAGAGGGTCAACACATCCGCCATGGACTGCGGCGGTGCTGGCGGCTGGACGTGTAGCCGGTCGCCCATGATGCTCTCGATCTTCCACACACACGAAACGATCTCGGGCCCGCGCTCATGGAGCGCGCGCAGCCTCGCCTCGACGCGCGCGGACAATTCCCCTTCGGCACCGTCACGGGCCTGAATGAGGATCTCAAGCGCCTGGAAATGGGCGCGAACGAGATGTTGCAGGTATCCCATCAGGAAGGCGTCGTCGGTATGGAATGTCTTGTTCGAATCGGATTCCACTTCAATCTTTCCTTTAATCACACCACGGCAAAACCACTGGGCACAATGGATGAAGCGACGAGAGACTCTGGAGATGACGAGCACCGCTGGTTCTTAGATCCCGAAGAACTGACGGCAGAGAATAGCGACGGCATCTTATAAGTAAATAACCCAAGTTGCTAGCTGAGACTCGTCGCGTTCTTTGAAGGCAAAGCAGAACCCCCTCTCCGTTTCGTCCCCTAATGAAGGCTGGGAGGGATCAGTTACCCATCACACGCCCGCACCTACTGTATGGTGAACGACCCGTCCGCTGATTTTCTTATTGAACAGTATAATTATTCAGACCAATTCAATTCCGCACCGCCGCGCTATTCCTTGAGTTTGGCATCTTCTGCCGGCAACAAATTTCAACTATGAAGTCCAGTATGTAATTTGACGCAGATTTAAGAACGCTGACTTCATTAGCCGACGTTCTGCAAATCAGTTTGAGAAAAGCCCCTTGACGGGCTGTAGCTTATAAGCCACAATAGGCATATGATGGCGCAGCCGAAAGACGTTCAGTTGTACGTCACACAAGACGGCAAATGCCCGGTTGAAGAGTGGTTGTCGTGGCTGCGCGATGCCATGGCGCGAGGCGCGATTGACGCTCGCATCGCACGGCTTCGGCTTGGACTCGTCGGCGACACACGCTCGCTCAACGCGGGCGTGCACGAATTCAAGATTGATGTCGGGCCGGGCTTTTCGGCAACGTCAGCAACCGGATTGTCCTGCTGCTGTGCGGCGGCTCGAAGAGCACGCAGCAGGGCGACATCAAACGCGCGAAAATTTATTGGATGGATTATCAGCAGCGAATCGAATAAGAGGAGAGCCGGCGTATGCAAAAGACGAAGCCCTCGACCAGCTATGTCGAATCACTCCACAGGCGACTGGCCGATGACCCGGAGGAGGCCGCAGCGTACCTTGATGCGGCGCTTGAGGATGGAGACCGGCAGGTCTTTCTGCGGGCGTTGCGTGACGTGGCGGAAGCGCGCGGCATCACGGAACTGGCGCGGGAGGCTCAATTGAACCGCGAGAGCATGTACCGGATGCTCTCGGAGGACGGCAACCCGCGACTGTCCAGCTTGGACGCTCTGCTTAATACTTTGGGTTTACGGCTCTCGATCCAGCCCACCAAGGGGTAGGTGCGGGACGCGGGCGGCGTTCTCTGTCCGTGAGCTTATTTTGCGGCGAGATGCTCGTCCCATCAAAGTAGCCCTGCTATAACACGGAACCGTCTTTTAAATCGCTTTGACCTCACCGCACCTTGAATCTCGTCATTTGATCCTCGACGCTTGGGAGCATTCCTCATGAAAACGTCAGTCTTTTATTTCGACGATAACCCCGAACTGCTCGACATCTTCGAGCGGTTATTCGGCGCGGAGTACGACGTGCAAACCGCTTCGACTCTCGACGCAGCCGGTCGCGCGCTCGTCGGCTGCGTGCCGGAGATCATCATCTGCGACCAGATGATGCCGGAGATTCTGGGAACGACATTCTTGAGTGAAGTGATGTCGCTGTGTCCCGACAGCTACCGGATACTGCTGACGGGTCAGATGGCCGTCGGCGATGCGCTGCCGGAGTTCGGCGCGCGCGTCTTCCATATTTTCGTGAGGAAGCCGTGGACGGAACCGGAGATGCGGGAGGTGTTGGAGCGGGCGAAAATGCAATTCTATTTGCGGAGGGATGGTCGTGCATAAACAGGCTGTGCAAAGCTTTACGGACGGAATCCCTATTATCGGACGTTGTGAACGTTCTGTTTCTATTCAGATAGTCCGCTAAGTGATAGCAAATAAAAGTACATACAATTGTC
>CAXTRQ010000317.1:0-4634 GCA_964246705.1 uncultured Pyrinomonadaceae bacterium
CGCCGCGCGGCGGTCTCCCGCTGCAACCCCCCCCCCCCCACACCCCCCCAAAACCGCCGCAAAGAGCACGAAAATCCCGCCTACTTCTGCGCCGTGCCCTTGGCGTGTGCGGCGGGGGCTTTCTCGCGGAAAATTTTGAGCACTTCGTACTTGTCCTGCTCGGTCAGGCTTTCCAGCCCGCCGGTCACTACGTACTTCTGGTTAATCCACTTGCGAACCTTGGCGGCATCGTAGCCGAGCGCGTCGGCGGTTTCCAATATCTCCACGTCGAGATTCGTAGGCCGCTCGTCCGTGTTCGTCGCAGGCTGTTCGGCTGCGATGACGGGGGGTGTCTCTTCGACGGGCTTGGGGCGTGGGCGTGCGGTTTTGTCTTCCTGCGCGCGCGGCGCTTTCTCCATCTCCTCACGGTTGGCGACGCCCCTCCTGACCTCGAAGCCTAAGAGCGCGAGCGCACGCCCGACGCTTGAGGTTTCGCAAACTTCGACGTAACTACCCTGTTGGACGTGCCCTGCGCTACGAAGTTCGTAGGCGTGACCCGTCGCGGCGGGCAGGGCGTCGTCTCCGTCGCGGAAAGCCTCTGCGCGGATGAGGACAAAGCCGGTTTCGGCGTTATGTTCGAGAATCGTCGTCGTCAATCTCCCCTGCGGATATTTCGCGTAAAATTTCTCAATTCGCTCGTGGACGGTCACATAATCGTCAAGACTGTATCGCATTAATTTATCCCTCTCTATGGTTGTCTGACGCTACTTTAACAGAAACCTAAAGGGCGGAAAACAAAGAAATTCGCGCAGGTTTTGTGACACCTCCCGTCGGCGCTTGACAGAGGCGCGCGCCATCCGTATAGTCTCTCGTTTGGACAGATAGTCCATTCCCAAAGAGCAACGTCCAGTAGGTTCTGCCGGTGTGGAGGCGTTGCCCGTCTGTGTCTGCAAAGACGCAGTCGCTTGACAATTATTGTGGCGTAAAGCTCCGCGCCCCCGCACCGCTTTCTTACGGGTCGGGTCAAGCGTTCGGAGTACGCGAAACTGAGAGTCAGCGTAAGCTGATTCCGTCTCGCCTCCTTCAAAGGGAAAATAGCGACGCCACAGAAAAGTTTCGGCTTGACAGGGGAAGCCAGCATCCACACCCTTTTTAAAAGTAGCCAGAACATCCCCGAACTTTAATTCAAACATTTGCAGGGCGTACCGCTCTTGCGCTGACTGCCGGACGAATGAGTTCCGGTAAGAGGCAAGGATGGTAGCCATTTGCGCTTAAAAATAGAGCTATCTGAAGAGGACGACAACAGCAGTGCCGACTATTAATCAACTTGTTCGCAAAGGCCGTCAGGCCGTCAAGTACAAGACGGCCAGTCCGGCGCTTCAATCGTCGCCGCAGCGTCGCGGCGTTTGCACGCGCGTCTATACACAGACGCCGAAGAAGCCGAACTCCGCGCTTCGTAAGGTCGCGCGCGTTCGCCTGACCAATGGGATCGAGGTCACGACCTACATTCCGGGCGTCGGCCACAACCTTCAGGAGCACTCGATTGTGCTTATTCGCGGGGGGCGCGTGAAAGATTTGCCGGGCGTGCGCTATCACGTTATTCGTGGGACGCTCGATTCCGTGGGCGTCGCAGACCGGAGGCAGGGGCGCTCCAAGTACGGCGCGAAGCGGCCTAAAGGCGGCACGGCGGCTGGCGCAGGCGCTAAAGGCGGTAAGAAGTAAACACAGTTTTCAATTCCCGGTTTTCAGTTTTCAGTGAGAGAGGCTGACGACGACTAACCGGCAACTGAAAACTCAAAACTGAAAACTGAAAACCGAAGCTATGCCAAGAAGAAGAGTTGTCGACAGACGCGATGTATTGCCCGACCCGGTCTATAACAGCCCGCTGGTGACGAAGTTCATCAACGGCATTATGTGGGACGGAAAGAAATCAACGGCGGAAGGAATCTTCTACAACGCGCTGATTCAAATTGGCGAGAAGTTGAACGAAGACCCCTTGAAGGTTTTTAAGCGTGCGATTGATAACGTGCGCCCGACGGTCGAAGTCAAATCACGACGCGTCGGCGGTTCAACCTATCAAGTGCCGATTGAAGTTCCGGCTGAGCGGCGCGGCTCGCTCGCCATTCGATGGATTACGGCGGCATCGCGCGGGCGCGGCGAGAAGACGATGATTGACCGTCTTGCCGGAGAGCTTTTGGACGCCGCGAATAATCGCGGCAACGCGGTCAAGAAGAAGGAAGACACGCACCGTATGGCGGAAGCCAACAAGGCATTCGCGCACTATAAGTGGTAAGAACCGCAGTGAGTAAGTGACAACTGACGAGTGACAAGTTGAAAACCTGTTCTTACTCGTCGCTCGTCACCCAACACTCGTCACTTAAAAGTTATGGCTAAGCAAGACCTCAATAAGTTCCGCAACATCGGCATCATGGCGCACATTGACGCCGGTAAGACGACGACCACCGAACGCGTCCTCTACTACACGGGCGTCTCGCACAAAATCGGCGAGGTGCACGAGGGCACGGCGACGATGGACTGGATGGAGCAGGAGCAAGAGCGCGGCATCACGATTACCAGCGCCGCGACGACCTGCTTCTGGAAGCGCAACAACGTCGAATATCGCATCAATATTATTGACACGCCCGGCCACGTTGATTTCACGATGGAAGTTGAACGCTCTCTGCGCGTACTTGATGGTGCGGTTGCCGTGTTCGACGGCGTCGCGGGCGTTGAGCCGCAGTCGGAGACGGTCTGGCGTCAGGCGGACAAGTACGGCGTACCGCGCATCTGTTTCATCAATAAACTCGACCGCGCGGGAGCCAGCTTCGACCGCTCTTTTGAATCCATCATCACACGTCTCGGCGCTAATCCGGTCGCACTGCAAATTCCCATCGGACTTGAAGACCAATTCAAAGGCGTCGTTGATCTGATTACGATGAAGGGACTCGTCTGGAATGACGAGTCGAAGGGCGCGGAATACGAAATCGCGGAGATTCCGGCAGACCTTCGGGAAACAGCGGAGGCAGCACGCCATAAGCTGCTCGAAGCCATCGCCGATGTTGACGAAGATTTAATGATGAAGTACCTCGAAGACGAGGGCGCAACGATCACCGAAAGCGAGATTCGCGCCGCGCTTCGCAAGGGTACGCTCGCGTTGAAACTCGTTCCGGTCGTCACCGGCTCGGCTTTCAAGAACAAAGGCGTGCAGACCTTGCTCGATGCGGTTGTTGATTTTCTCCCCAGCCCGCTCGACATCGAAGCCGTCACAGGCATCAATCCGAACACAGGCGAACAGGAGCCGCGCCCCGCAGATGCAAGCGCGCCCTTCAGCGGCCTCGTCTTCAAGATTATGGCCGACAAACATCTCGGCCAACTCTCCTTCGTACGCATTTACAGCGGCACGATCAGAGCCGGTTCATACGCTTACAATCCTGTGAAGGATTCAAAAGAGCGTGTCGGTCGCCTGATGCTCATGCACGCCAACAAGCGCGAGGATATTGACGAGGCGAGCGCAGGCGAAATCATCGCCATCGGCGGCATGAAGCAGGTTACGACCGGCGATACCGTCTGCGATGAAAACAAGCCCGTCATTCTCGAAGCGATGGATTTCCCCGCGCCCGTGATCCGCGTTGCGGTCGAACCCAAGACGCGCGCCGATCAGGACAAACTTGGCACGGCTCTCCAGCGTCTCGCGCAGGAAGACCCCTCGTTCAACGTCTCGACCGATCAGGAGACCGGCCAGACAATCATTGCGGGGATGGGCGAGCTTCACCTTGAGATTATCGTTGACCGCATGAAGCGCGAGTTCGGCGTCGAGGCCAATGTCGGCAAGCCGCAGGTCGCGTACCGCGAAACGATTACGCAGCCAGCGCCCGGCAAGGAAGTTTACAAAAGACAGACGGGCGGTCGCGGCCAGTACGGCCACGTCGAGATCGAGGTCGAACCCGCACCGGGCGAGGGCTTCGTCTTCGAGAACAAGATTACAGGCGGCGTCATCCCGCGCGAGTTCATTCGCCCGACCGAACAGGGCATTCACGAAGCGATGGAGCGCGGCTTCCTCGCGGGCTACGAGATGGTGGACATTCGCGTGCGTCTGGTCTTCGGTTCGTATCACGAAGTTGACTCCGACGAGCGCTCGTTCCACATCGCCGGTTCGCTCGCGTTTCAGGACGCGGTGAAAAAGGCTAAGCCTGTGTTGTTAGAGCCGATTATGCGCGTCGAAGTAGTTACGCCGAAAGATTTCGTCGGCGCGGTGACGGGCGACTTGAACCGCCGTCGCGGACGCATTGAAAAGATGGAGCCGCGACCGGGCGGGGTCGAAGTGGTTACCGCCTTCGTGCCGCTCGCGGAGATGTTCGGCTACACGACCGACCTGCGTTCGGCGACACAGGGACGCGCAACTTCGACGATGCACTTCGAGCGTTATGAGCAAGCGCCGAAGAACATCGCCGACGAAGTTATCGCGAAAGTGCAGGGCGTCGCAAAATAGTTATAGGTACGCAAGTGATAGGTGATAAGTAGGGATGCAAATTTTCCCGTCACCCGTCACCCATCATCCATCACCTCTTAGGTTAGGAGCGAGAGAAAACAGATGAGCAAGGAAAAATTTGACCGGTCGAAGCCGCATGTCAACATCGGAACCATCGGGCACGTCG
>CAXTRQ010000318.1:0-4605 GCA_964246705.1 uncultured Pyrinomonadaceae bacterium
TCTTGAGGATTTCGGCGTCGAGTCCGGTCGGAGGCTGAGTCGTCTTCGGAGGGGCGGCAGGGCGCGGCGCTCTTGAGGCTTTGCCCATCTCCTCACGGCTGGCCACGCCGCGTTTGACCTCGAAGCCGAGGAGCGCGAGCGAGCGTCCGACGGCGGAGGTTTCGCAAACCTCGACGTAGCTGTTCGACTGCGCCTGACCGGCGCTGCGGAGTTCGTAAGCGTGGCCGGTTGCGGCAGGTTGTGCGTCGTCGGGAGCGCGGAAGGCTTCGGCGCGCATGAGGACGAAGCCGGTTTCGGCGTCGTGTTCGAGAATGGTGGTCGTCAGTCTCCCCTGCGGGTATTTCGCGTAAAATTTCTCGATGCGCTCATGAACGGGCACGTAATCGTCAAGGCTGTATCTCATGCTGCTCCTCTCTCAAGTGCGGCTCTGTATTGAGTCCATGCCTGATGGGCTTCGGCTCTCAGGCGTTCGTAGAGGTCGGTTTTGCCGTCGCGCATGGCGAGACCGGCTGCCGCCTCACAACTCGATGCGCGGCGCAGGTGGGCCACCGCATCGGCTCCCAATTTAGACAAGACCGGATTGCTCGACTGTCGTTTCATCCTGTAACTCCCGTTAGCGGCGGGGAGACCCGCGTCTCGTCTGTGCGGAAGTCGCGCAGAGTGGACTTGTGCTTGCATGAGCGGCAAAAGCCGCGCGGAAAGTTGAAGGGTAGAACACGAATGGCCGTGCTATCACACTTAGGGCAGCGTAGATTCGCGTCTTTGTTTTTCGCCTCTTCGACAGCAATCGTGGCAAAACGTGCGAATAACTGTTTGGTGTTCGGCTTGTCTAGGTTGTACTCGTCAACGTAGTCAAGCTGGCTGGTAGCGAGGACGTTTCCGTGCCTGTCTCGTACAACAAATTCGAGTTTTAGAGTCTGCATGACTACCTCACAAACGAAGCCTTCCGCGTTTCAACGTGGGGAGTGTTCATCCTCGCCGACCCTCTCGAAATAAGTGATGTTGAGTGCCGGAGCGATCTCCGGCACGCGCCCGATCCGGCGGCGTAGAGCGACGTTGCCGCGATGGATTTGCTGCCAGCGATAGCGCAGGCGCGTAGCCAGCGCCGAGTGATAGGCGAGCAGGCGGGCGATTTCGCCGAGTGCCTCTTCCCGGCTTTCGAGTAGCAACTCGTCTGCGGTTTTCTGCTCTGCAAACAACGCGCTCATGGCTTTGCTCCTCTCAGATCATGATTCCGCGCACGCGCTCGACCTTTACCGCACGCCCGCGCACGTCGTAGATATGACCGGGCCTCACTTGTGTCAGCAGGACGGCCTGCGCTTCACTTGAAACGTTTCGAGTGGGGAGCGTGGTGCGAGCGATGCGCGGGCGGCGCATCTACTGCATGGCGTGGAAGAGGGCGAGGGCGGCAGTTTCGTGATGGCAGACATCGGAGCGGCGAGCGGAGCAATCGCACTCGGCTTTGAATTCACCATTGGGGAGCGCGACGACGCGGACGTGGTGGTCGTGGCCGTTGGGGCAGCGGACGATGAAGAGGTCGTCGGCGGCGTAGCGAGCGCGGCATTTGACGGGAGCCTGAAGGTTTCGCTCGATGGCGCGGCGGGTGTTGAGTGGGGTTAGGGTTTTCATAAGACGAATTATAAGATTGTATCTTATAATTCGTCAAGTAATATTTTACATGGTGTGCGGGAATATATTCTTCAGGTCTGAGAGACCGGAAAATTAGCGGGAGACTCCGAGAATTATGAAGTCTTTTCTCTTGTAGTATTGAGATGGATACTCAGAATTTGCAGGTTCGAACGTGATAAATCCGCCGGGGCTATTGTAATAAAACATTATGAGAAGTCCATCGGCAGATTCGAAGGCAACGAGGTCGCCGTCACACGGCTCAAGATCGTATACAAATGATATGGAGTGACCCTCTGGAATGCCCGCCTCGATTAAGGAATCGTCAGAAATTATTAATTTGAAGTTCTTAATTACTCTGGCCATTGTAAGGAGAGAGCTTGCTACGTTTTTGCTACTCTCGCTTGGCGTTGTTCCGAAAGACGGTCGCAATATGTTGTCGGGGAAGACTGGTAAGGATGTGTAGCGTCGCGCATTGATGTCGGCGCGGGTTTTAAGGGCGGCTCTCAATGCTTCCTTGTCATGAGATTCTCTGAAGATTGCTACTGCCAACTCGATAGCGTTCTCTGCCTCTTCAAGTCTTCCCTCGTTAAGAAATGCGAGGGCGCGTGTATCATCTACTTGTGCAACATTGATTTGATCGCAAAGAGTGAGCCAAATGGAACGAGCACGATCAAGGTACGTGTGAGCACTTTCAAACTGACCCGCTTTTTGCAACGCAAAGCCGAAAGTATTGTAAACTGACGCGAGGTTGCGGTGATGTTTGGCTTGCTCGAACCAATATGCCGCCGCCTCATAATGGTCTAACGCGCGATCAAGGTAGTCATTTCCTGAACTGGATAAGTGCAGGTAAAGATTTGAAATCGTGTGGTAGAAGCTACCTTTGACCACCTCATCCGCTGATGCCTCGAATAATGGAGCGGATTGCAGAAGCATGTTGAGGGCATACAAATAGTTACCCGCCCCGCGCTCAACAATCGCTGTCCAAAGGTGCAGTCGGGCTCTAAGGTCAAAGCAATCATCCCCTGCGATAATTAAGGCGTCTATCAGTAGGTTGCGCGCGTGGTCGAAATCACGCTCTCGCCAGTAACATATAGCAAGGCTGCCGAGCGCATCGGCAACCCTCAAATTTTGACTAATTGATTTGTAGAGCGAAACGCTCCGTCCAATGATTGCTTTGGCATGCTTTTGCGTCGTGCCGCAGACTGCCCCGCTGATTGAGCTTTGGAGTGATCCAACGCGCAAGTATAAGGCGGCTCGGGCATCGACCGACAATTGCTCGAAATTGGGCGTATGGCCTGCGTCGAACCAAAAGTCACCTAACTCGTGTCGTGCTCCCTCATAATCACCGCGCCGCTCCAGTTCGAGAGCACGACTACACGCCTCCATGACTGTCCCGTCGATAGAACTATGAACATGAGATGAAATTGTATGTTTCGTAGTGAGGCTCATCACAATTCTAAATCGTTAGAAATATCGGATGCAGCGGATAGCAAACGGCATCCGCTTATCCGTTCACATTTCGTGCGGTTATAGCTGCTGGCGGGAAATCTTTTCCGTCAGCCTTAACATTCAACCTGTTCGACAAAAAGGAGACCTCTGATGTTTAAATTCACTCGTCTGTTCTTCACGGCGCTCTTGTCTCTCTTAATTTCCACGGCATCCTTCGGTGGAATAACCGATGCGCCACCTGTCATTCCGAGTCCGCCTACGCAATCGGCTGCCGCTGGAAACAGCCCGGCGGAAACGGTGATTAACGAGCTATTGTTACTCGTGATAGCGAATGTGACGACTAAACTTTAAACTTTGACGCAGGCGATTTAGTTTTGTTCCCTTCATGCTGGTGGCGAGACTCACTGTCGTGGGCCGAGTCTCGCCATTTACCATTAACTGTGCCGACCTGCTGTCTTGCGGGGCAGACTTTTACTGTTTTGTGATTTCCTACTTTTGGACTTGGATGTTGCGGTTGAGGAGCCAAGAGTAGGTGTGTTGTCTTTGTCGGTATGATTGATATGTCCGCGTTTTTTACTTGCGCCGTATTTCAGTGCGATTGATGAAAGCTGGGCCAGAAAATCTTCCTGTCGGTCACTGGGTAGCGACCTGAACTCGTCAAGCATCCGCATCTCACGAGGATCGTCTAACAGTACATTCTCCGGAAGGAATTTAATGACGACTAGGATCTCCAGAATAGATACTTGGAGCGCATCTGCAAGCCTTTTTATAACAACCAAAGTAGAGCGAGATGCCTCAGGGTTATAAAGCAGCAGTTTATCATTCACCAACTCTCCGAGATGCTGAGGAGAGCGGTCAATCATCCGCGCTAACTCCGCATTGTTAATGCCAAGCTGTTCCTGCCGCCGGGAAATCAACTTTCCGAGAGTGTCGCTCATCGCGGCGCATTCTAGCAGCATCTTATGAATTGTCAAATATTATCTTATCATATTCAGGAGATATGATACAATCTTACAAAAACTAAGATTGTACTTGACGAAAGCGAATTCAATATGCAATCTTTAAGGCATGAACGAACTGGTCAACTTACGAGAGTTGGGCACTCTCACGGCAATCGAACTCGACCACAGCAAACTTAAAGAGGCGCGCGGCACCTTAGAAATCAGCCAAGTCGCTAAAGCCGTCGGCAAGGGTTATCAACTCATCTGGCAGATTGAAAAAGGAACTGCCAATCCATCCGCCATCGTGCTGCTACGCATGATGATTCTCTATGGGTTGAAAGTGGAAGATGTCATCGCTCTTCCATGCAATAGCGAAGCGCCTGAGGACGCTGAAGTCGGTTTAGCTCCTACTACTAGTTGAAAACTTTGGAAGTGGCCGTTGCGCGAGGTAAGACGTGCGGCGGCCACTTATCGCAAGCTCTGGCACTCCCCAACCACGACACCAGAAAAGTCCACATGGCAGACAAACCGCCACTGGCAGATGAAGCGCCGCCTCTCAACACCGTGATTGGCAAGATTTACAGCG
>CAXTRQ010000319.1:0-4561 GCA_964246705.1 uncultured Pyrinomonadaceae bacterium
GATCGGTCTCAAGCGAGGTGCGGAAGGGGAACGCGAACGCGGGGTATCGATAGAGCCGCGGCATGCGCAGGCGCTCCGCCTGCGCGACGCGCTACGCAACACAACATAAGTTCAATTTTTAAACTTTAAAGTTAAAGTCCGGTTGCCTCCATCGAACTTTCAACCGTACACTCTCAAGATCACGTTTCAACTTTTGAACTTTAATCATCTGACCAGCGCCGAACTTTGAAGTCTATGAAAAACGAGTTGGTGGAAAACGAACGGATCGCGAGCGAGGCGTTCATGCGTCTGGCGGCGGCGGCGGACGAGTTCGAGGGCTACCGTCACCCGCATGCCGCGCGTGTCGCGCGTCTCTCGGACGAGATGGCGAAAGTCTTTCGTCTC
Source organism: uncultured Pyrinomonadaceae bacterium (assembly GCA_964246705.1). Taxonomy (GTDB): domain Bacteria; phylum Acidobacteriota; class Blastocatellia; order Pyrinomonadales; family Pyrinomonadaceae; genus DASZCR01. Next base: position 385 of record CAXTRQ010000319.1, read on the forward strand.
TCGCGCGCCGACCGTTCGTCGCTCGTCTTCGCCGCGCTGCTGCACGACATCGGCGAGATGGCGATGAAGCGCGATTACATCAAACGCGCGGGCGCGCTCACGGATGAAGAGCGCCTCGATCTGGCGCGGCATCCGGTCATCGGCGAGCAGGAAGCAGCGCGTGCCGGGGCTGACAGGGGCGCGCAACTCATCGTCCGCTGGCATCATGAATGGTGGAACGGCGAGGGCTACCCGGACGCTCTGCGCGGCGAACAGATTCCGCTCAAGGCACGCATCCTGCGTGTCGCAGACGCTTACGCCGCGCTGACGGATGCGCGCCCTTTTCGTCCTGCCGGAACGGAACAGGAGGCGCGCAAACATCTCACGCTCTGGGCTGGCCTCGAATTCGACCCGCGCATCGTGCAGGTCTTTCTTTCGCTCAAAGGAATTGCCGAACTGCGCTCGCACATGCAACCGGCGACCAGCGCCCTGATAGAACGCGACGCGGCTGAAACTTCAGAGCAGGTCGCCGAGCCGCCGATTGAACGTGGCACAGCGCACGAACATGAGGTTGGCGTCGACCAACTTCCCCCCGCGCTCTAAAGCGAAAGGCGTCTCTTCTTAGCGACTTTGCGTCTCCAGCGTGAAACTTATTCTCACGCTGGAGACGCAAAGTCGCTAAGAAGAACGCGAGTTTAAAATCAGGTTGAATCTTTAAATCGTCGGAACCATAAAACTGATGACTATCTCTCGCAATTTCGATCATCTGCCGGGCGGTTGGCTCGCCTTCGAGTTGAGCATTCTGCGCCGCTTTCGTTTCCGTTCGATGGTCAACCCGTTCGCGGGCGAGGGCGACTTGGACGCTTACGTTAAACGCTGGGGCGTGCGCGTCGCTTCAAACGATGCTTCGCAGTGGGCATGGACGAAATCAATGGCGCGCGTCGAGAACAATTCCGCGCGCCTGTCGCAAGAGGAAGTCGAGGCGCTACTCGAAGATGTTTATGTGCCGCGCTATCGTCTCTCCAATCCTGCCTTGCGTAAGTGGTTCAACGAGACGGACGCGTGGTGGTTCGACAACGTGCGCGAGAATGCGGAGAAGATGCCGAGCCACGTCAAGCGCGCCCTCGCGCTTCATCTCGGCATGATGGTCGGAGACTACGCGCTCTCTTTCGACGAAGAGACGCGAGAATTGCGCCAGCCGCTCTCACGCGTCCTGATGCGCCTGTGGGACACACAGTCTGCGCCCGTCAACAACTCGCACCCCAACCGGAGTACGAATAAAGAGGCGCGCGATTTCCTCGCGGGCGAGCAGGCCGATTTGCTGTTCCTGAGATTGCCGCGCCCCGAAAGACGCAGCGCACGTTATGCGTGGTGGGCATGGCGCGAGGAATGGATACGCGGCGGCGACGGATTCTGGGACGAATTTGAAGGCGCGCACGAAGGGCGTCTCGGCGCGCGCGCCGAAACTAAGCAGCAATACCTGCGTCACGTCGAAGAACTGCTCGACATCGCCGCTCATCTCCCCTCGTGGGCAGTCGCGCACGTCGAAAACGGTTTTATCTCGACCGAAGACCTCGTCGAAACCATGCGTCGCGTCCGCAAAGTCGGCACTATCTACACCAAAGATTTCTCCGAACTGATGGGCGCACGCGCTTCTATCATCACCGCATAAAAGTCTGGAGTCTTGCCGATGTCCCGTAGAGACTTTTCAAAACTGTCTCTGAGACTCCGGTCTTTAAAGACTCTAGACTTTTAGACTTTAAACTCAACCCTTGAGACTCCTGACTTTAAGATGACGATTGTTTGATCGTCTCCACGCTCCTGCGCGCCCGACCACTTATCCACTTCTTCAAAAATCGCGCTGAGCAGTTTTTCAGCCGACCACTCTCGATGCGCGGCGGCGAACTGCGCGAGGCGTTCTTCGCCGTACTCTTCGCCGAGTGTGTTCTGCGCTTCGCTGATGCCGTCGGAGAAGACGAGCAGGAGGTCGTCCGTGTCGATGTTGGTTTGCGCCTCCGTGTAGCGCGAGAAATCGAACGCCCCGACGAGCGTGCCGCCTTCGGAGAGACGTTCGATTGCGCCGCCCGCGCGGATGAGGATCGCGGCGTTGTGCCCTGCGTTCGTGTAGCGTAGAAGCCTTTGGCGGTCGTCGTAGAGCGCGAGGAAGAGCGTCGCGAAGCGGTTGGCGTCGGTGCTGTGGCAGAGTTGCGTGTTAAGATTTTCGGCGATGTTGGCGACCGCGCAGTTCGTGTCAATGTCCGTCACGCCGCAGGGCAGTTCGGCGTCGGCTCGGATGCCGGTCGTCGCGCCGACGGCGGCGGCGGTGCGCTCAGCCATCTTCAAGCGTTCGGCGATGATGCCGACCTGTGCGCGCAGAGCGGCCTGCAAGTTCGACATGACGAGCGAGGCCGAGATGCCTTTGCCCGACACGTCGCCGAGCGCGAAGGCCACTAGACCGGGCGCGACTTCGATGTAGTCGTAATAGTCTCCGGCAACCCCGCGCGCCGCGCGGCATTCGCCCGCCAACTCTATGGTCGACAGGCGCGGCACACTGCGCGGGAAAAGTTGCAACTGTACTTCAGCCGCAATCTCGACTTCGCGCTCCAGACGCTCATGCTCGACGCGCTCGCTGAGCAGCGCTTCGACGTTAGCCGACATTTCGTTAAAGGCGACTGCGAGTTCGCCTAACTGGTCACGAGAGCGCGTCTTGATGCGATGCGAAAAATCGCCGCGCTTGATGAACTCGGTCGCCTGATAGAGTTTGTGCACCATCCCCGTCACGGCGCGCGTCATCCACGCGGCGGCGATCAGCGCCAACAGTTCTAAAAAGAGGAAGACGCCCGCCGTAATCAACAGAATTTTTTGCAGCAACAGCCCGACCGTATTGTTTTCCAAAAGCTGTTGTTTGGCCTCGGCCAGTGTGAATCCGAAGACGAAAGAGAGACGCGTATCCATCACGCCGCTCAGCCAGTTCGTCGCCGGAAGGACGACGATATAGGTCTCGACGCCCTTGAGGTTTTCACCGAACTGGTCGAGATTAACGCTCGCCTCGCCCTTGCGCTCTTCGTTCACATCGGGATTTAACTTTCGCCTCTGATTCCGGCGGCGCACAGAGTCGCTCGAACCAATCGTCACCTTGCTGCCGTCGGTTCTCGCCTCAAGTTCCTCCGCACCGAGAAAGTACGGGCGCAGGTTGATGCCGGTTGTGCCGCGAAACTGCTCGACGAGCGCGCGGCTGACGGGCACGATCAGCAGCACCGCCAGATTTCGCCCGCCAACATTGCGACGCACCAGCGCACGAATCGAGGGTGAGCCGAAAGGTGAATCGTCCGTCGGAGGCATGAACGAAAAGCCGCTCCACTGCATGCGCCCGTTTAACCATCCGGGCAGCGGCGCGCTCGTCGGAGTCGTATCGCTGCCGACGCCGCGACTGTGCTCGTCACTCGGCTCGGCGGCGAACTGTGCGAGCGTTTCCTGTCCGAGAGAATTTAAATCCGCGCTCGCCCCTCCGGCGCTTGTGCCGCGCCAGACGGCGACGCGCGTTCCCGGCAGAGACGCTTGCAACAACGCCGTCCGCTCTTCGAGCCATGACTGCATGTCGCGGTCGCTCGTCGCGGGCGGCACGCGCGCCAGCGCATCTGCCAGCATGTCTGCGCTTGAGAGCGCCTGTCTCTCGGTCGTCGCAAGTTGCACGCTCACGATGCGCGACATCGCCTGCGCCGCGCCCATCATCCCCGCGAGCGTTCCCAGCAGGCCGAGCAGCACAATCGGCGTCAGACCGACGAACAAGTACGTGATGACCAGCCGCCGACGCACGCGCCAGAGCAGTTTGCGCTTCATCCAATAGAGCGCCTTCAAGCCGTAATAAATACACGTCGCTAAGACGGAGATGACCAGCGCGAACTTGAAGAAGCCGCCGACGCCCGTCGGCATAAAATCCGTGCCTCTACCCGTGCCTCTCATCAGCACACGGACGACGAAGAGGACGAGCGCCAACACCGCCACGCGCGGCATCACACGCCGCAGCCACCCGCGCAATTTGACGACCGCCAGCCCCATCCGACTTCCCTGCTCACCCATCAACTTCCGGCTCATCCTGCTTCTCCTGAAAACTCAACGCTCAGAACCCCGCGCTCTTCTTTGCGTCTTCGCGCCAAACTATTTTCTCGTGTTAATAAAAAAATTTATCGCCCAGAAC
>CAXTRQ010000320.1:0-4539 GCA_964246705.1 uncultured Pyrinomonadaceae bacterium
TCAGGTCAGATGTCGGAGTCGGGTTATTGTCTACATAACATATCTTATGACCAATTCAACACTTCAACTCTATTATTCAATTATCCCATGTAGCGAATAATGATTGAATTTTGTTGTGGATAGCAGTAAAAATCAGCCATGGGAGATGTTAGTCCCTTCTTGGTGTAAGAAGCATATGTGATGAGATGAGGCACGACGAGCCTTTATACTCAATATAACTAATGAAGAAACACCTAGTAAATCTCTTAGAGGTTTTAGCATCAGTTTCAGTCGTTGGCGCGGGTTTCGCTATTGGAGGGCCTATTGGCGCAACGGTAATGACAGGGATTGGAGTAAATCTATTTAGCGATATAGTTCAAAATGGCGCAACGAAACTCAAGGAAAGATGGCTTTCTTCAGGTAATGGCATCCTCAATCACGATATTCAACAAGCCTTAGTTCGTGCTTTTATCAAAACACTGGACAGTCTTCAGAGAAAGTATTTCTCTCTTGAGGAAACAAGGGAACTGTCGAAAGAGAAAAAAGAGGCGATCAAAACGCTCTTTCAAGAATTAAAAGATGAAGCCCAAACAGTCTTTCTGCCTTCAGTAGAAAAAGCCGCTAACGAGCAAGAGATAAAGAACTATCTTCACGGCGATCCGCAAGCAGCCAGGAATGCTTTATGGGAACGAATTGAGGAAACAAATCTCATTTACACTTACTATGGCGAACACTTCAAAATCTTGCTGCGTGACAACTGTTTAGATGAAATTGTCTTTTGGTTTGGCGAAGAACTGAAAACTGACAACAAAGAGAACAACAAAGCTTGGCGGGCCTTTCAGCAGTTGCTTCTTGAAGGAATACAGGCGGATGTGAAAGCGGTTCAAACAAGTCAGAATGTAATTCAGCGAGATTTGCAAACACTGAGCGTAATTCGAGAGCAGCTAGAACAAATCAAAGATACAATTGACCACCGCTTGCCTAATGAGCCATTTCAGCGAGAGTTAGAAAAATTGGCTTCAGCGACTGAAGCATCTGCTTGTCCATCAGAGGGTCTTTCCGACGATCAACTTGAGCTTCTGCTTCGAGTTTACGTTAATGAATGGTCGTTGAACATCTATTCATCCGGTTATGAGTATGAGTGTCTACGTACTGGTCCGATGGGGCAGTACTGGGGCTTTGAGTACACTCCTATGGCAATAGAGCGGACGCGGAACGAAGACAGCCCAAAACGAGATCCTCCGGGAGCAAGGATCGAACGCCTACGTTGGCTCGGTGCTTTCGAAGAACTCAATAGGCGCTCCTTGGTAGAATCCACAGGCAAACGGACTTATGTTCTATCTGCCGAAGGTAAGAAATTGGCGTACGAGGTGATATCGTGGTTGCGCGTGCATCAACCAGAGAAGATTCCAAAATCCTCATTTTTTAGTTAACGATACTGAAAGGCCGCGCAGCGCACAGCTGGACAGATACAACAGACCTCTTGCAAAAGTGGTTAGAGGCTGAGTTCAAAGTTGTAGAGCCCGGCAATCAAGTTGAACCATAATGAGAAGCGCTTTCTGCGATTGCGATAGCGCTTCAACAGGATGCGAAAGATTTTCAAACTGCGGATCACGTTCTCAACCACGATCCGCCGCCTTGAGAGTTCACGATTGGCACGACGCTCGTCCTTCGTGAGTTAGACTTTCTTCGATCTCTTCTTCGGAGTCCGGCTCCGGTCGTGCAGTTTCGTGATGCCTTGATAGCCGCTGTCAGCCAGCAACTCAAGGTCACGTGCAACTCCATCGGCTGCGTTTGTAAAGAGCAAAATCATGAACGGGGCCGCGACCGTGCGCCGTGCAGATGACTTGCCGGGTGCAACCTTTGATGACGACTTGCGACTTCAAAGTATGTCGCTTCTTTTTGCCGCTGTAGTAGGCTTTCTGCTTTTTTCGGACGTTCTATCGGAGTCTCAGCGACATCGACGACGATGAACTCGATCTCGATCTCGATCTCGATCTCGATCTCGATCTCGATCTCGTGCTCGGCCAACTGCAACTTCTTTTTGCCCGGCAAAGTGAAAGCCTTGCTCTTCGTTAAAATATCTTCTACGCGGCGAATCGTGCGCCACACGCTCGATTCATGGATGCCCCAACTGCAGGTGAGGTGAAAGAAGGTGCGATACTCGCGCCAGTATTCAAGCGTCATCAGGACCTGATCTTCGACTGAGAGCTTTGGCGGTCGCCCCGGCTTGACTCTCCGCTTCGAGAGATGGCCGGAAACGACTTCGACCATCTTTTGAAAAGTTTCTGGTTTGACTCCGCAATATCGTTTGAAGAGCGCGGGTCGTAAATCTTTGATTTGTTCGTAGCTCATTGGTTGATTCCCGTGAGCTACTTCTCGCATCAACTATCGGACTTTTGCAAGAGGTCTATTTAATCATTGGCGCGGCTCCTCTCCCATGCTTCAGCCTAACACATTCCTACAGCAACGATACCGCATCGTCCGGCCGCTCAAGCAGGGTGGCATGGGGACAGTCTACGAGGCGCTCGACGAGCGGCTCGACGCGCCGGTCGCCTTGAAGGAGTGCCACTTCGTAGAGGAGGCGCTGCGCAGACAGTTCGAGCGGGAAGCGCGGCTGCTGGCCCGACTGCGCCACCCCGCGATGACGAAGGTCATAGACCACTTCAACGAGGGCCCGGGGCAGTTCCTCGTGATGGAGTTTATCCCGGGCGTCGATCTGTCAGAGATGATTCAGGCGAGGAGAGTCCCCTTCACACAGGCCGAAGTGATGACGTGGGCCGACCAACTGCTCGACGCGCTCGACTACTTGCACACGCAGCAGCCGCCCATCATCCACCGAGATATTAAACCTCATAACCTTAAGCTGACCTCGCGCGGTCAGATCATCCTGCTTGACTTCGGACTGGCGAAGGGCTACCTCGGCAACGTTTCGCGCATCACCACCACGGGCAGCATCTTCGGATACACGCCGACCTACGCGCCCCTCGAACAGATACAGGGCGCAGGCACCGACCAGCGCAGCGACCTCTATTCTTTAGCCGCGACCCTCTACCACCTCCTTACACTGAGGCCGCCGCCCGACGCCCTGACGCGCGTCACCGATGTCACGAACGACCAGCCTGACCCTCTCCAGCGCGTCTCGGCCCTCAACGCGGCGGTGGGAGATGCCGTGTCCGAAGTCATTCGACGGGCGATGTCACAGAACCGCGAGCGGAGGCCGGCCGCCGCCTCCGAGATGCGCGCCCTGCTGCTGGAGGCCGCACGCTCGCCCGCGGCAACGGCCGCAAACCGTGAGACTCATCCGTCGCTCCGCCCCACGCCGCCAACTCCTGCGCCCCCGAACAGAGCCCCGGAGCGTCGTGCCGCGCCGCCGCGCGCGAACGCGCCCGAGCCCGGTAGCGGGACGACCTTAACCGTGGTCGCGGGAGCCGCGCGCAGACGCCGCCCCGCCGACGAACGCGGCGGTCAAAGCGGATACGCACGTGACTTCCCCCCTCTCATGACGAGCGAAGGCGCGAGCGGCGTTAGATGGTGGTGGGTCGCCCTTCCGGCGTCGGCGTTACTCGTCCTCGCCTCACTGTCGCTCTACATGATACGAGGCGGAGCAGTCCCGGCATTTAAAGACCTTGAGTCCTCTCCTTCGAACACTAATCGAGCCATGAGTGGCCCTGTTACAATCCCAACCCCGACGATTGATTCAAGAACCATTACCGGCGCACCACCTGCGCGGCCAACGCCGTCTACGACCCCCATCATTATCCAACAGGCCGAGCCGCCGCAGATGAACGGCAACAATATGAACCGCTCCCAACAGGCTGAGCCGCCGCGGATGAATGGCAATATGGGCCGGGTTATGAACGGAAACGCGCTCGCCGGAAACCCGCCAGTCATCGTTCCGGCGCCGACGTCTCCGCCCAAACCGAAGACGGTCGTCTCGGGGGGCGTCTTGAACGGCAAGGCCATCTCGAAGCCGCAGCCCGCCTACCCGCCCATCGCAAAGGCGGCGCGCGCCGCGGGGACGGTGACCGTGCAGATTCTGGTCGACGAGTCGGGGCGCGTCGTCTCAGCCTCGCCCGTCTCGGGTCACCCGCTCTTGCAGCAGGCGGCGGTCGCGGCCGCGCGCAACGCGAGGTTCTCGCCGACGCTGCTCTCGGGGCAGCCAGTGAAGGTCTCGGGCGTCGTCACCTACAACTTCGTGCTTCAATAGACCTCTTGCAAAAGTCGGGGTCGTCGGAAATATCGACCGCGAAACTACTGGCTTTCGCATTCAGTCAAAGTGACTTTTGCAAGAGGTCTAACATCCTACAGCGGTATTCATTCGGGTGCGACTTGAGCCTGACGATCAAGCCTTATGCTAGTTGGGGACTGATTCGAAATTGGTCACAGCCTTGAAGTCACATCCGAGTGAACCCCGCTATAACTCATTCAACCCGAGGACTCGATGGCATCTTATAATGCGCTCTCCAAAATTCAACGTTATAGTTCAAAGTAGAAATTTTTCTATTGGTCATAAGATATGTTATGTAGACAATAACCCGACTCCGACATCTGACCTGA
>CAXTRQ010000321.1:0-4510 GCA_964246705.1 uncultured Pyrinomonadaceae bacterium
CTTGTTCGAGTAAACCACTCGAAAGCCCCACCGCTTGCGGTGGGGTACTTTTACTCCCAGTTGCGGCGCTCGGGCGCGGTGAAGGAGCATCCACGGCGATAGCGAGCGCACCGGCTCCCGTCCGAGTCTTCTTTCTTCTCACTTTGGTGCAGGAATAAGTATTGAGAAAGCCGAAACACAATACTAATTCACAGGGACGCGAGAGAGGCGTTAAAAGCTTCGGCTCGCTCGCCTTAGCGCCCGCGCCGGACGCTCAACCGGCGCGGGCGCTGGCGCTGGAAGTTGGCACAACGAAAATCGCCATTTTGATGCCCCGCGATGGCGGACTGGAAGTGAGTCCGGCGCTACGGTACCTCGACCGTCTGAGGCCGCCCGGGCAGCGCTCGACCCGGTTCCGCCTCGAAGGCGTGGCGCGCCTGTTCGGGGAGACGCTTGCCTCCTTCGACTGGAAGAATCTGTCCGTCGATCAGGCGCTTGCGGTGCGTAGCGTCCTGCTCGACCTGGGACGCGCGCCCCAGACGATCAACATGACGCTCTCAGCCTTGCGCGGCGTCGCGCGCTCGGCACGACAGCTCGGGCAGATGCCGCTTGAGCGCTCGGTCGCGATCTGCGAGGTGCAGAGGGTCAGCGGGACGAGTTTGCCGGCTGGCCGCGCACTCTCGCGCGACGAGATCAAACTGCTCCTGGAGGTGTGCGCCTCCGACCCGTCACCCGCAGGCAAGCGTGATCTGGCGCTCATCTGCCTGCTCTATTTCGCTGGCCTTAGACGGGCCGAGGCGAGCAGGCTTGACCTTGCCGATTACGACGCGGATGCGCACGAACTCAGGGTGTGCGGCAAGGGACACCGCGAGGCCATAGTCTGGATCGAGAAGAGGGAAGTGCGCCGGGCGCTCAAAGCGTGGCTGAAGGTGCGGGGACAGACGCCGGGCGCATTGCTGTGCTCGCTCTCACGGGGCGACCACGTGCGGCTGTCGAAAAGGACGCAGGAAGTCGTCTCTCTCTCCGGCGACGGTGTCTACAAGATTCTCAAACGGCGTGCTCTCGAAGCCGGGATCAAACCGTGCAGTCCGCATGACCTGCGAAGAAGTTTTATCACCCATCTGCTCGAAGCCGGCCAGGACACTCTGACTGTGCAGCGACTCGCCCGTCACCTCCACCTCTCGACAACCAGCAGATACGACCGCCGTCGGGAAGCAGCCGGGCGGCGCGCCCTGAAGCTCCTGAATTTCCCCATCTCGATACCACGACGGCGCAAACGCTCGCCGCGCAAGGGGAAACGTCATCGACGGCGTAAGTGGCACCCGGAGTGAAATTTTTAATGAGGTCTATGAATCGCTCTTGGCGACCACGGAGATTGAGATGGGCGACGACAAATTAGTACTCACGTTTATGACGACGAACATCGGCGACACCGTGCGGATCGCCGATGAACTGTTCTCTGTCGTGCAGAAGTTTCCCACCGAGCGGCGGCTTCTGCTCCGACCAGTAGAGAGGGAATGGGTGCCATCGCGTAGCGTCAATGAGGCGGAGTACAACCAATCAAAGCCGGTGCTCGTCAGGGGAGCAGAGTGAGCAACGAAACCGTCAAAGCTTTCGACGAACTGCGCCGGGTGCTGGCCAGCCAACTCCGAATCGCCCCGGACGAATTGGTGATGACGATTTGCCGCCCGCGAAACCCGGACAATTACGCCGTCGATTTCGACGAGAACGAAGAATGGCTCGGCGCGTGTGGCCGTGGACGTAATTACGACGGCTGTACCTTGGTCGGCACGGAGTACTGCGAATTCGAGTGTCCGTTCCGCGATTAAGAAGCGAGAGGACTGATGACAACGATCAGATTAAAAGTCGGAGGGAATCTCCGCATCATCCGCCGCGTCATGGCAAACACCGACACGGAGTTCGAGGCGTTCTATCGCGGATGTCAAATCATCATCGTCGAGATGGGAGAGTGCGACGAGCACTCTCCGCAACGCTTCTTACTGAACGTGCGCGCGCCGGATGGCGGCCTGATCGTGGACACTTGGGAATACGCCAGGGACTTTAGCCGCGAAGCTTTGTTGGTGAAGGCGCTCACGAACATTCTCTTAACGTGAATAACTCCTCGCTTTTGAAAAGCGGAGGCTTCTTTGATTGATTCGATAGGAGGTTAGTTTTGCGAGAACAATGTCCGGCGTGTGGTGACTTTCAGGGTGGCGGTGATTTTGACCCTGATATTGGTCACTTTTACACCTGTGCCGCTTGTGGGCATCAATGGAGCTATCGCGAACCTGACGACGACGGAAATCTTCCGGCTGATAAAGGTCAAGGATGAACATCTCTTTTGCGTTGACGGAAGACGAGTTGCTGGCCGGAATCAAAGGTGCGACTCGCCGCCGGTGGAAGGCCGTGACCGCCAAACGGTTTAGGAAGGGAACGGTGCATACGGCGTGGAGCAAGCTGCCGCGCGTGCCGGGCGCTCGTCGGCTGGCGATCATCCGCGCAAAGGAGGATGCCTATCTCGAACCGCTCGGACAGATGTCACCCCGCGATCTGGAGGAAGAGGGCGGCATGTGTGACACGGTCGAAGAGTTCATCCTGCTCGTCGGCGGCAGGCCGGAAGAAGAGTTGTATGTTGCTCGTTTTGAAGTCATCGAGTATCTCGTCCCGCGCCGGTCACGGGAAGCTGCGCGAGGACGGATACTGAACAGGCGCAAACGCGCCGTCGGTCACGCAGCTATTTAAGGAGGGCATCAGCAGACGGGACGATTCACTTCCCTTATCAGGCCGCAGGTGAAAGCTATCCCGGATTCGATGAGCGGTGGCGCGAGGTGAGCGAAACAGAGCGGCAGCCACTGATACAGATGGGTGGGAGCATTGCCGAGTGGTTGCGCTCGCCGGAGCACAAGTGAATGAATGAGTGGTTAGATAGGCAGCGTGATTATTGACATTCCTCGTAGTACACATCGCCGTTATTAATCGGCTGACAAGCTCCTTGCAACAGGCGCTCGATTCTGCTCACCCGCGCTGCATTTTCCGCCGCGTGTTTCTCCACACTGAAACCGTCGGGGCCGACGATCATGGCGACTAACGACAGATATTCGCCTCTCGATAACTCGGAGAAGTTTTTGCCGTAATAGACTCTCGCTGCATCGCCGAATCCGCTCACACGTCGCCCGTTGATCGTTCCCATGTAAATGGTGTTGACGAAGATTCGCAACTGCGTGTCCTTGTCCACGCGGGCGTCGAGCACGAGCGCCATCAACGACTGTTTGAGTTTGGCGATCCCGGGCTTGAAATGCTCGAAGTAATGGTACTTGACGATGCCTTGCGTGATGGTCGTGATCCCCGCGCCCGGAGTCGAGAGGTCAACGCCGTGATGAGCGTAAAAGTTCGGGTCTTCGACGCTTAAGAGAATATGCAAATAATCTTCAGGGAAATCTTCCAACCGCAAGACCATTTTATCTGAAGTAAGGATTTGGGAGACGATCCGAGGGGTTTCAATGTACGCTTTGATGACGACAGTCATGTAGTAAAGGATGATGAGACTAACGAGCGTCAAAGCCACGGTGGCTGTCTTATGCTTTCCGAAGAATCTCACCATTATTTAATCGTCAGTTATCTCACGCAGGAAGATAGCTGAAAGCCATGCTACGCGGGGCGCTTCGCTCGAAAGATTCGCTGACGCCGCTATTGGATCAAAACGCTCTGCTGAGCGGCGAATAATAAGCAACCGCCGGTATAACGCCGCCGATCATACTCGGCGCGTTTAAGGAATTCATCCATGCGACCTCTACGATAACTCTTCCGCCGACAGCCAGCAATAAACCTAAGACGATTCATGATGCGCGACGGGTATCTTTCCAGTCCGCTCAGGCAATGGGCAGTATGCGCCTTTAGAGAATCCTTGAGCTTCGATGCCAAATGCATGGTTGAATCGCGCCCGATAGTTCTCCCATGCAATGGCAGCCGTCAACTCAACGAGTTGCGCTTCGTTAAAATGCTGTCGTAGCGCAGCAAAAAGTTCATCCGGAACTTCAACGGGCGTGAGCGTCAACGCGACGCCGTAATCAATCACCAATTTCTCAAGAGGAGAAAACACTCTGCTCTCCTTGTATGTAGAAAGTTCTTGAAGTTGCTCTTCGGTAATACCTGCTTGTCTGCCGACGGCAGAGCCGATGTCAATTCAAAATGGACACCCCATTAGAGTTGCTGCTTTAATTTGCGCGAGTTCTTTCAGCCGCGAGTCCACAAGATGTGCACGTTCGCTGGCCAGCTCAAAGATACCGGAGCCGAACGACACCCATGGATGATGCCCGGTGATCCTGAGCGGATCTGCGACCTTTCCAAATCGGCGCTGTGAAAACCAGTAGGCAAGTCGTGTGAAGAAACCAGCCTTGTTTTTTGGTACTCCTTCAATTCGCATCCACGCACCTTTCTAAACTGCGGAATTTACTGATGTCACGCAAAAAGAATAGTATAGGACTTACGCAAAAAGCTGATTCGTAGATAATGGCAGGATGATTTCTGCCAG
>CAXTRQ010000322.1:0-4492 GCA_964246705.1 uncultured Pyrinomonadaceae bacterium
CTCATCACCTGCGTGGACTCGGCGTTGGGCCGGAGACGCTGGTCGGCCTCTGCGTCGAGCGCAGCCTTGAGATGGTGGTTGGCTTGCTCGGGATATTGAAAGCCGGTGGAGCATATCTACCGCTCGACCCGGCCTATCCACTGGAGCGACTCGCTTTCATGCTCGCAGATTCCGGTGTCTCTGTGTTGTTGACGCAGTCACCTTTGGCGGAAGTATTGCCGGAGGGCGGAGGCGTTCGGGTGGTATGTCTGGACGATGATTGGGATGTCATTGCCAGACAGAGTTGCGGAAATTTGCCGGGTGCGGTTACGCCGGAGAATGCTGTTTATGTGATCTATACGTCAGGCTCCACGGGCAAGCCGAAGGGGGTCGTAGTCAAGCATAGATCAGTGGTTAATTACAGCGAAGCCTTGAGCCGCAGATATGGCCTGTCCGTCGGCGATCGCGTGTTGCAGTTTGCCTCAATTAGTTTCGATGCGAGTGCCGAGGAAATCTATCCTTGTCTGATGCACGGCGCGGCGCTGGTGCTACGAAACAACAGCATGCTGGGGTCGGTCGCAGGATTCTTGCAGACCTGCGGGCGTTGGGGCGTGACCGTAGTTGATCTCCCGACCGCATATTGGCACGAGATCGTCGCCGGGCTGGGTGTCGAAGAGACAGTGATACCGGAGACCCTCCGTCTGGTAATTATCGGAGGCGAGAGGGCGCTGCCGGAGCGCGTGGCGAAGTGGCGCGAGCACACGGACGAGCGTGTGCGCTTATTGAACACCTACGGCCCGACGGAGGCCACCATCGTCGCGACGATGTATGAGGTGACGGAAAAGCCGGAGACGTGCCGCATTTGGAGAGAAGTGCCTATCGGGGCGGCTGTCGACAACGCGCAGGCGTACGTGCTCGACAGGTATCTTAAACCCGTCCCCGTCGGCGTGCCCGGCGTCCTCTATATCGGCGGCGAGGGTCTCGCGCGCGGCTATCTGCATCACCCCGGACTGACGGCAGAGAGATTTATTCCGAACCCCTTCGACGAGCAGACCGGCTCCCGGCTCTATATGACGGGAGACCTCGTGAGGTACCTACCGGGCGGCGACATGGAATTTCTCGGACGCATCGACGGGCAGGTGAAGATTCGCGGCTACCGCGTCGAACTGGGCGAGATCGAATCAAAGCTCAACGCGCATCCGTCCGTTCAGGATTCCATCGTCATGACGCACGACGACCCGTCGGGAAACAAGCAGTTGGTAGCTTATCTGGTGCCAACCCCGAACTTTGAGCTTCCAGATGAAGGGATGGGCGGGGCCGATTTACCCGACGAGCAGGTGTCGCAGTGGGAGGAGGTTTTCGACGACCTCTACAGCGAAATCAATTACGAACAGAAGACGAAGTTTTATGTGAAGGGGTGGGACAGCAGCTATACCGGCACGGCGATGCCCGACGAGGAAGTTGAAGAGTGGATGAGCCACACCGTCGAGCGCATTCTCTCCTTGAAGCCGGCGCGCGTGATGGAGATCGGCTGCGGCGGCAGCGGCCTGATGATGTTTCGCGTCGGCCCGTCCTGTGAGGATTATCTGGCGACAGACCTCTCGGAAAACGCCCTCCAAGTGCTTCAGCATCAGGTTGATTCTCTGGGACGGAAGATTCCCGGCGTCAGGCTCCAAAAGCGGGCGGCGGACGACTTCAGCGGCATCGAGCGGGATTCCCTCGACACGGTGCTGATCGTCTCCGTCGCGCAGTATTTCCCCGACATCGAGTATCTCTTGACCGTGCTTGAGAACGCGGTTGAGGCCGTGCGGCACGGCGGACGCATCTTCCTCGGCGACGTGCGAAGCCTGCCTCTGCTGCAAGCTTTTCACGCCTCTGTGCAACTCCATCGCGCGCCCTCCGCCCTGAGCATCGCCGAACTTAAGAGGCGTATTAACACCGAGACCTTCTTCGAGAAGCAACTAACCATCGACCCGGACTTCTTCAGGGCGCTCAGGCAACGCATCCCTAAAATCACGAGAGTCGAGACCCGTCTATTGCGCGGGCGACATCACAACGAATTGACGAAGTTCCGCTACGACGTAGTTCTGCACATCGGAACGGACGGGGAAGCGGTGGCGCGCATCGAGGGGCTGGATTGGCATCGAGAGGGATTGACGCTGGAGGCTGTGAGCCATCTGCTGAGAGAAGAGAGCCGATCCGTCGCGGCCTTCAAAGACGTGCCCAACGCGCGCCTCAGCAGGGAGCTACAAATCCTCCATCTGATCGAAAATGGAAGCAGTCTCGGTTCGGTCAACGAGTTGCGGGACTCGCTCGCTGCGAGCGCGCAGGCGGGCGTCGATCCAGAGGATTTATGGCGGCTGGGCGAAGAACTCGGTTACGAAGTCGAACTCGTGTGGTCGGGTCAGACGGCGGACGGTGCCTACGACGCACTCTTCAGGAGAAGGTCTGCGGACGCAAAGCCGTCACCGCCCGCGGAGTGGCCTACAGTGTCGTCGGAGATAAAGCCGCGCCCGTGGCATACCTACGCCAACAACCCGACGCAGAGGATTTACGCCAGCAAGCTGATGTCAGTTCTCAAGGAGCACTTGCAACAGTCGCTTCCCGGCTACATGGTGCCTTCCGTTTTGATGCTGCTCGACGCGCTGCCGCTGACGGCGCACGGCAAGATAGATTATCGAGCACTGCCTTTGCCTCACGCCGCTCGACTCAATATCGGGGAGGAGTTTATCGCCCCGCGCACGCCCCTCGAAGAAGTGCTCTGCGGCATCTGGTCGGAAGTCATGGACATCGAGCACATCAGCGTGCACGACAACTTCTTCTCACTCGGCGGCCATTCGCTGCTGGCGACGAAAGTCGTCTCGCGTATACGCGAGGCCTTTCAGATCGAACTGCCCCTGCGATACGTCTTCGAGGCATCGACCGTGGCTAAACTCGCCGACAGACTCACACAGGATGCCGGGCAGCGTGAGAGAGTGGAAAAGATCGCGCAAGTTCTCATCGAGCTATCCCAACTCTCGGAAGACGAAGTTGAAGACCTCTTTCATGAAAGAACTTCTATTACATAAGGTGTGCAATGGACGTTTCCGCAAAACAAAGATTCAATCTCTCACATAAAAAACAAGAACTCCTCAAGACGCTTCTCCAGCAGCAGGGCGTGGAATTCTCCACGGCCCGGCGGATACCGCGAAGGAAAGAGTTCAACTTTGTCCCTCTGTCTTTCGCGCAGGAGCGGCTCTGGTTCATCAGCCAGCTTGAACCCGGAAGCCCCGCCTATAACGTGCCGGCGGCCATCCGCTTCAACGGTCAACTGAACCTGACGGCACTGGAGCGAAGTCTCGACGAAATCATCCGCCGCCACGAGTCACTGCGCACCACCTTCACGGCGGTCGAGGGTCGTCCCGTGCAGGTCATCGCGCCCGAACTGAGACTCTCCTTAACCGTCACAGACCTGAGCGAACTTGACGAGGCGCAACGCCGCGGCGAAGTGAGAAGACTGGCGGAAGCGGAAGCGCAACTACCGTTCGACCTCTCGACGGGGCCACTGGTACGCGCCGGAGTGCTGAAGCTCGCGGAAGAACGGCACGTGCTGCTGCTCACGATGCATCACATCGTCAGCGACGGATGGTCAATCGGCATATTCGAGCGAGAGATGACGGCGCTCTACGAAGCGTATTCGACGGGAGCAGAGTCGAGACTGCCAGACTTAACCATCCAGTATGCCGACTATGCTGTGTGGCAGAGAGAGCGGCTGCAAGGCGAGGCGCTGGAGGGACAACTCGCATATTGGAAACGACAGTTGGCGGGCATCCCTCCGGTGTTGGAGTTGCCGACCGATAGACCTCGTCC
Source organism: uncultured Pyrinomonadaceae bacterium (assembly GCA_964246705.1). Taxonomy (GTDB): domain Bacteria; phylum Acidobacteriota; class Blastocatellia; order Pyrinomonadales; family Pyrinomonadaceae; genus DASZCR01. The sequence goes on from CAXTRQ010000322.1 coordinate 3,829, forward strand.
TTCCGTCTACAGCTACCGCGGAGCCACGCAATCGTTTGTAGTTTCGCAGGCCATCACCGCCGGATTGCGGGAGTTGAGCCGCCGTGAGGACTTGACGCTGTTTATGACGCTGCTCGCCGCGTGGCAGACATTGCTCTGTCGCTACACGGGCAGCGAAGACATCGTTGTGGGAACTGATGTCGCTAACCGTACTAGGGAGGAGACGGAAGGTCTCGTCGGCTTCTTTGTAAATCAACTGGTACTCCGCACCGATTGCTCTGGCGACCCCTCTTTCATTGAACTGTTGCGCAGAGTGAAAGAGGTTGCGCTGGGAGCGTACGCTAATCTCGACCTCCCTTTCGGCAAGCTGGTTGAAGCGCTCCAGCCGGAGAGAGATTTGAGCCGGAATCCTCTGTTTCAGGTGGTCTTCGCTCTAGAGTCGGTGCCGGAAGGCCGCCCCGGCGCAAAAGATTTGAAACTGGACTCACTCATCGAGGATAGTGGAATCACTATTTTCGACCTGCAATTGCTCGTCGAAGAGCGGCGCGAAGAACTGCACATCACACTGCAATACAGCACAGACCTGTTTGAACGAGAGACTATTAAACGAATGGCGAAGCATCTCGGCCAGCTGCTGGAAGGGGTCGTCACGCAGCCCGCCCTCTCGCTCTCGCGCCTGCCTCTG
>CAXTRQ010000323.1:0-4488 GCA_964246705.1 uncultured Pyrinomonadaceae bacterium
CAAGAGGAGCGCCGCTCGAACGCTCGGACGGGGCGCGCGGGCAGCCGTCTTGAAACCGGTTTGAGTGCGCGATTTTGCTTTCCCCGTGCTTTCACGTTTTCGCCATGCCGCTAACCGCCGCCACGACTGTAATTGTTTGAAATAGCGGCGATTAATGGCGATTAACAGGCTTCTTTTAAAACCACGATGTGAAAGCAAATATTCACCTGTCAACCACACGCCAAAAGCGACGAAGGAGAAAGATTCGATGACCATCAAAACGGGCGGCTTGCCCACAATCGAGAAGCCTCACACGAAGGCCGTGCACTACCTGCGAGGCGGCCACACGCCGTGCCCCATCTCGCACGAGCACGGCGCGCCCGTGACGTGGCCGCGCGGGCACGTCTGGTCGCAGCAATGGCGGGATGTGACATGCGCCGAGTGCCTTGCGGCGAAGCCGGACGGCGGAGATGACGGCGCGTGAAGCGGCGGCGAGAGCGAGTGACTTGAAACGTTTCGAGTGAGCATGCGCGCTCTAATTTTCCTTGACGATCCTTGACAATCCTTGACGCCGGTGCAGAACGGAGGCCGCCGCTAAATGATTGACTGTCCTATACATCGAGCCAAAACCGGGCGGCATGCAAAAGCCCGCGTCAAGGATATTTAGTGAGCGGCGTCAAGGCGTCGGGATGAACTCCGCCAATGACCTGATTAGTTGAAAGGGGGATTTAATGTCCGAGAAGGATTTGATACCCGCCCACACCTGGATGGGCGCACACACCGAGATAGTCCATCCCGCTAGAGCCTGTTATGAACTTTCGGTTGTGATAAGTTTGGCGGATGAATCGCCGAGCTTATCCGAGTGATGTTTCAGACGAAGAATGGGCACTCGTTGCCCCTTACTTGACCTTGATGAGTGAAGCCGCGCCGCAACGCACGCACTCGCTTCGGGAGGTCTTCAACGGCTTGCGCTGACTGGTGCGCGCCGGAGCCACATGGCGCATGATGCCGCATGATTTGCCGCCGTGGGAAGCCGTCTATCAACAGACGCAACGCTGGCTCAATGCGGGCGTGTTTGCCGCTATCGTCCATGACTTGCGCGAGTTGTTGCGCGTCGCGGCGGGGCGCAAAGCACAGCCCACGGCGGCCATTTTTGACAGCCGCACCATCCAGTCCACGCCTGAGAGCGGTGGCCGAGCGGGTTATGATGGAGCCAAGCGGCGCAAGGGCAGCAAAGTGCATCTGGCCGTGGACACGCTCGGTCATGTGCTGGCGTTGTGTGTCACGGCGGCCTCCGAGCAAGACCGGGCGCAGGTAGCGGAATTGGCGGCGCAAGTCCAAGCGGTGACGGGTGAGACGGTTGAACTGGCCTTCGTCGATCAAGGCTACACGGGCGCGACGGCAAAAGAGCAGGCCGAGGCGCATGGCATCCGCTTGGAAGTGGTTAAGCTGCCGGAAGCCAAGCGTGGGTTCGTGCTGCTGCCGCGCCGCTGGGTCGTCGAACGCAGCATCGGGTGGGCGGCACGGTTCCGCCGCTTGGCGCGCGATTACGAACGACTTCCTGAGACACTGGCTGGCTTGCATTATTTGGCCTTTGCTATCTTGATGCTCAAGCGTTTTGTTGAAGTCGCCCTTCAAAGTTCATAACAGGCTCTAACGCCGGATTCGTCGAACGTGTGACGCCGAAGCCGCCCGGCGACGACATCTTCTTTTTTACCTGCAAAGGATGCGGCGGCAGTCATTTCCGTCACGCCGGGTACGTTGAGATCATGCTGCCCTTCATGCGCCCCGGTGGAGAGCGGCGTGTCGGCGTGGAGAGTTTGCCGGTCAAGGTCTGCGTGTCGTGCAAGAACTGCTACGTCTGGATTAACGAGCAGATGTACGACGTGACGAAGCGGATTGACTTGCAGGCGTGGGAGAAGGCTGAGCGCGAGTTGCAGACGGCGACCGGGCCGGGCGGCCAGTGCTGAGTGGCGGATGAGGTGTGCTTCAGCCTATCTGTACCTCTGACAACCTTTGACGCTGCGTGAAAGCCGCGCCCGCCCGCAAAGCGAAGCGGGTCAACATGATAGTGAGGATTTCGGGTCGCCCTTAAACAGCCGCGTCAAAGATACCCGGAGTCGGGACGCACCGCCTACGAGAACTTGATTATCGAGATGGCCGGAACTCATCAACGACGTATTGCTCAAGGGCTGTGCCGGGTCTGCGGCGAGCCTCGCGGTGAGGATGGCACGAACACCATGTGCCGCCCGCACGCCGACGAGCATAAGCGAAAGCAGCGCAGCCGAGACGCCCACAAGCGCACGCGCCGCCGGAATCGCAAACGCTGCGTGGAGTGCGGGGCGCGGCTCGACACGAAAGACAGGCTGTGTCGCGTGCACAAACTCAAGCAGCGGCAGTACGACCAGCGCCATCGTCTCAAGCAGCTTCCCTATTGAGCATGCATCGCTTCACTGCCCGCCGAATAGTCTCCAACACTTTGCCGCACTAGGTTGCGCACTAGGCTGCGCACCCTGCGCCGGTGCTGCCCGCCTGCATAATGCCAGCGACTCATCAGGAAAGGTTGCGAGGCGTCATGCCCCAAAAATTACCGAGCGAAAGTGAAGTCGAAGAGTTGTACCGATTGCCCGTGCTCAGACTCAAGGAGAACGGCGATTACGTCCGCCGTCTCCAAACCCAACTCAACTTCCTCGGCTACCTGCTCTCGACCGACATCTCCAGCTTCTTCGACGCTGCAACCGAAGAAGCCGTGTGCAAATTCCAAAGTGATCGCGGTCTGCGCGCGGACGGCATCGTCGGCACTCTGACATGGCAGCAACTCCTCGTCTCCATCGGCGAGGCCAACCGCAAAGGATAATCACCATGGACGCTCAAGCCGTCATGACGGTCGCCGCCGCCGTCGTCGCTCTCACCCAACTCGCCAAGTGGTGCGGCCTCCCCGATAAATGGGGGCCAATCGCCGTGCTCCTCTTCTCCCTCTCCGGCGTCTCGCTCTGGGGCTATTCCGCCAACGATTTCACGCGCGCACTCTTGTTCGCCTACTTCGCGGGCTGGATCGCCGTGGCCACCTCGGCTGCCGGCGTCTTCGGCTTCACGCGCGCCGCCGCCGGAGCCGTCACCAACGCCACCTCTCCGCCCAACTCCGGGGCGGGTAGCAGTCCAACCTCGAAAGCATGAACACGGAGTGAGCGATTGTGACTACTTCTCAGTTCCTCGTCATCCTCATCCCCGCCATGCTCGGCAGCGGCGTCCTTTCCGTGCTCGTCTCCAAGCTCTTTGACCGGCGCGGCGCTGCCGCTCTCGCGCACAAAACCGAGGCCGAGACCTCGCAGGTGCTCGTCAAGACACGGCTTGAGTTCGACGAGGCGCAGATTCAAAAGCTCGACGGAACCACCGAGACCGTGCTCGAACTGCTGGATCGCGCGCAACAGCAGTCCGAGGAGATCGAGCGGCAACAGAGCACGGTCGCGCGCCTGCTGCGGGAGTTGGAGTCGGAGCGCGCCGAGAAGGCGCAGCTTCAGGCGGTGATCAATTACCAGCGGGAGGAGAACAGGAACTTGCGCGAGACGATTCTCAGGATGGCCGAGCAGAGCAACGAGCGGCAGCGGCAGATTGACCAGTTGTCGCGCGAGGTGGAAGTTTTGCGTCAACAACTCGCGGAGTTGGAGAAGCGCGCGCAAAGCGCGTGAGGAGCAGCCCCACATGAGCGGTAGGAAGAAGAGAATCCTTGTCGTCGAAGACAACGCAGACCTCCGGCACCTGATGGAGATGAACTTTCGCGCCGCGCCTTACGAGGTTGACTTCGCATCGGACGGGCGCGCGGCGGTTGAAATGGTCGAAGCCGCGTATCGAGACGGAAAGGGTTACGACTTCTACCTCGTGGACATTCAACTGCCCCATCTCAACGGCTACGTGGTGGCCTCGAAAATCTTCGAATTGGACGAGCGTGCCTACGTGGTCTTGAACACGGCCTACGACCAGCAGGATGCGCTGCCGCGCACACGCATGAACCGCGTGGCGGAAATCTGGCTCAAACCCTTTTCGCTCGACCGCTTGCGCCAGCGTATCGGCTGCCTGCTCGCCGACTGACAGACATGGGAAGCGTCGTTCGACCGTATCCGCCGGAAAGCTTGTTCGACGATCCGCTCGGCTCCTTCCAGCGCGCGCCGGAGGTCGAAGAGTGGCTGCGCGCGACGTTCATTGATTCATCGTCGCCGCTCTACGGCGAGGAACACGAGCATCTCGAAGACGCGACCATCGGCGTGCTGTGGACGACGGCTGGAAACCAGCGTCAGGGAGTTCCCATCGCCGGCACTGCCGAGATGCCGGACGGAGGCACGCTGCACGGCTGGCGCAAGCAGATGTATCTGTGGCAGATGCGCCGGTGGTTCGGCGGCCTCAAACTCGACTTCCTGATTACGCTCTCCGCGCCGTATGCCGAGGCTTGTGAGGATATTGATTTCTGCGCGCTGGTGAAGCACGAGCTTTGTCACTGCGCGCAGGCGGTGG
>CAXTRQ010000324.1:0-4477 GCA_964246705.1 uncultured Pyrinomonadaceae bacterium
GCCACCCCCGCCGCCGTTGACGTGACGACCGCCGCCGCCATCACGCGTCAACTTCCGCGTTACTTCGAGGCGACGGGCAGCCTCGCCGCCGACGAGCAGACGGATGTCGCGCCGACGGTCGCCGGTCGCGTCGCCTCCATCGGCGTAGACCTTGGAAGCTACGTGCAGAAGGGGCAAGTTATCGCCACGCTCGATGCGGCGGACGCACAGCTTCGTCTCCAACAATTACAGGCGCAATTCGCGCAGGCACAATCGGCTGTCCGTCAGGCAGAAGAGCGCATCGGATTGCGCGCGGGGCAGCGTTTCGATCCGAATCGCGTCGCCGAAGTCGGAGCCACGCGCGCCGCGCTCGATTTGGCGGAGAAGCAGTTGAAGCGTTTTGAAAACCTAGTCGAATCGGGCGACGTGTCGCGCTCGGCCTACGACCAGCAGAAGGCGCAGCGCGACCAACTCCGGCAGCAGTACGAAGCGCAGGTGGCGGCGGCAAATCAGAATTATGCGGGCATCACCACGGCACGCGCCGCCGCGCAAGCAGTCGCCGTGCAGGTTGAACAGGCGCGCAAAGGCGTGCGCGACGTGAACATCCTCGCGCCCATCAGCGGTTTCGTCTCAGACCGTCCGGCCGACATCGGCGAATATCTCTCGACATCGTCGAAGGTTGCGACGATTGTCCGCACAAACCCTCTGCGGCTGCGCATTGACATTCCCGAACAGGCCATCTCCAACGTGCGTGTGGGGCAGAGCGTTTCGGTCACGACCAGTTCTTATCCCGACCAGAATTTCGCAGGGCGCGTCGCACGCATCTCGCCCAACGTCACCTCCGCCTCGCGCACGCTGACGGTCGAAGCGGAGGTGGAAAACAGTAACGGCCTGCTCAAGCCCGGACAATTTGCGACCGTGCGGATTTTACAACCGCAGTCCGACCCGGCCATTCTCGTGCCCGCGCGCGCCGTGCGTACGGAAGGCAACACGAGCCGCATCTTCGTCATAAAAGACGGGCACGCACAGGAGCGCCTCGTGCAACTCGGTCAGGCGGAAGGCGAGCTTATCGAAATCAAAGGCAGCGTCGTGGACGGCGAGACCGTCGCCACCAGCAACGTCGAACAATTGGGTGACGGCATGCCCGTCAGACAGTAGAGGAGTTTTAGATTTTTGAATTGCGATTTTTGATTTGAAATACCGGAGGCTCACAGGCTGAGAAGAGAGCTGATCTGAAATTTCAAATCAGAAATTCCGCATCGCAGATCAAAAATCAAAATCTAAAATTTATGCAGAAGCTTGCTGAAATATGTGTGCGTCGCCCCGTCTTTGCGACGATGTTGATTTTGTCTCTGACGGTCGTCGGCCTCTTCTCGTTCTCGACGCTCGGCGTTGATCTGTTCCCGAAAATTGATTTGCCGACGATTACCGTGACCGTGGTCAACATCGGCGCGTCGCCGCGCGAGGTTGAGACGGAGATTACAGACAAGGTCGAGTCAGCCGTCAACACCATCAGCGGCATTGACGAATTGCGCTCGACTTCCGTGGAAGGCGTCTCGCAGGTCTTTATCACGTTCCTGCTCGATAAGAACGCGGACATCGCGGCGCAGGAGGTGCGCGACAAAGTCGGCCTCATCGTGCCCGATTTGCCGGAGACCGCCGAGACGCCCATCGTGCAGAAACTCGACACCGACGCCGCGCCCGTCCTGCGTATCGCCGTCTCCGCGCCGCGCTCTCTGCGCGATGTGACGGACATCGCCGACAAACAGATTAAGAAGCGCATTGAAAGCATCAACGGCGTCGGCAACGTGGACATCGTCGGCGGCAGCCGCCGCGAGATTCAGGTCAAGGTTGACCCGGACAAGATGCGCGCTTTTAACGTCACCGTGCCGGAAGTGGTCGCGGCGGTGCGCGCGCAGAATATGGAAGTGCCGGGCGGACGCGTGGACGAAGGCGCGCGCGAACTGACCGTCCGCACGATGGGACGCATCACAGACCCTTCAGAGTTCAACAACATCGCCGTCTCTTCGCGCGGCAACTACACGGTTAAAATTTCCGATATCGGATACGTCGAAGATTCTCAGGAAGAGTTGCGCACCTCTGCGCGCCTGAACGGCCAGCCCGCCGTGACGCTCATCGTCGCCAAGCAGTCCGGGCAGAACACCGTCGCCGTCGCAGACGCGGTCAAGGCGCGACTCGCGGAAATCGAGCCGACGCTGCCGCAGGGCGTCCGCACGCAGATTGTCGGCGACCAGTCCATCTTCATCAGGGCGGCGGTCGAATCCATCGAGACGCACCTCATCGAAGGCGGCATCCTCGCGGCCATCGTCGTCTTCATTTTCCTCTGGAACTTCCGCGCGACGTTTATCGCAGCCATCGCTATTCCGACCTCCATCGTCGCCACCTTCGGACTGATGGCGGCGCTCGGTTACACGTTGAACCAAATCACGATGCTTGCGCTGACGTTGATGGTCGGCATCGTGATTGACGATGCTATCGTCGTCCTCGAAAACATTTTCAGGTTCATCGAAGAGAAGGGCATGACGCCCTTTCAGGCGGCGATTGAGGGAACGAAAGAAATCGGCCTCGCCGTCATGGCAACGACGCTCAGCTTGCTCGCCGTGTTCCTGCCCGTCGGATTTATGGGCGGCATCGTCGGGCGCTTCATGTCTTCCTTCGGCCTGACCTCTTCATTTGCGATTGCCGTCTCGCTGATCGTCTCGTTCACGCTGACGCCGATGCTCGCCGCGCGCCTCATCAAGCGCAAAGGGGCGGCGGAAGCGGCGGGCGCGGGAAGCGTGCCGTCGGAAGGGGATGCGCCCGCGCTGCTGGCAAACGAATCGCAGGTCGTCGCGGGCGAACCAGCCGCGAACATGGAGGCTTACGAGCCGACCGAGGCCGAAAGAGAGGCGGGCGAGAAAGTCGGAGCAGCGCCGCCTTCGGAAGCCGTCGCCGCAGAGCACACACCGAGCGGCGGGCACGACTCGAAAGACTCGCGTTTCTATCGTCCGATTGATCGCACCTATACGTGGTTGCTCAAGTGGTCAATGGTGCATCGCTGGGTGGTCGTCGGCTTGTGCGCGCTCGTCATCCTGAGCATCGTGCCGCTCTTCAAGTTCGTCGGCAAAAACTTTCTGCCGGTGGACGACCAATCGCAGTTTGAAATCACTGTTCGCGCGCCCGAAGGTTCGACGCTCGCCTCAACTTCTACGCTGGTCGAGCGAATCGCGGGCGAAGTGCGGCAACTTCCCGGCGTCACAGATACGCTGGTCACACTCGGCGCAGGTCAGCAACAACTCGTCAACAGCGCATCCATCTACGTCAAGCTGACGCCGATTGAAGAACGCAGCCTGACGCAGACTGATTTGATGGGCAAATCGCGCGAGCTTTTGCAGAAGTACCCGCAGGAGTTGCGCACGGGCGTGCAGCAGGTGGCCGCGATTTCGGGCGGCGGCAATCGAAACTCCGATATTCAATACGTCGTTGGCGGCCCCGATCTGGCGAAGCTGACGACTTACTCCGAAAAGCTTTTGGAGAAGATGAAAACGATCCCCAACGTGGTTGACGCCGATTCGTCGCTCGTCGTGGGGAAACCCGAACTACGTATCGAGATTGACCGCGCGAAGGCGGCTGATCTGGGCGTCAGGGTCGACGACATCGCGCAGTCTTTGAATACGTTGATTGCCGGGACGAAGGCTTCGACCTTCAACGAAGGCATAGACCAGTATGACGTGCGCGTGCGCGCCATCGGCTCGGCGTGGGCGAGCCAGCAAGCGTTGGAGAATTTGTTCGTGCCGTCTTCCAAGATCGGCTGGACGAATTTGAACAACGTCGTGCGCGTCGAAGAGGGCACAGGGCCGTCGGCGATTGACCGCTTGAATCGTCAGCGGCAGGTGACGCTGACGGCGAACGTCAAGCCGGGCGGCTCGCAGGCGGCGGTCATTGATGCGATGAACGCGGCGGTCAAAGAGTTGAACGTCGAGCCGGGTTACACGACGGGTCTGGCGGGTCGCTCGAAAGAGTTGGGGCGCGCGGGTTATTACTTCATGCTCGCCTTCATGCTCTCGTTCATCTTCATGTACATGGTCTTGGCGGCGCAGTTTGAATCGTTCATCCATCCGGTGACGATCTTGCTGACCCTGCCGCTCGCAATTCCGTTCGGCATTCTCTCGCTGCTCATCACGGGACAGACGGTCAACATCTTCTCCGGCCTCGGACTGCTGCTGCTGTTCGGCGTGGTTAAGAAGAACGCGATTTTGCAGATTGACCACACGAACGAACTGCGTTCAAAAGGCATGGCGCGTTTTGAAGCGATTATTCAAGCCAACCGCGACCGCCTGCGCCCGATTTTGATGACGACGATTGCGCTCGTCGCAGGCATGATGCCGCTCATCGTTTCGACGGGGCCGGGTTCGGGCACGAACCGTTCCATCGGCGTGCTGGTCGTCGGCGGTCAATCCTTGTGTCTGCTGCTGACGCTGCTGGCCGTGCCGGTCTT
>CAXTRQ010000325.1:0-4450 GCA_964246705.1 uncultured Pyrinomonadaceae bacterium
ACGAACGCGACTTCGGACGGATTGCGAATGTTGCACGCTACGAAGGCGAACATCACAACCTCTATCACAACGACCGCGCGCTTTTTAACAAGACGATGGATCACAGTCGCGGCGGCAGCCATCCGATTATTCAGTAGCCGCAAAACGCAAGAGACCGCAAAAGCCCGCGCTTCTATTGATCGAAGCGCGGGCTTTCGTCTGTCATGGCGGCAACGCGTCCGAAGCCCTGTACGTTTACTTGACGACGCTGGCGGTGATGACGATCACCAAACCTTTATCCTGCATGCTCGTAGTTCCGACCACCACCTTCTCGCCCTCGCGCACGCTGACGGGCGTGGTAAAGCCGATGGTTTCATATTGAAGAGTTCCTGTGCTGACGGCTACAGGAACTTTCATGCTGAAGGAGAAGATGTCGGCCTGAACTTTCGGCGCGCCGCCCGTTGTCGTATCAGCCGAAATCATGCCGAGCCTGTACTCGTAGAAAATCGGATTGTTGTTGGCAGCCATATCAGGCGACAACTTGAGTTCGGCGACGCCCTTATTCGAGATGTTGCCCGGGCCGACCTTGGCGCGCAGGACATCTGAATTCATCAGGCTGTAATTCTTATAACTGAGCGTCGTCTGAAGCTGCTTGATGACATCGCTTAGCTCCGTCGGATAGGGCTTTGAAGGGCCGGGATTGTTTGAAGCGATAAGAATGTGGATATGAAACTCGATGCCCTGCTGTGCCGCTTCGGGTTGATCGAGTTGCTCTATAGCCCTTTCGATCAACGTGATGTTTTCGGGGAAGTCGCGCAAGGTGATAGTCCTCAACTCGCGGCTGACCGTCGAGGTTGCTCCGGCAGCGCCGCTCATCAATGGGCGCAGGGCGTTCATCACATTTTCGGGTTCGCGGTGCTTTAAGACAAAAACTCTGCTGCGGAAGTTTTTGTTAATGGGCTGCCCCTCTTCTCTCTGCGCGGCGCTCGAAGTATCTTGAGCGCGGACGCTCGGACTGGCGCACAGAAGCGCGGCGACGACTAGCATAAGCAAAATTTTGGTTTTGTTTGAAAACATATTTTCTCCTAATCAATGGTCAATCTATTTCTTCGTGGAAAGGGTGTCGGTTGTCTGGGGCGACAGCCAGATGATGCGGATGTTCGGGTCGCTCGTTTGCAATTCGATTCTCATCATTTTGCGATCAACGCTTGCGACCGCATCCGGCGCGGGAGATAGCGGTTCAAGCGGCGCGTGCGACGCCTGCTCGACGGTCGCCCCCGTCGTCGTCGAAGGCGAAGGGATCGGATGCCTGACGCGCGTCGGTGTTGTCGGCGAAGGCAGACGCGCCTGTTTTGTCTGTGTATGCATCAAAACTTTCGGCATGAGATGGCCGGGATTGTTCGACTCGGAAGAATTGCTGGTCGTGTTGTTCTCCGCTGTTGAAGGCATCGTCAGGGACTTGCCCGGCGCAGCGTTGAGCGATGCGCCGGTCTTGTTATCCGCTTGAAACTCGCGCGCCTGTTCGGCGTTGCGGCGAGAGAGTTGAAAGATGAAGAGCGCGCTCGCCGTGATAAGCAGCGCGAGAGAAGCGGCGAGAGCAAAAGAGCGCGGAGCGAAAAGCTGCGTGAAGGATGAAATGAATCGGGAGCGGGCGGGCGCTTGCGTAATCTCACGGAGAACGCTCTGCCGGATGCCGTCAAAAAAGGCTGCGTCGAATTCTGGCGGCGTGTGCAGGCGCAGGATGCTCTGGCTGGCGGCGAATTCATCAGCCAACCGGCGGCAACCGTCACAGGATTGCAGATGCTCCGTGATGGCACGCGCGGGCGCGTCTCCGGCGTCGCCTTCCGTATAGAGTGCTAAAAGCTTTTCAACCTGTGTGCAGTTCATAACTTTCTTCCCCGGACGTATCGTGTTCTGGCTGGCCTTCTTCAATCCCTTCATCTTTTCCGCGCCGCGTCGGCCTGTCGTTGCAGAAGCCGTTCGCAGTAGAGCTTGATTTTGGTGCGCGCCGTCGAGACCTGCGAGCGCACGGTGGCCGGGCGCGTCTTCATCAAACGCGCCACCTCTTCGGTCGAGTGTCCTTCGAGGTCGCGCAAAATAATTGCGGTGCGCTCTTTCTCCGGCAGCGCGGCGAGCGCACGCCCGACGATGACGCGCCGTTGCGCCAGCAGCGCAGCCTCTTCGGCGTCGTCGGCGCTGGCGCGACGGTCGTTGAGCAAAGGCGGAGCGCGCTCGTCTTCAAAAGATGCGACGTAAGCAGCCCCCCTCGGCGTCCCGCGCCCGGCGCGCAGCAGGTCGCGGCAGACGTTGACCGTGATGCGATAGAGCCAGCCATAAAAATCCTGATCCGCCTTATAGCTTTTCAAATATTTATAGGTGCGAAGATATACGTCCTGCGTCGCGTCGCGCACATCCTCGCGGTTGCCGAGCATCCGCCACGCGGTCGCCGCAACCCTGTGTTGTGTGCTCATCATCAATTGTTCAAAGGCCGCAGACTCGCCCGCGCACGCCCGCTCAATGAGCGACGAGAGGGACTCGTGCTGGCCGTCGGCGGCATCCGGGGCATTCTCGCCCCGCCGGATTTCGTCCGTCATCAAGGGGATTCCAGCGACCTCGCAATATTGCATCTTTAGCAGCCTCTCACGCTCACAGATATAACTACCCGGCATTGGAAAAAAACGTTGAGGAAAATCTTCAAGAGACATAGCCGATAAGTCCCGCCATGCTCCGTCGCGTGTTTGCCTACACGCGGAAACGCCGGCAAGGTTGCATAAGAAGGCGGATAAAGCGAGTTGATAGAGACCCGCGCGGGCATCAGAGTATTAGCCCCGGAGGCGCGACATATTTATAGACCCTCCGGAGCTTTATCGTCGAACTTCCGGGTTTTGCCGTGAATTGCTCCGGAACACGAAACGGTCAGAGTTCGTAAATCAACTGACGCCGGTCAATGTTAAAATCCCCCGTCGCTCTCGTTATTAATCTGGTCCCTCCCGTCAGAGTGTACGCAAGAAAGCAACAGTCCTGATAGTTTCACGAAAGGAAGAGCCAGCTTCTATGTCAAAGAAAACGCTGATACGCAGCCTTGTCCTCGTGTCCTTTGTGCTCCTGTGCGCGCTCACATTTCTGCACAAAGCGGCGCAGGTGAAAGCCTCGGAGACAATACAGACCGCCTCAACCCTGATCGCCCAATCTTCACACGCCGGTTCGACTGATAATTTGAATGCTCGCCGCCGCTTTGAGCATACGAGCGTCGAATTGCTGCCCGCCGCTTTTGTTTCGCCCGCACATGCGTCGCCCGCGCCGCAGTCGCAGGAGGATAAGCCGGTCGAGCAGACGCGCAAAAACATACAAGTGCTCAAGGGCCTGCCCAGTTCGCAACTCTTCTCGTTGATGAATTTCGTCGCGTCTTCGCTCGGCGTCCACTGCGACTACTGTCATGTGAAGAACGGGAAAGAGCCGGAGACGGGGTTCGACAAATGGGTTTGGGAAAGCGACGACAAAGAGGAGAAGCGCACGGCGCGGCGCATGATGCAGATGGTGTTCAACGTCAACCAGAATAACAAGGCCGACTTTCGTGACAACCCTGTGACCTGCTACACCTGCCATCGCGGGAAGATAAAACCAGCCGGGATGCCGTCATTGCCCCTCGCGGTTTCAGGACACGAAGGAGGCGCAGGCACGCCCGATGCGAAGGCGACGGCGGAAGGTCTCCCCAGCGTCGAGCAAATCGTCAACAAGTATGTCGAGGCGGTCGGCGATAAGACGCACGTCGCCAATCTCAAGACGCTCGTCATGAAGGGACAGCGCGAGGCGTCGCAGGATCGCATCTGGCCTCTGGAAATTACTATTAAGGAACCGGGCAAGTATCTCGCCGCCATCACGATTCCCAATCAGGGTGAAATCCGACAGTCATATAGCGGCGATGCCGGGTGGATTAAGAACCCGAACGGGGTGCACGCCACAAGCCCCGCCGATCTGGCCGCGTTGAAGCACTCCTCAGAGATTTACGACATCGTTAAGGTGAGAGCGCCGTTCACAAACATGAGGGTCACAGGCAGAGATAAGATCGGCGACCGTGAAGCTTACGTCATCGAGTCGAAGCCCGCCGAGGGTATCACCGAAAAACTGTACTTCGACACGCAGACCGGATTGTTACTCCGCAAATTGGTGCTGACCAGTACCGTGTTGCTGCCGATTCCAGAGCAGACCGACTTTGAAGATTACCGCGATGTCGAAGGCGTTAAGCTGCCGTTCACGATTCGCATCTCGAACATTGACACGTACTACAGTTCGACGCGCAAGTTCACCGAGATTAAACCGAATGTGGCGGTCGAAGACACCATCTTCAAGATGCCCGCCGCCCCCGCTGCTACTCCGCAAAAGTAGCGTTGATGTTTTGCCTCTCTGCGTCTTTTCTTTGTGGCTTGGCGGGGGGGGGGGGGTATAAAAAATATAGAAAAGCCGCCACCCC
>CAXTRQ010000326.1:0-4446 GCA_964246705.1 uncultured Pyrinomonadaceae bacterium
CCGGCTTCGACGATGATGGTGTCGCCAGGATTCGCCGCGTTCAGCACTGATTGCAGATTTTCTCCGGCTGAGACGTTAAGCGTCGTCGCGCGTGTCGTCCGGCTCGCTCCGGCGATTAACAGCAGGGCGGCGAAGGTAAGAAAAATGAAGCGGATGTTTGCATGAAAGGAATGGAAGAGACGGAGGGTCTGCTTGGGCGTAAAAATCACTTGTTAACCTCACTTCGGTAACCGGACTATCTCAAGATCGAGGCTTGAGACTCCAAGGCTTTGCGAACCCGCATCGCTGCGGGGGTGCCATTTATCGGTGACTACATTTCGGGGAGGAGACGCAGACGGATGCGCCTAGGTGTTAACAGTCCAACTCAATTCAAACGAATCAAATCTGGCTGAAGACACCTCTGGGGTGTTACTCACGTCGGTAAAGACTAAAACGTAAGAGGCTGTGACTGTCTTTGGTATAGGAGAAGGAAGGATGACGGAAGAAATAGAAACCACTAAAAGGCTAGGGTAGCGCGGGTGCGTGGTTTCCAGCCAAATCTGCGAACTCTTTCGTCGGAAGCAATCCGCCCAAGTTGAAATATCTTTGGAGACAGTTCGACTATTGAGACGGACGTGTTATCGCTTCACACAGAGGTTCGAGATTCCGGCTTGATCCGGGATCGCCTTCGGCAACCAGACAATCTCCCGCAGGTCGCTCCGGCTAAACTTCAGCCTTCGCGCCCCGGAGACTCACGGCTTTGCGCCCCCACCTCGCGGTGGGTTAGCCCTTATCGTGTGCAATCTTGGTAGTGCAAAAGATCAATGCTGTCGTGTTCATAACTGGTGAACAACCCAGCCAAACGATATTAAATAAGATGCCTATCATTTGTCAACAACTCTTCTCAAGCATTTTTGAATCCCGCTCACAGATTCACTTTTTAAAAGCTATGCTGTTGAACCTCAAGGCTTTAGCACAACGGGGGAAAGTTCTTGGCGGGATGCGTGCGGAACATACCGGGCGGCTTATTTGGCTGCTGTGGTAATCGTCGCTTGAGTTTTCTGAGACGCCGAAGCGGACTGAAAGTGGAGAGCGAGTTGGTCTGCGAGAAAACGGCTGAAGATATTTGCGCCCGCGCTATTGAGATGCGCTTCATCCAGATAGCTTTTCTGGTCGAGTCCTTCGACGGCGCGGCAATCTACGAGCGTCATTCCGGCGTCCTCGACGGTCTTTTTTAGGCGGGGGTCGAGCGTGTAAGGTTTTTCCTGCGGCATCGCCACAAAGACAATCCGCACGCCGTTTGCCCGCGCCAGTGCCATCAGTTGTTCGAGGCGTTGATATGTCGGTTGCGCGTGGTCGCGGCGTTTGTCGGCTGCGGCCTTCAAAGAATCGTTAATGTGCTGCGCGCTTTCGCGGTAATGCGGAATCAGCGCATCGAGAACGCGCGTGCGAACTCTCGTGCGGTTCGTAAACGAGGCGGAGAGCGCGGAGAGTATGAACTCCACTTGGCTATCAAAGTCGCGCACGTCTTCGGAGAAGATTTGCGGAATGTCGCGGGGGCTGCTGAAGTAGCGCGCGAGTTGGTTTATCTGTAAATACTGGTCGTCCTGTAGGTGAGCAGTGGCGAAACAGATAATCAGGAAATCCGGCAGACGACCCGTATCAACGAAATCGTGCTTGAAAACATAACGCCAGTCCTTGATGTTTGTCGCGTCTGGAAAGACGCGCTCGATGCGCACAGGGCCGACGCCCTTGCCCAAGAGTTCTTTTTTCAGCACCGCCGTATCCACGCCGTTCCTCGTCAGCGAATTACCGAGGAACAGAACTTTCGTCCCGTCGCCTTCGACCAGTTCTTGCGAGATGGCCGGAATCTCACGAATGTGCTTCAAGTCCACGGAGAGCGACTGCTCGCGCGAGCGCATCACGACCTCGCAGCCCGCGAGCACGAGCAGCACAAGGCAGACGACCTTGACCTCGTTCTTAAAACTGGAAGTAGATGAAGACATTGCTCACCGGAGGCGGAAAAAACCACAGCATCAAAACGCAATAACTATACGCCAGCCCTCGCGCCAGCCAGTTGACGTGAGTCAGTTCGAGTAAATCCTGTTTTCGTTCAAGCCAGAACTCGTAGACCACCAACGGCGCGGCGTAAAAGACGATCATCGCCAGAGACGATAAAGCGAACGGCGTGACGCGAAAATCGGTCAGCATACGATTGAGTATGCTCCCGACCTGAGACATTGATTCGGCTCGGAACAACAACCATCCCAGACAGACGAGATGGAACACGACGAAAATATTAACGAACCTGTTCAATAGCGCGACGGCGGGCGCGGGCGGAGTCGCCTGTTTCGGCCTCTTGAAAAAGCGTTGTCTGGCTTCCGTATAAAGTCTGTGTCCGCACAGCAACAGGCCGTGAAAGAGTCCCCACGCGATGAACGTCCAAGCCGCGCCGTGCCACAACCCGCTGAGCAGCATGACGATGATTTGCGTGTAATAAAGTTTCGCCTTCGTCGCGCGCCCGCCGCTTCGCGCCAGCGGTACATAGACGTAATCGCGGAACCACGTAGAGAGGCTGATATGCCAGCGCGCCCAGAAATCGCTCGGCGACTCGGCGAGATACGGGTGATTGAAATTCACGGACAGATCAAAGTTGAGCCACTTCGCGATGCCGCGCGCAATCGAAGAGTAGCCCGCGAAGTCGCAATAAATCTGAAAGGCGAAGGCATAGACGCCGACCAGACATTCGACGCCTGAGAGTTGAGCGGGGCTGGTTCGGAAAATTGTGTTGGCGACGACCGAAAGGTTATCTCCGATAAAGACCTTCATGAACATGCCGATGAGGACGAGGTAGAGTCCCTCACGAAAATCGTCAGGCCGGTGCACGCGCGGGTTACTAATTTGCGGAAGAAGCTTGTGCGCGCGGACAATCGGCCCCGCCACCAGATGCGGGAAAAAGCTCAAGTAGAGCGCGTAATTGACGAAGCTTTTTTCAGCCTTGAACTGCCCGCGATAGACATCAATGGTGTAGCTCAAAGTCTGAAAAGTGTAGAACGAGATGCCGACCGGAAGAACGATGTCGAGCAACGGCAGAGAAGTTGGCAGGCCGATTGTCGTCAGCAATTCGCCCATCTCGCGCGAGAAGAAGTTGTAATACTTGAAAACGCCGAGCAGGCCGAGTTGGACGGAAATTGAAGTAATCAGAATCCTCTTACGTCGCGGCGTCGCCTCCGTGCGCTCCATGTGGATGGCGGCAAAGTAATCCACGATTGTCGAGAGCAGCATGGTGAAGAGAAAGCGCCAGTCCCAGTAGCCGTAAAAAACATAGCTGGCTGCCAGCAACATGTAGTTCTGTCCACGATGCCGGAGCAGGCGATAGAGGACGAACACCGCCGCATAGAAGGCCCAGAAGGTATAGCTATTAAAAAGCATAGGGATTAGCGTGCGGGTTTCCGTGTCGTCGGGCGGCGAATAAGCAGGAGGAGCAGCAGCATGATGTGCCTTTGCAGGCTATGCGCGGCAGAGACCCGCGCCCCACGTAAATCCCGCGCCGAAAGCGGGGAGCAATAAGTAGTCACCCGCCTCGATGCGATTGGAGCGGCGCAACGTGTCGAGCGCCATCCCCATCGCGGCCGAAGAGGTGTTTCCGAAATCTTCGAGCACCGAGACGAGGCCGCCGCCCTCTTGAGAGAATTTCAAATCGCGCGCCACTTTGGCGAGGAGATTCGCGTTGGCCTGATGCGGAACTATCCAACGCACGTCCCCGGCTGTGAGTTGATTGCGCCCCAGCACGGACTGGCAAGCCGCCGTCATCTTGCGCGAGGCTTGAAGGATAACCGACTGACCGTTCATGCGCGGAGAATAGTCGCCCGGTCGAGCGTCCGCGCTGGACGAACTACGTGTGCCGAACTCCGTGCCGGGACTGCGAATGCCCAAATCATCAACGTAGTTCCCGTCCGTCGCCAGCAGCACGTCCAACAACTGCAACGCGCCCTCGCTCGTCTCGGCGGAAACAATCAGCGCCGACGCGCCGTCACCGAAAAGCATCGAGGTGTTTCCCGCTTCGGGGGTGAGGTCGAGCCACGCCGATTGAATCTCTGCGAGACAGATGGCGACATGTCGCGCCGCGCCCGATGCCACCAGCGCCGAGGCCATTTGCAGACCGTAGAGAGCATTGCAGCACGTCGCACGAATATCCAGACACGGAATCTCGCGCAGGCCGAGACTCGCCTGCACGGAAGGCGCGCTGCCCGGAATGAAACGATCCGGCGTCATCGTCCCGAAGAGAAGAAAGTCAACATCTTCGACAGCGAGCCTCGCATCTTCGAGCGCGAGGCGAAGCGCCTCGGGGTCGAAGCCCCGACCTACCACAAGCTCATGGCCGAGTACTACCGGCTCGGCTTCGCGCGCCTCGCGGCCGCGCGACACGGCTCGGCGGCCGCCAAGGTCGACGTCCTGCCGCCCGGG
>CAXTRQ010000327.1:0-4271 GCA_964246705.1 uncultured Pyrinomonadaceae bacterium
GCCTTCGACGATCATCATAAGAACTTAAAAATTAAGATATGTGCGACGCCTTTATGCCTTGCAGTCAATCTATTACACGCACGCCAAATGTCAAGCGCCATCTTGACATTTAAAGCCTCCGGCGCACCCGGCGCAAAAACTTCCCGGCCTCTTTCGACCGGAGCCGCGCGTTGCTATTTCCGCTTCGCCTTCTATAATCGAAGTATGCCTGAAGACGTGCGGGTGTTGCGACTCGGCGAGATGTTGCTGCGCCAGAAAGGTTCTCTGACAAGGCGTTTGATTCACGCCATCATCACTATCGCGCTGCGCCTCTTCTTCCGGCGAATCGAGACGAGCAACGCGCGCTGCGTACCTCTCGCGGGCGCGTGCATCTTCGTTTTGAATCACCCGAACGGATTGATTGACCCGGCGCTCGTCTTCTGCGCGCTGCCGCGCCGCGTCTCGTTTCTCGCCAAGTCAACGCTGTTTCGCCTGCCCGTGATCGGCGCGCTCGTGCGAACGCTCGATGCTCTCCCGCTCTACAGGCGTGTTGATGCGGGCGAAGACCCGCAGCAGAACCGCCGAACATTTGCAGCCTGCCGCCGTCTGCTCAATCAGGGACGATGTATCGCTCTCTTTCCCGAAGGACTTTCGCACAGCGCGGCGAAGTTGCTGCCCCTCAAGACCGGCGCGGCGCGGATCGCCCTCGGCGCGATTTCAGTCACGGGTAACGACAAGGGGAAAGAAGCTGTGCGCGCGACGAAAGCGGCTGGAGAAGCTGGCAGAACGGTTGACGAGGGAGTTGGGCTGGATTTAAAGATTGTTCCCGTCGGACTGTATTACACGTCGAAGACCTCTTTTCGTAGCGAGGCTCTGCTCCGTTTCGGCGAGCCGTTGAAAGTCAAGCCGGTTGCGTTGGACGCGGAGGGCGAGCCGCCCCGCGCGGCTGTCAGGGAACTTTCAGCACGCATCGAAGCGGCGCTGCGCGAAGTCACCCTCAACGTCGAGACGAGCGAAGAACTGAAGGTCGTCATGCGCGCCGGACAGCTTTTCTCGTCGCTGCATGAAGGCATCAACATTGAACAGACGCTCGCCGCCCGGTTCGATTTTCTCCGGCGCTTCACACAGGGCAGGCGGACGCAGCAAACAAAATCGCCGGAGCGCGTCGAGAATTTGCGAAGGCGCATGGCGAAGTACGAAGAGGAACTGAACAGAATCGGCCTCACGCCGGAGAGCCTATCGCTGTCTCGCTATTCAAGGTGGTATGTCTTTCGCCACTTTCTCCTGCGCGGCGCGCTGCTCATTCTTCTTTTCCCGCTCGCACTCGCGGGCGCGCTTCTGCATCTTCCGGCTTACCTGCTCTCGACACTTTTCGCGCGCCTGTATCGCACGCACGGCGTTGATGAGATCGTATCGACCGTCAAGATTCTCGCCGCCATTGTGTTGATGCCTCTGACGTGGATTATCGTCGCGGCTCTCGTCGCTTACTTTCTCGGCTGGCGTGCCGCTGTGCTGGCCTTTCCGTCGGCCATCGTCTGCGGTTACGTTGCGATGCGCTCCATCGAAGAACTCTACGACATGCGCGGCTGGTTCAAAGCGATTATCGTCCTCGCCAAGCGGCGCGGCCTTTTCCTGCGGCTGCTGCTCGAACGCCGCTCGCTGCATCGAGAGATCGCGCAACTCGGCGGCGAATGGGAAATCGAAGAATGGTAAGATGGCGCTGACTTCAAGGAGGCTTCTTTTCTCGGACACGACCAATGTTAAATAAAAGACTACTGCTCTTGAGCAACTCGGCGACACCCGGCGAGGAACCTCTCGAATACGCGCGGGCGGAGATTCAAAGTTTTCTCGGCGCGCAACTCAGGCGCGTGCTGTTCGTCCCGTTCGCAGGCGTGATGAAATCATTTGAAGAGTATACGGCCTCTGTGCACGCACGATTCGAGGGGTTCGGCTACGAACTGGATTCCGTCCACGAAGCAAGCGACCCGCGTGCGGCAATCCTCACTGCCGAAGCCATCGTCGTCGGCGGCGGCAATACTTTCCACCTGCTGCGAGAGCTTTATGAGACGAACATCATCGAAGCGATCCGCGCGCGTATCGAAGCGGGCACGCCCTACATCGGCTGGAGCGCAGGTGCAAACGTCGCCTGCCCGACTATCAGGACGACGAATGACATGCCGATTGTCGAGCCGCCGGGTCTCGCTGCGCTCAACCTCGTCCCCTTTCAAATCAACCCGCATTTTACGGACGCGCGCCTCGAAGGGCACGGCGGGGAGACGCGCGAAGAGAGGCTCGCAGAATTTCTCGTCGCCAACGCGGGCGTCTACGTTGTCGGACTGCGCGAGCGGACGATGCTGCGGATAGAGGGCGCGCGGCGCTCGCTCGTCGGCGCTCGCCCTGCGCGAATTTTTATCAAAGGCCAGCCCGCCGCCGAACTCAACCCCGGAGACGCGCTGGATTTTCTCTGGCAGTGAAGGGAATCTGCAACCCGTCTCTCCCTTCAAAATATTGCTCAAACAGATGAAACAGTATCAAGACCTTCTCAAATCAATTCTTGAACACGGCACGGAGCACGAGGACAGAACCGGCGTCGGCACAATTTCGCACTTCGGCTATCAGACCCGCTTCGATTTGCGCGAAGGCTTCCCCATCGTCACCACCAAGAGGATTCCCTTCCGCTGGATTGCCGAGGAACTGTTCTGGTTTCTCTCAGGCAGCACGGACGAGCAAGACCTGCGCGCGCGTGGCGTGGACATCTGGAAAGAATGGGCGGACATCGCGCACACGAGCCGCTTCGGTCGCGCCGAGGGCGCCCTCGGCCCCGTCGACGGGTATCTCTGGCGCGCCGTCGGCGGCCAATATCCTGTGCGCGACGGCGTTGACCAGATTGCGCGCCTGATTCGAGAAATCGAAAGCAATCCGAACAGCCGCCGCCTGATCGTCACGGGCTGGGACCCGCGCGTTTGCGACGAGGTTGATTTGCCGCCCTGCCACACGCTCTTCCAGTTCAAGGTCGCAGGCGGGCGCGTGCTCCACTGCCAACTTTATCAACGCTCGGCAGACGCATTTTTAGGCGTGCCCTTCAACATCAGTTCCTATGCCCTGCTCTCTCACATGGTCGCGCACGTCTGCCGGTTGGAGGTCGGCGAGTTCGTCTATTCGCTCGGCGATTATCACATCTACAAAAACCATCTCGCACACGTCAGAGAGCTTCTAGGGCGCGAGCCGCTTCAATTGCCCCGACTCGAAATTCTTGACGGCGCGGCGCGTCTGCGCGGCCTCGCAGGTCTGCTCTCGATGCGCTACCATCATTTGCATCTCGTCGGCTACAACTCCCACGGCAAGATCGTTGCGCCCGTCGCCATCTGAAAACTAGCGCCCGGCGGTCGTTAGCGACCCCCGGGCGCTTGGCTATCTAAACTGCGGCTATCATTACTGCCCGCTGACGAGCAAGACATCCCATGCCCAGCGTCCGAGTTGGGCGTCGTGCGTATCCTTGACCTTCGCGCGATAGCGGAACTGGTTGCCGTAGCGGTCTAAGCGCTTCGACTCTTTGTAGTCGAGGTCTAACTTCGTGAGGCCGAGTGTCGGCAGCGTGTGCAACTCTGCGGCTTCCGAGACGCCGTTATGATTGGCATCCTGCCACAACCGCAAACTATTAAAAACAGCGTCGTGGCGGTCAATCATGCCGTCGCTGTTGCCACCCTGCCCCGGCCGGTCGTAGAGGCCGAGCGCGAGAAAGCCGTTCGGATGAGTTGATGCGGGTTGCGGCGTGAGATCACCGAACAACTCGCGCCCGTCATCAATCCTTCCGTTGCCGTTTCTGTCCAGAGCGAGCCACGCCTCGTCAGCAGCGATGGCTGTCCAACTCAAGCGTTCCGTCGTGCCGTCGCTGTTCAAGTCGAAGTTAACGCCGCCCGCCCGGTCGGTCATGGCGAATCCATCGCCCTCGACATCAATGAGGATGGGCGTATGCGGCCCGATGCTGTGGTCACAGGAACACGTCTGTTCAACCCACTGGCCGAACGAGTTGATGCAATCTTGTGCGGCCTGTTGTGAACACAGACTGCTGCTCTGCGGACAGCAAATTCCCACGCCGCCAGACTCAGCATAGCCGGGCGGGCATTCTCCCTGTGCGTTGTAGGAGACACAATTATCTCCTCCGGCGAGGGGTGTTTCCGGCGGGCAGAAGGCACCGCAATTCCATTGTGCGTCGGGTTGTTGGCAGACGCAGCAATCGGCGGGCTGGGGAATGGGGCAGGGCGTGGGTGTCGGGGTCGGAGATGCGGGTG
>CAXTRQ010000328.1:0-4198 GCA_964246705.1 uncultured Pyrinomonadaceae bacterium
GTCTCTTTTCGCTGCTGCCATTTACGTTGACGAGCGCGCAGCAACGCGCGCTCGAACGCATCCTCGACGATATGCAATCGGACGTGCCGATGAACCGCCTGCTGCAAGGCGATGTCGGCAGCGGCAAGACCGCCGTCGCGCTGCTCTCGATGCTCGCGGCGATGGAGAACGGCTATCAGGCGGCCTTGATGGTTCCGACCGAAATCCTCGCCGAGCAGCATGCACGCAACATCAAACGCTTGCTGGCGACCACGCCTTACCGCGTCGAACTCCTCGTCGGCTCGCTTCGCGCGAGCGAGAAACGAAAACTTCACGCCGCTCTCGCCGCTGGCGAAGTCCACGCCTGCATCGGCACGCACGCGGTCATCCAGGAAGCCGTCTCGTTCAAAAACCTCGGACTCGTCGTGATTGACGAACAGCATCGCTTCGGCGTTCTGCAACGCGCGGCGCTTCGCGAACGCGGCTTTAACCCGGACGTGCTCGTGATGACGGCGACGCCCATTCCGCGCTCGCTTGCGATGACCGTCTATGGCGATCTCGACGTTTCCGTGATTGACGAACTACCGCCCGGTCGGACGCCTGTGACAACGAGGGTGGTCGGTGAAGATAAGCGCGCGGGTGTTTACCGTGGCGTCGAGCGCGAGGTGCGGTTGGGGCGGCAGGTCTATGTCGTCTATCCGCTGGTCGAAGAATCTGAGAAGATTGATTTAAAAGACGCGACGCGAATGTACGAGCACCTGCGCGACCGCGTCTTTCCGCATTTCTCCATCGGACTCGTTCACGGCAAGATGAAGGCTGCGGAGAAAGAGGAAGTGATGCGCCGCTTCGTCTCCGGCGAGGCGCAGATACTCGTCTCGACCACAGTCATCGAAGTCGGCGTGGACGTGCCGAACGCTTCGCTGATGATTATCGAGCACGCCGAACGCTTCGGCCTCTCGCAACTACATCAACTACGCGGGCGCGTCGGGCGCGGCGCGGAACAATCCTTCTGCGTTCTGCTCGCTTCCGACAAGCAGACCTCCGTCGCGCGCGAGCGGCTCGGCATGATGGAAGAGACTTCCGACGGTTTTCGTATCGCCGAGAAAGACTTGGAACTGCGTGGCCCCGGCGAAGTGATGGGCACGCGCCAGTCCGGCGTCCCGACCTTCCGCATCGGCAACATCGTCCGCGACATCGAAATTCTCGAAGCAGCGCGCCGCGAAGCTGACTATTACCTGAGCGTGCGCCTCCGCACACGCGAAACATCGCAACTCATCGAACGCGTCCGCGCCGACGCACGCTTCGGCCTCGCCGCCATCGGGTAAGATTTTCTTTCGTTTTCTTAGCGGCTTGGCGACTTTGCGTGAGAAATAGTTTCACGCTGGAGACGCCAAGCCGCAAAGATGAAAGGCGCGAAGAGGATGGCTTTCTGACTCTCAATTGAAATGTGCTCTAATACGCCGGTTCGCGAGTTGAAGACTGTGCGAGCGTCTGAGGGATTGGATAAATGATTCAAACTTTGAAGTGCCCTTCCTGTGCCGCGCCCCTCGAATACGAGCAGGATAGCGAGAGCCGGACGATTCGCTGTCCCTTCTGCAATAACACGATGTTTGTTCCCGACGAACTGCGTGAAGGTGTGCGCCCGCGTGCATTTTCATCCACGTATGACAGCGCGCCTCGAACGCCCGCGAAGACTTCGACACTCGGCACACTCTTCATCGTCGGGATAGTTGTCGGCGCATGTGTCCTGCTCTTTTTGATTCCCTACTTTCTCCGCTCGTCGCCGGTCAGACCGAGCATTGAACGCCCCATCAGTCTCATTCCGTCGAAGCCCACGCCTCAACCTTCGCCCGCAGGCTCAGGCTTTGCGACCGTCGCTCTCAAGTTCGGGAGCGAAGGAACCGGGCCGGGGCGATTTACAGACGCACGCAGCATCGCCGTTGACGAGGCCGGACACATTTACGTCGGCGAATACACCGGAGGCCGCATACAGGTCTTCGACATGGCAGGCAAGTTCATCACGCAATGGATGGTTGATCCGAAGATGCCCCTGCGCGGCATGGCGGCGAGCCGGGAAGGCGTGATCTATATCGTGCAGAGCGGAAAGATTGCGCGTTACGAAGGCACAAGCGGCAAGCCGCTCGGCGAGATTGCTTATCCGGGCGGCTGGGGTTTTGACGATGTCGCAACGACGCCGGACGGAGGACTCGTCACCGCTTGGTACAGGGGGCACGACGACATTGTTCGTTTCGATTCCGCCGGCCGCGTCTTGAAGAACATACGCTCGGCTATTAGCGGCCAGAGCGGCGACAGCGAACTGGACACACGAGTGGCGACCGACGGGCCGGGCAACATCTATGCCCTCGGCACGTTCAACAGCGCCGTCTTCAAGTTCGCGCCTGATGGCCGTTTCATCAACAAGTTCGGAAGCAGCGGAGACCAGACCAGCCAGTTCCGCGCGCCCGATGCCATCGCGGTTGACAATCAAGGGCGCGTCTATGTCAGCGACATCAAAGGCATTCAGGTTTTCGACGCGGACGGGCGCTACCTCGACATGTTCAAGCCCGGCGGCATCGCCTCCGGAATGGACTTCAACGACAAGAACGAGTTGTTCATCGCCGCACGCACGCAGGTCATCCAGTTGGTCATCAATAAACCCTAGTGCGGTTTCATCACTCAACTTTTCTTGTTCTTCGCGGCTTTGCGTTTTGGCGCGGAACTTCTTTCTTCTCAAAACCAAAAGTTTCGTGCCAAGACGCAAAGCCGCTGAGAAGAGGTCGGGACGCGCGCGGGCGATTCTTTTTTTAACTTGTCTTTAATCGGCGCAGCCGCTCTATGTTAAATTCATTTCATCATGCGCATCATCACGGGTCATTATCGTGGGCGGGTTTTGAAGAGTCCGCCCTCCTTGCAGATTCGTCCGACCTCCGACCGCATGCGCGAGACTCTCTTCAACGTCCTCGCGCCGCGCATCGAAGGCGCACGCCTGCTCGATTTGTGCGCGGGCACGGGAGCCATCGGCATCGAAGCTCTCTCACGCGATGCGTCTTTCGTCACCTTCGTTGATCGTGCACACAAGATGTGCGCTCTCGTCGAGGCGAATCTCGATTTGTGCGGCGTGCCGGAAGAGCAGACCGAGGTGATCAAGAGCGACGCCGCCGAATATTTGCGGCGCACGGTTGAGGGCGAAGGCAAAGACTGGCGCGGCGGGACAGAAGCATGGGACATTGTTTTTTATGATCCGCCCTACGCCACCGATTACCTGCCCGTGCTGCAAACTCTCGCGGCGCACACGGCGAAACTCCTGCGCGAAGGCGGCCTCATCGTCGTTGAACATCATCACAAGAATAAATTACCGGATGAACGCGGCGGCATCCGGCGACGGCGCATACTCAAGCAGAGCGATTCGGCTCTGAGTTTTTACGAAGCAGTTTAGACGGCGCGAGGGGAAAACACAGATGGAACCAAAAGGGAGGGAGCGACGCCTTTCGCCGCGCTACAACGCCAACCTCGCGTGTACTATCTCGCTCTCGGCGGAAGACGAAAACCTGCTCTTCCCGCAAGCTAAACTCGCAGGCCGCACCCGCGATGTCAGCGAATCCGGTCTGGGCTTAATCGTCCCGTCTATCTACATCGGTTTCGCCTGCGTGGTTGACGAAGGGCGCGTGCTCGACCTCAATCTCGAACTTCCTGCGGGAGTCGTGCGATTGAAGATGACCATTGCCCACTATCTACGCATGGACGAGCACGGGCAAGAAGAGTCATCTTATTTAATCGGCGCACGTATCACCGAAATTTCCCCTGACAATCGCGCGCTTTACGCAGAATATCTCACCGCTTTAGAAACTGAATGAACAAGTCCCGGTTGGGACATGATTAGCCGGTTAAAAATCCAGAGGTTTCAAATCAGGCTCGACCCACGCCGCCTTGGCCTCTTCCGACATCAGCTTTTCTCGCGTGTAGTAGTCAAAGATGAGGCGCGCGTTGCCATATCTCTCGATCAATTCATCGAGCAGTTCGATAAAGGAGCGCTCGTCAATCTCACGGGTGAGAAATCTTTGCACCAGCTTGAACCAGAAGAGCGTGATGGTCTCGTTGTAGCCTGTGAGGCCGTAATGGGCGAGGATGCGATGTAAGCTCTCACGCATTCGGCTGGTCGCTTCGGGTGCGGTCATGCGGGAGAGATAGACGAGCGCGACGGCGAGATGCGCCGGATGGT
>CAXTRQ010000329.1:0-4167 GCA_964246705.1 uncultured Pyrinomonadaceae bacterium
CGCTGTAAATCTTGCCAATCACGGTGTTGAGAGGCGGCGCTTCATCTGCCAGTGGTGGTTTGTCCGCCAAGGGGACTTTCCTGGTGTCGTGGTTGGGGTCGTGGTTCACTGCAAACCGTTAACTATCTTTTCGATGTCGCGCTGAAGCTGTAAGGCGATCTGCATGCGCTCATGGCGCGGCCTCTCACGAATCAGCGAGGCCAGCATTTCAAGCCCGCCGCTTTGCAAACCGAGCACTAAATCCGAGACGCTGCCCGCGCCCTTCCTGACTCGTTTGTACTCGCCGCGCAGCCTCACCAGTTCGGCCCACAGACGCTCTTCCTTGCCCTCGTCGAAGTCGTTGACCGCCCAGAGAAAGCGGGCGATGCGGTAGAGGGGGGATTCCTTGTCGGCGTCGTTGGGGTTGCACCACTGGGAGACGAGACCGGGCGAGCAGGGGTAGAGGGAGGCGACCTTCTTTCTGTCGCCGTGCTCTAGCGTCTCGTCAACGAGGCGGTCAATCTCTTCCTGGATGGGAGCGCCGGTGTGGCTCATCTGGGTAAAGTTTTGAAGTGAAAGCAATACTGTCGGCTTGCAAGAGAACTTGTTAACATCTGCGTTTGGAAGGGACGTTCCAAAATTAGACAAGGGAAAGTCTCTTCCAAACTCTAAACGGTCTGCGGTCCAGCCTCGCGCAGTGAGGGATAGCGACGAGCAAGGCGGTCAAGTTTTTCGTCAATTGCCTCGCGCACAATGTCGGACATATCCTTGTTAGGCAGTAACTTAGCCGCTTCTTTCAGTCGGTCTTTGCTCGGCTTTTGCACTTCAACAAAGACAACTTCTCTGTTGTTTCTTTTGCTCATGTAATTTCTCCGTCTAGTAATCGTCTAGACAAGAGGAAAACACACGGAGGTCTAGACGATGTCAAGTAGAAAATCGCCCGAGGTATTTCAATTGTCACCGTCTAGATGTAATCTAGACGGTGTGCTAAAGGAAAAGCCCAAGCTTCTTACGGTGAAACTGCCGCTGTCTGTGCTGGCCGAGTTTGCCGCTGTTGCACAAATTAGAAGCGCGAGAAGTGTCTCGGAATACACCCATCGTTTTGTGGTTCAGTCAATTGAGGAAGCCAGAAAACAAGTAGGCAACGAAGCTTTTAACGAGATCGCAGAGCAAAAGAAAGCGGACATCGAACAACGTAGCAAGCAAAAGGCGGCAGAGCGTCGCCGTGCCGAAATGACGGCGCAAACGGGAACGCTTGGAAGAGGCGTTAAGCTTTTGTGATGAGCCTTTGATCGTGGGTCAAATTACCGACACGCGGGCAAGGGTCAATCTAGCCGAGGCAAAATATCGTGAGGCTTTAATAGACAGCGTCGCTTCTGTGCGTATGTTGCTGGATATTGGGGCGGACAATGAAGTGCTGGGCATCTCAATTGAAACCCTTTCTGAAGTTACCGATAGGCTAAAGCATCGCCCCTCAGCCGAACAGGTTAGAGACGCGTTAGACAATTCCGGCGGGGCTATAAGCCGCGCCGCTCATGCTCTAGGCATGGATGATCACAACTCTCTTGCATGGCTAATCAAAAAGAAATTCCCCGAACTGAAAAATCGACGCAAGCCTGAACTTAGTCCGCGCGGACTTGCAGCCAAAAAGACCCGGAGTCGCTAATCAGGTTTTTCTGCAAAAGTTAGGAGGTATATAATGGGCTAAGCTTCGGCTCGCCTTACTCATATATGCGATTGCAAGCGCGGGGGGGGCCTAAAGTCACTTTTGCCCCTCGATAGGCTGTGTAACTCCGGTTTCGGTAGCCAAGCGCAAAGCTAGAAAGGCTTCTTTTAGGGAGGGATTAACTGCGCTGTCTGGCTCGTTCATCAAGAGTGTTTGATATGCTTCCAGGAATTGCATGCGAATGCGATAGAAGAGATGCAGGAAGTGACGAAGGAATCCGATACAATCAAGCACCACAAATTCAACTCCTATCTTCTCATGCATTGTCGCCGCGTACTCTTTTACCTCATCATCGATTTTCTCGGTTGTGATGAAAAGATAATTATCTATTTGCTGCGATGTGGCGGCGAGTTTCTGCGCCGCAATATCAATGTCGTCACGGATCACCCGTTTTGCTTTCATCTCATAGACTGTTATTGCGTCACCGTCATCCTTCAAAACGATTTCTATATCGCCTAGCGCCCCGGTCTGTTTGTCGGCTGCATTGTGGCCTTGCAATGGCAAGTGACGCTCTCCAAGATGCTCCTGCGCTGCCTCGTATGCTGCGGCTACCACTAGCACGGGCAACCGTGCAGATTTAGGCAAAGCCATGTGCTGCACTATCAGCGTGACGATGTTCTCGGCGGGCAACGATGAATCATTCTCTGAACCTTTTAACGATGCGAACAAAGTCTCGATGCGCTGCTTGCGCTCTGCGCGGATAATTAACAGCCAACGGATGATCTCAGCTAATAAATCTTCCGCTTTAAGCGTTCCTTCATACACTGCGGTTATTAAATCAACCACGTTGATGTAGAGTTGCTTCGGACGGCCAACAAGTTGCACGCCCGGTGTGATGATGTTCTTGTTTGTTCTGAAGGCTGGCGTGAGGAAGCTGGTTGTCGGATTCACCGGCAAGCCATGTTTGAAAGCGAACGGCGTAATGTATGTCTCATCGAAGTGACGGCCAGAATAGATGCCAGCGCCACCGATTTCAGTATATGGCTTTCGAATATCAAGTGAAGGATCGGAGAGTTTCGCCGTTAAGCACGCCATCAAGAAACGAGTGCCAGCCTGATTAGCGCAGCGGCAGACGAACTCAACATGGTTTTGGATTTCGCGCGTCTCTGTGAGTATTGGTTTGTCGAGCCGCGCAGATGCGCGCTCGAAAGCTAGATCAAGGATGCTTGCTGGTGTGCTTGGCGATGGCGGCGGGGTGTTGGTTGGCACTCGGCTTTCTCCTCAAGCTCGTAGTTAATCCATAGAACTTCTGTCCGTGTGGTCTTCACTGAATGAATGACCTTCTCTTTCGATTCAACGCGCTGCCAATCACCGTAAAGCTCATCCATCAACGGGCTGTTGTAACTCGAAAGAGCAACCTTGCCTTTGACGTTTCGTAGAACTTTGGCGAGCGCACGATGCTGCTCATCGGTCATTTCGTTTGCATATGCGTTCGAGTCGCCACGCGAGCTATGAGGATATGGCGGATCACAATAGAATAACGTCTCTTCGCTGTCGTATCGCTTAATCACTTCAAGGGCGGGCGCGTTTTCGATCTGCACGCGCAAGAGCCTTTGAGCGATTAAAGGCAAGTCCTCTACTGCGCCGAGCCAGCGAGAGACCGCTCCGGCCATGCCTGCGCGACTCGTCAATAGGCAGTGGGCCCAGCGGCCTGAGCTCGCCTTCTGTGCGAGTCCGGTTCTAACCTGGCGCGCGAGAATATAGAACCGACGTGCGCGTTCAAGATCGCTGATTCCTTCTTCATTTGAGATGGCAATCTCAAACTCTTCACGCGAGAACGGCGTCAAGCCAATGGCCTCAACCAGTGCGTCTTTCTGTTCGCGTAGCACTCGGAAGAAATTTACAACGTCCCCATGTACATCATTGTAGGTTTCCACCGGAGAGGGCTTGCGGTTAATAAGCACAGCCGCTGAACCGCCGAAAGGCTCGCAATAATGCGTTGCCTCAGGCAATAGCGGTAGAAGCCAATCCAAGTGACTGTATTTGCCTCCATACCACCCAAAGGCAATAAGCTTACTCATTCCTCGCTCCTGTTCGCAGTTATGTTATACAGAGTCTTTTCGTCGGAGTTATTTCTTACTACTCTTCTTACTCAGCTTACCTGTCTCAGCTTTAGCCTTCGGCGTGCTAGCGTTGTGCTTCCGTGCTTGCCCTCAAATCGACGCGAGCAGAGTGGCATCCCGCGCAATGGTACGCGCTCCGAAAACAAGTGGTCAAGATTGGGTGTCGGCCTTGCCGCTTGCCACGCGGGATATTGTTTCTTCGCATAAACTAAGAACTCGCTCACTTAAAATAAAAAAGATTTAGAGGTTGACAACGTCTAGACATTTCTCTATAATCATTTTGTCTAGACGATAACTAGACAAAATGATTATGACAAGAGGCCAAATGAAAACCCTAACCCCACTCAACACCCGCCGCGCCATCGAGCGAAACCTCTCGGCTCCCGTCAAATGCCGCGC
>CAXTRQ010000330.1:0-3967 GCA_964246705.1 uncultured Pyrinomonadaceae bacterium
CGCTGACGACGGCGATGGCAGCGGGACGGCGCGCGGCTTGGTCTTCAAAAAGTTGGGTCACTAATCCGGCGACGGAATATTCCGTGCGTGTGTTGTTCCAATCCACGAGCATCTGCCGTCGCTCATTCTCACTCAAGAGGCTGATCTGCGAGAGCCGCTCTTCGGAATGCACGGAGAGGCTCGCCAGCAGATTGATAAAATGTTGACGCAAACGTTCAACAGTGGAGGCATCGAAGAGGTCTGTATTGTATTCGAGAGCGCCTTGCAACGCGCCGTCCACTTCCGCCATCGTCAGCGAGAGATCGAACTGCGCGACCCTCTGCGGCAGCGCTATTGACTCCAACGCAAGTTGGCCGAATCTAACCCGTGCGCCTTCCAAACCCAACGCGAAGGCCGCCAGTTGCTCGTCGCCGAGGTGAGGAGTCCTTTGTAAATTGAACATTGTTTGAAAGAGCGGCGAACGGCTCGGGTCGCGTTCCGGTTGGAGTCGCTCGACGAGGAGGCTGAAGGGATATTCCTGATGTTCAAAGGCGGCCAGCACGATCTGGCGCGTGCGCTCCAGAAATGTTCCGAAAGCCGGATCGCCCGAGAGATCGGCGCGCAGCGTCACGGGGTTGACCAAGTAGCCGACGATCCCGGCGAACTCAGCGCGGCTGCGCCCGGCCATCGCCGAACCGACCGTCATATCTCGCTGGCCTGTGTAGCGTAAGAGTAGCGTCTGAAAGGCGGCGAGCAAGGTCATATAAAGCGTCGCCCCGTGGGATTGGCCGAGCTTCAGCAGACGACCTGACAGTTCTGCGCTCAAAGCGAAGGCTCGCGTCGCGCCCCGGTAAGTTTGGAGCGGCGGGCGCGGGTGGTCTGTGGACAGGTTCAAAACTGGCAGTTCGCCCGCCAGTTGCTCTCGCCAATAGTTCCAATGCCGCTCGCCTTCGGGCGATGCGATCAACTCTTCCTGCCATTCCACGTAATCGGCGTAAGTGGCGGCGACCGGACGCAAAGCTGCGGGTTGGCGCGCCCTCTCCGCGTCATACAAATCTCCTAACTCTTCCACCAAGACGGCCAGCGACCAGAAGTCGGCAACGATGTGATGGATGGATAACAACAGCAGTGAGTCCTGCGCCGGTCGTTGCAACAGATGCACGCGCAGCAGCCGCCCGTGTTCGAGTTCAAAGGGTTGGCGTGCCAGTTCCGACAGACGTTCTCCGGCCTCCACCTCGCTCAGAGCGGAAGCATCCTCCGCTCGAAAACAGACCTCCGACCGTTCTCCGCTCGACTGGATCGTCCCACCGGGCGCGTCACGGAAAGAGCTACGCAACGCAGGATGACGCTCGACCAGTGCTTGCAGCGCGCGCTCTAAGCATTGGCTCTCCACTTCCGCACGTATCCTCGCCGCAAACGTCAGATTGTAAGCGACACTCGTCGGGGCCAGTTGGTAGAGAAACCAGAGCGACTGCTGCCCGCGCGAGAGGCGGCCTGTGGCTTCCCCCTTAAGCATCGAGCCGGATGCCACGGGCGAGTTCAACGTGTCGGCAGCGGGCGGGTTACTCCGCGACTCGCGTGCCAGTTGGTTGATACTCTGACCCTGCAAGAAACTGACCATCGAGAGCTTGAGTCCGAAGGATGATTGGAGGTCGTGGGCCAACTCGACCGCCGCCAGAGAATCCAGACTGTACGCCGCGAGAGGCTGATTCGTGTCGATCTCTGACGGGTCAACTTTCAACTTCGCGGCCAGTTGCCTTCTCAGCCATCCTTCGATGTCCGTGACATCCGGCGACGAATCGCCCGGCGTGTCGGCAGCGGCGGCGTGCCACTGCTTGACGGCCGCTAGGCTGCCTTCCAGAAAACGGGCGCGACAAACGCGGCGTTGAATTTTGCCGCTGGAAGTCTTGAAGATGCCGCCCGCTTTCAACAAGACGACGGCCTGCGTCTCGATCTCATGTTCGGCGGCGACGGCTTGGCGGATGCTTTCGATAATCGCTTCCGGGTTGGCCTGCTGGCGGGGTTCGAGTTCCTGAACCACGACCAATCTTTCTTCTCCGGCGATCTCGACGGAGAACGCTGCGCCGCACCCCTGACGTAACGAAGGGTGGCTTCGCTCGACCGTCAATTCGATGTCTTGCGGGTAATGATTGCGTCCCCGAATAATCAGCAAATCTTTGAGTCGTCCCGTCACGAACAACTCGCCGTTTTTGATGAAGCCGAGATCACCCGTGCGCAGAAACGGCCCCTCGCCCGTGGCCGGAAGAAACGCCCGGAAAGTGCTCCGTGTGGCTTCGGGTTGACGCCAATAACCATCGGCGACGCTGTTTCCTGAAACCCAGATTTCGCCGACTTCATCCGGCGCGCAGACCGTCAATAATTCGGGATGAACGATGACGATTCGTTGGTCGAGCAAGGCCGTTCCGCAGCCGGTCAAAGCCCGGCTGTTCTCGTTCTCCGATTCGACGATGCGGTTGTTTTCCAATTCCTCCACGCGCGCTTTGACGAGCAACGGCGCGGGCTTTCTGCCGCCCGTCACCATCAACGTCGCTTCCGCCAATCCGTAGCAAGGGTGCCATGCTTCGGGACGAAACCCGCACGGGGCGAAGGCTTCGCTGAAGCGTGCCAGCGTCTCGGCGCGCACCGGCTCAGCGCCGTTGAAGGCGACGCGCCAACTGCTGAGGTCTAAGGCCGCGC
Organism: uncultured Pyrinomonadaceae bacterium; assembly: GCA_964246705.1. GTDB lineage: Bacteria > Acidobacteriota > Blastocatellia > Pyrinomonadales > Pyrinomonadaceae > DASZCR01. The sequence goes on from CAXTRQ010000330.1 coordinate 2,677, forward strand.
GCCTCTCGGTCTTAATCCGGCGCACGCACAGATCATAGGCGAAGTTTGGGCCGCCGCTCGTCGTCGCACGGTAGCGTGAAATCGCTTCTAACCACATTGACGGGCGCTGAAGGAAGGCTGTCGGCGACATGAGTATGCAGCGCGCCCCCATATACAAAGGCTGAAGCACGTTTCCGATGAGTCCCATGTCGTGATAGAGCGGAAGCCACCCGACGACGACTGATTCTTCCGTATGCTCGAAAGCCCGCTCGATCATGCGCTGGTTGTGGAGCAGGTTTCGATGGCTCACGATGACGCCCTTCGGCGCAGCCGTCGAGCCGGAGGTGTATTGCAGGAAGGCCGTCGTCCCGGCGCTCACGGAAGGCTCTCGCCATTCCCCGGCGTGGCTCATTGATAGCTCGTCCGTCGCGATCCACTGTAACTTTTGTAACTCCGGCGTCTGCTCAAACAGAGGCTCGATACGAGCTAGAATGGCTGTCGTCGTCAACGCCACGCTGGCCTGCGCGTCGAGCAGGATGGCGCGCAGACGTTCAAGCGTCCGGTTCGGTCTGGGCGGGTAAGCCGGAACCGCAACCAGCCCGGCATAGAGACAGCCGAAGAAGGCCGCGATGTACTCTCCGCTCTGAGGATAAAGCAGCAGCACGCGCTCGCCGGGAGAAGTCCCGGATTGAAGTCTGGCGGCAATCGCGCGCGTTCGGCGATCCAATTCTTGGTAAGTGAAATCGACCTCTTCGCTGCCGTCGTCGTGCAGAAAAGTATAGGCGAGGCGCGCAGGTTGATGGAAAGCCCGCCGACGCAGCAGGTCAACTAAAGTTGAAGGAGGAGGGTGGCCTCCGCCCGCGTCCTGAAGATCAATACCCGTATCGTGCGACATGCGCCCTGCCAAATCTTCGAGTCATGTGGAGTGTGAGAACCGCATGGAGCGTGGAGAAACTGAAAACCCGAAATCCATTCGTGGGATCAATAAATGCCCGGCTTCGGTATCAGATATTGCCCTGCTTATTTAACAATGAACCGATCATGCCTGCCTCTATGAAGTCTTGAATTAAGAATTATATGAGCCTTGCTTCGGCGTCGGGCAATGGACATTAGCCTGCCGCTCAAGCTCGCCCCCCTCGGTGGCGGCGCGGGCGGCGCTGACCCAATCTTGCCGCCCGAGGCGCGCGCATATCTTACTCGCATGCCGCGCCGTCCGGTCAATTCCAGTCCAGTATCGTTGCTTGGCGCGGGTATACTTAAGCGACTGATGGCGGGTCTCGGGGAACTCTCTGAAAGAAGCTACCATCACCGG
>CAXTRQ010000331.1:0-3819 GCA_964246705.1 uncultured Pyrinomonadaceae bacterium
GACTTGCTTTTTGGAAGAATGAGATAACAAGTTGCGGCTCTGACGCCGTATGCGTGGAAGTGAAGCGACAGAACGTCTCGGCGGCATTCTTCCTCTCGATGGAATTTCAAGAGACGGGCTTCCTCATCCACCGCTTCTACAACACCGCGCTCGACCGTCCCAACAATCTGCCGCGCTACGCGGAGTTCATGCGCGATACGCAGGAAGTCAGCAGAGATGTCGTCGTCGGCAAAGCCGGATGGCAGGCGCAGTTGGCGACCAACCAGCAAACACGCGCCGACGAGTTCGTTACGCGCCCAGAGTTCCTCGCGCTTTACCCGCAAAGCCTGACGCCCGCCGAGTTCGTCGACGCGCTCTACGCCCACGCGAGAGTGACGCCCTCACCGGAGGAGCGGCAAGCAGCCGTCTCGGAGTTTGGCAACACGAGCACGAGCGCGGACACGGGGGCGCGTGGGCGCGTGTTGTTGAGGGTGGCGGAGAATCAGACGTTGAAGACGAGAGAGTCGAACCGCTCATTCGTGCTGATGCAATATTTCGGTTACCTGAGAAGGAACCCGGACGATGCGCCCGACAGCAACTTGGACGGCTACAACTTCTGGCTCACGAAGTTGAACGCGTTTGGCGGCGATTTCGTGAAGGCCGAAATGGTCAAGGCATTCATCAATTCAGGTGAGTACAGACAGCGTTTCGGTCAGTAGTCATCACACGTTAAACCCAAACCGAGAGGCTGTCTTGAACTGCTCAGGGCGGCCTCTCGATTTAGGCTCGCAAAAACCCGGCGGCGTTAAACGTTGCCGGTTTGCTTCAACTCAACCTCTTTAGATTTTCAGTGACTCAACGCTGGATAACTATATGAAAACATATTCCATGCAAATGAAACTTATGATACGCTCCCGCCCATGGAAACGCCGAACGACCTGATACCATCCACTGAAGCCCGCAAAATCCTAGGGATAAGCCCTAAGAAAATGTCCGATCTTTTGAAGAAAAACGTCATCCGCCACTTCCCTAACCCGCTTGACGCGCGTGCCAAGTTGGTCTCGAAAGCTGAAATTCTTAGGCTCACGACATACAAACGGGAGGCAGCATGAAAACAATTGCCATTGCTAACCAGAAAGGTGGCGTTGGCAAGACGACGACGGCCACTAATCTTGCCGCCGGTCTTGCCATACGGGGTTACAAAACCCTTCTGCTGGACTTGGACAGCCAGTGCAATACGACATATACATTTCTCGATCCGAACTTAATCAAAACCACACTGGCCGATGTCCTAGTGGGGCATCATGAACGCCCGCCTTTGATAGATGCGGTCTATGAATCGCATATCGAAAATCTCGACATCGCGCCCTCTCATATCCGCCTCGCACTTCTCGAAAGAGCCGTGCAGATTGAAGAGCAATATAGGCTCAAGGACTCCATCGAGACTTTGGAGGGCTACGAATTCGTACTAATTGACTGCCCGCCCAGCCTTGGCATGACGTTGACACAGGCTTTAATTGCCAGCTCTCACGTGCTCGTTCCCATCGCTGCTCAATACTACCCTCTTGAGGGCGTAATTGACCTCACACAGACGATTCACGCAACGAAGAGGCCGAACCCTTCCCTTTCCATTCTGGGCTATCTGATAACCGCCTTTGACCCCCGCAACCGCATCTGCGGGGAAGCTCTGGGTAAGATTCAGGAGATGTTCAAAGAATTGGTGTTCGATACGGTGATCCGCACGAACGTCAAACTTCAAACTGCGCCCGCTCGTCGAGAGAGCATCTACGAGCATGCCCCCACCTCACACGGCAGCCAGGACTATGAGGCGTTGACCGATGAAGTGTTGAGTCGGTTGAATATGGATACGACGCTCCGGCTTGTGAAAGAGGCCGCTAAATGACAGACCCTAAAGAGAAGCAAAAGCCGGTAGTTAAGAAGCGAGAACCGAAGAAAGTAACTTCGACTGGTATTTTCGATAATCTACGTCAGATACCACACGTCCACCCGGTCGAAGAGTTTCTGCCGCCGACTAAAGATACTCTGGGTACTCAGAGTACCCAGAGTACCCAGACTCCTATCGCTCCGGCTCGCGACTATATGAAAGTCGCCAACTCTATTCACCGCGTAGCCGTTCCGCAAGGAATGTTTAAAGGCAAGTGCAAGCAAATTTACGACTTCCTTTACTCGAAGACACGAGGCGCGATTGTTCCTTCTCGAAGCGTTCGGCTGACCCGGCGCGAGATCATGGCCGGCGCGGACACCGGCTCGACCAAGACACTGTTCCTAAACATGCGTCATCTCCGTGATGTCGGCCTTATCACATGGGATGAGCTTGCTGGCTCGCATGGTGGAAATGTCTACACCGTTTACCTTCCCGAAGAAGCTACTCAGAGTACTCTGAGTACCCTGAGTACCCAGAGTGACTCTAGTCCGAAAGTACATAGAGTACTCAGAGTAGAAAGTACTATGAGTACCCATAGTACAAACCTTGGAAACTCAACAACTTCTGAGGATCCTAAGACTTTAATACAAGACTTGAGGAATGATGATGATGAGGCGTTCGCCTTTTTGGTCGCAAAACTGAAAGAAACGGCTAGGGAAGTAACCGGCAAAGAGACGACGATTGCGGATCAGCAACGCTGGGCTGAAGTGGCCGACGTGCTTGCAATTGAACTGAAAATTGCCGGGGCGCGCACCAACGTCTCATCAGCACCAGCCTTTCTGGCCGAGCATCTACGGCGTCGGCTGTGGAAGAAGGAAAAAGGCAAAACAAATATCGAACCGACCGCTGAGAGAACTACCGCCACACCCGAGGCCACGCCTGAGCAGATCAAAGCCTGTCAGGAGTGTGGGGGAACCGGATTCTACTATCCGAGGGGATATGAAGGCGGGGTTGCGAAATGTCACCACGAGAAGCTGTCGCTCGAAGCTGACACCGAGCGTCGAGCGTCAGAGTCAGATTAAAGTATGCATCTTACTTTTCAAATGTTACACACTGCAATAACCTCGGATTAATTTGTTTCCGATAATGAAAGTTACCGGAAATTGGCGTTATGCTAGTGAAACCTTTGACATATATAGTGTTTGCGTACGCTCAATCGCTTAAAGGCACGGTTTGCGGGTCGCTCAGATAGCGTAAAACCGCGTCGGCTTCTTCTTCGGTGCGCAGCGGGTGGCGCTCGTCGGCGTCTCTGGCGGCCAGCATACGCGCTGTCCAGCTCCCGTTCCTGATGCTTCCCCAGTGCACGAGGCGCTCTAGGAAATAATTGATGTGGTTGCGCTGCCGCTCGTTCATTACTTCAACTTCTCGTGCTTGCATTTCGCTACACCGTGCTCGACTCCGTTCGGATAGTAGAAACCTGTGCCGCTGCAATCCGGGCATGTTTTTGTATCGAGCGTTAGCTCACTTCCCCTTTTATTAGTTTCTTTAGAAGTACTTATTTTACTGTCGGCAATATGTTCACCCGCTGAAGATTTTGCAGCCCCTGAAATATTTGCAGGGGGTGAAGGTTTTGCGCGGGCGGCGGACGGCAATAGCATCTGAAAAGTCACTCCTCTTTCGTGCTGATTCTTATTATCCAGATCTACAATTAGCCTGCGAATAATCCGTCGTTTTTCCAGAACCTGTATGCATGTAGTAACCTGCCTAGCACTTAGGTTGCAAGACTTTCCAAGCCTTCCCATGCTGACATGGCAGGTGTCTTTTTGAAATCCCCAACTCAACCTGTAGAGTCGCATTAAAACGCTCTGCTCAGACGTTCTAAGCGTTGGTAATACTTTCTCGAATAATTCATTCTGGATGCTCGTATGCTGCTCAGGGTGTGGTAATATTTCAGG
>CAXTRQ010000332.1:0-3756 GCA_964246705.1 uncultured Pyrinomonadaceae bacterium
GGCAGGAATGTACTAACGACAAAACTTATCTGTCCAATCGCTGGGGATCACTCCACTCATGTGCTTTGGCGTTGAAACATGAAGAGTAAAAAGCACACTCCTTTTCATCACACTGGGCTATGATGTCTTCCCACTGACACTGCATAAAATCTTCTTTAGTCAAATCGTCACTCATTTCTTACCGCCTTTCTTATTCCCCTTCTTCGACACTTTCTGGTTCTGCGCTTTACGCAGCCTGCCGGATATATGCTCTAAGATACGACAAAGGGGCGAAGCTTTCGCCTTGCCCCTTTCACATGCCCCTTCTGCATAAACGCAACCTTAACCCTTCCCGTTGCGACCTTCACTGATGTAGCGTTCAATGGTGTTGATGAGCGCGTTCAACCTCTCGTCGGCCTGCCGTTGCCGCTCGTCCGATTCGCGTTGCCGCTCATCTGATTCACGCTGCCGTTCGTCTATACGTCCGACTGACTCACCGAGGGAGGCTATTTCGCCGCTCTGAATCTCAGCGATTGCAAGAAGTGCCGCCGTGCTATCAGCCGTCCGGTCAACCTTCTCAGACAGCCGCCCGACCATTGTTGTCAGTTGGGCTTGCTGCTCAAGGATGAAGGCCATCGTCTTTTCCATCTCTTCTGAAGTCATTTCTTACTGCCTTTCTTAGTTGCTAGTCTTGCGTCCACGTGCATCACGCTGGAACGCTTCTACCTCGGCACGATATACAAGCCTTCGCCCAAACATCTCAACCGACCGCAAACGACCGCGCCGTACAAGATCATTGACGGCTGAGAGCGAACGTCTCATCAACTCAGCAGCTTCCGCCTGAGTAATTAAATCGCGCATAGCCGAATCCTCGCCTCCACCTTCACGGTTATCGCGCGACACTGGCGGGCGCGGTACAAGGTTGTAATTGTACTTAGGCTTTAGAGCAACAATCATCTTCCGTTCGATGGCATCAAGATTACTCTCTGGCGTTGGTTGCCACGCGAGGTGCAAGCCTTCACTACTTTCTACTTCCGACAGCTTTTCATTAGCACTCCATCGGTTACGCAGGTTGATACTCTTGCCAACGTACAAACACTCATCGCCGCGCATCAAGAAGTAAAACGCGTAATTGATATGCGGCAGTTTTTGAAGCCATAAACGCAAAAAGCCTACAACTCTTTTAAGAGTTAATGAGCTTCTATGAGTTTGTCGGCTCTGAGCTTCTAGGTGGATATTTGGCCTTCTAATGAGGTTCTATTTGTCGAAGTGAACTATACACCAACGACGGCTATTATTGAATACTTATTTCCCAAATAACACCGTCAGCCAAAAGTACACGACATAACCCAACGACACCAACACAGCCAGTCCAAATATTCCCTTAACTACCTCCTTTGGGTTTAACGGCATTTCGCTTGGAGAAGGCCGTCCACATTTCGGACGGGCTTTAGCCTCCGATGAAATCTCCGCTTTGCAATCCGCGCATGTGGTGAGAGCCATAATGCGCGCGATTGTACTCTTAGTTGTCAGCCTGATGCTTCGGAGAAGACCGTGTTACATCGGGATTGCAGCCCACTCAAAACATTTTAAGTCACGCTCAGTTGTTCGGCGGCTTCAAAGCATCTGTTAATGTTGTGTGTCGCCAAATATTTGATGTGTGAATGATGGTGTCTAAGGCGGTGGATTGAGGAAGTTGTTGAGAGACAGCAGCTTATACGTACATTATCCCAAAGATAAAAGCTAATGCTAGAAAGACCGCGCCCAACCCCAACAAAACTCCCGATGAGGCCAGAACAACCTCAGCAATCAAGAAAAGTCGGTTCCTAGTTTGCTTCTTTTTAGCGGTAAAGTCATCGTCGTGTGCACCGTGCACATCCAATCGAAGACATAAAAGGTGGCGGGAAAGGCTTCTCGTTGATAAGAAACGGTGTAACAAAGCACACGCGGCAGAAAGGCCGAGACAGCATAGAGACAACGACAAAAATTTTCTGAAACTTGGAGACGTAATATTGGTTAGACTTGCACCTTTAGATGAATCCTTCAACAGAATATTAATAACAAGAAAGCCGATTCCGGCAATTCCTAAGAGAGCAAGCCGCAATATTTCTGCTGAGTAAGATTGATACCTATCCGACACCTCCAAGTCATGGTTGAACGTACCATCGGGCATTACTTCAAGCGCCAAAGACTTCTTAGCCGAAATATTGGGTGTGAGGTTATCAGTCATCTCGCCTCAAAATTAAAACTCAACTTGCAAACCATAGTTCATTAGACCGTCACTGGCTGTAGAGTCGCCCCTAAGTGCCGCCAATAGTGGTCTAACAAAACTCTCAGGGCTAACTTTTCGTGAGGCTCACGAGTAAGCAGTAAACTTCGAGCGGGCAATTTATTCGGGCGCGGGGAGGGGCGTCAATGGTCACTTGAAACATTTCGAGTCACTTCTGACCTTCGATAGGCTGTGTAACTCCGGTTTCAGTAGCCAAGCCCAAAGCTAGAAATACTTCTCTCAGGGAGGGATTAATTGCGCTATCCGGCTCGTTCATCAAGAACATTTGACATGCTTCCAAGAATTCCATCCGAGTCTTTTCGTCAGAGTCATTTCTGACTACTTTTCTTGTTCACCCTTGAATCCACCTCAGCTTTAGCCTTGGGGAGATAAATTCTAAAGAGATGCGAATCAGGAATCACTTTGTATGTCCTCAAATGACGATTAGAAATAAACCAGATCTCATCCCTGTCGTTCGATAGAATAAAATATGCTTCGCCGGTTTCCGAGAGCGAGAATACTCCCAGAACTAAGTAGGCGACATCGCGTGAGAATCCATTCTCGAAGGGAAATGGCGGAGCCGCTTGTTTTTCAAGCTGCTCAATAACGACGTATAAACCCTGCTGGATGTAAATCATGGTTACGGTGAAACCGATTCCGGATGATTCTGCCTTCTATGCTGCCGGTTTGCTCGTGTCATCTATCGCGTCCGTCTCATCAATCTCATACATGTCTTCCGGTCGCCATCTCTTCTCTACTTCCGTGCGCACGTCAGCGCCATGCTGGCAGATAGATTCGATGGTATCGAGCACGCACTGCACGGCGGGCGGTGTCTCATCCCACGCAATGATCTTATTAACCTCTTCCGAGATTGCCGCAAGGGCTTTCTTGTACCTTTCTTCTTTGGTCATATCTTCCTGCCGTCCTTCATAAATTAAGCAGGCACAGTAATCACACCCTGCCAGATGAATTTCTCTATCTGTCGGCGATGTCGCAGAATATGCACGATGGCATGCTCCAACAATCCCTCCACATCGTATACCGCCCCCCATCGGCTCTTGATGACTGTACGCGAAATCTCTTCGTCGCTCATCTCCCATCTGCCCTCTAGGGTCTGAGCGGTATAGCGAAGCGCCGCATCAAGCTGCTCCAGTGATTCTTGGCGTGAGAGAAGTTCGCTCTGAGGGCGGGTTGACGCAATGGAGAACTGCTCTCTCATGTAATCGGCATAACCGTACCCGGCTCTGACCACATGCGACATGATGGTTTGTACCGAACGGCAGTCCTCATCCTTCGTCTGCGCGTCAACAACCCGCATGAAATCATCTTCGGGAATGCGCTCGATTAAGCGTCCGAGTTCCGAGGCCGCGCGCTCATATTCATCCATTAATGCTCCAATAGCGCCACTTCGATAAGCCTGTTTCATTGAGCACCTCCTTTTACCTTTTACTACATTTCGTGAATTCAACTTGTAAGTGCAACTTTGAACTTGGTCAGTAAAGGGCAAG
>CAXTRQ010000333.1:0-3717 GCA_964246705.1 uncultured Pyrinomonadaceae bacterium
CGAGATCATCGCGAAGCTCTCGCTGCCGAGCCAGTTCGGCGGGGTCAGCCCGATTAATGAGCAGAACCGGCGTCTGATTGACGCGCTCAGGGAAGAACTCGAAAGGCGCGGGCCGCGCCTGCCCATCTATTGGGGCAACCGCAACTGGCATCCGATGCTCGCCGACACCATCAGGCAGATGCGAGACGACGGTATTAAAAGCGCGCTCGCTTTCGTCACCTCCGCTTACAGTTCATATTCGAGTTGCCGCCAGTATCTTGAAAACATCGAAGCGGCGCGGGCGGAGGTCGGGGCGGATGCGCCGCGCGTGGATAAGATTCGCGCTTTCTTCAATCATCCCGGCTTCATCGAACCGAACGTCGAGCATGTGCGCGCGGCTCTGGGGAAGATTCCTTCCGCGCGGCGCGCGGCGGTCGAAATCGCGTTCACGGCCCACAGCATCCCCTCGACGATGGCGGCGGGCAGTGATTATGTGCGCCAACTGAGCGAGGCGGCGCGTCTTGTCGCGGAAGGAGCGGGACAGGCACGCTGGCGTCTGGTCTTTCAGAGTCGCAGCGGCTCTCCGATGCAAAGCTGGCTCGAACCTGACATCTGCGATTACCTGCGCGAACTGAAAGAGGCTGGCGCAGAGGACACAGTTGTTGCGCCCATCGGTTTCATTTCGGATCACATGGAAGTGCTCTACGATCTCGACACCGAAGCCCAACCGGTCGCACGCCCGAGCGACTTCAACAGGGTTCGCGCGGCGACCGTCGGCACGCACCCCGCTTTCGTCGAGATGATCCGCGAACTAATTCTTGAGCGCATGAATCCGGAAGCCGAGCGGCGTGCGCTCGGCACTCTCGGCGTGCGGGCGGACACCTGCGCGTCCGACTGCTGTCAGATGGGCGCGAGTCGTCTGTCGCCCGCGCGTCCCGTCAGTTCCAACTCTTCAAGTTAAAAGAGAATGCAGGAAGGCCATTCAACGAAGACGCGGCGCATCATCGTCGTCGGCGGCGGCATCAGCGGTCTCGCCGCCGCACATCATCTCTGTGAACTGAGCGGACAGGGAGCGACGACGCAGCCTGACAGCGACGGTCGTTCGCCAATCGAGATAAGCCTACTTGAAGCCTCCGCGCGGCTCGGCGGCACGCTTCGCACCTACCGGCGCGAAGGCTTTCTGCTCGAAGCAGGCCCGGACTCTTTCATCTCCGAGAAGCCCGAAGCCCTCGCGCTGGCACAGCGCACCGGACTCGCTCCACACTTAATCGAGACGAGAGACGCGCGCCGCCGCAGCTTTATCGCGCGCGGGGACAGGCTCTATCCGACGCCCGAAGGTTTTCAACTGCTCGCGCCGTCGCGTCTCTGGCCTTTTGTTACCTCCGGCATCTTCAGTTGGCAGGGCAAGGCGCGCATGTCTCTCGATCTCTTGCTCCCGCGAAGGAGGGCGGCGGGCGTCGAGGAAGACGAGAGCCTCGCGCAATTTGTCCGGCGCAGGCTCGGACGCGAGGCGCTCGAACGGATGGCGCAACCGATGGTCGGAGGCATCTACACCGCAGACCCCGAACATTTGAGCCTGCGCGCGACGATGCCGCGTTTTCTCGAAATGGAGCGCCAGCATCGCAGCCTGATTCTCGCCATGTGGAAGGCTGCGCGCAAAACTTCGGGCGCGTCCGGCATCTCCGGCAATGGCCGCGCCATCCAGCGCGCGACGAGCGGCGCGCGCTACAGCCTTTTCCTCTCTCTCGACGGCGGCATGCAGATGCTTACGGACACGCTCGCCGCGCGCCTGCCAGCACCGACTATCCGCTTGAACACGTGCGTCGAATCGCTGGCCTTCAATGACGAGTCGCAACAATGGACGCTCCGCACGCAGACGAGCGAAACTTTATCCGCCGATGCCGTCTGCCTTGCGCTCCCGGCTTATGCCTCCGCGCGCCTGCTGCGTGGAGTGGACGCCGTGCTTGCAGACGAACTCGACGCGATTCAATATGCTTCGACGGCGACCGTCAATCTCGCCTACGCGCGCACAAGTATTCCGCACCCGCTCGACGGCTTCGGCTTCGTCGTTCCTTTCATCGAACGGCGCGCGACGATTGCCTGTAGTTTCAGCAGTGTGAAATTCGAGGGGCGCGCGCCGGAAGGATGCGCGCTGCTGCGTGCCTTCGTCGGCGGCGCGCTGCAACCCGAAATGTTTGCGCTCGGGGAGACCGAGATGGTTGCCGCCGTGCGCCGCGATTTGCGCGAACTGCTCGGCATCAATGCTGCGCCTCTCTTCACCGTCGTCGAGAAGTGGTCGCGCTCGATGGCGCAATACCACGTCGGTCATCTCGCGCGCGTCGAGCGCATCCGCACGCGCCTCAGTAAATTCCCCACGCTCCAACTCTCAGGCAATGCCTATCAGGGCGTGGGCATCCCCGACTGCATTCGTAGCGGCGAACACTCAGCCGAACAACTCATAAGTTCAAAGCTCAAAGTTTAGAGCACAATTCCGCTGCACGTCCGGCAAGCCTCTCTATCGTCGAACAGAGAAAGTCTGAAAGCCGGTCTTCCTTAAACTTTGAACTTATAGATAGATAACATGTGAATTGCGCCAGACGTTGGCGGGAATTGAGCCGGGCGCGGCGGTCGTCAGAAGGATGACGTAATTGATGAGCGTCGTGTGCGTCGGCGGGACGAGACGCCGCCAGAATTCGAGTTGCTGTTGGTCGTCCGTCTCCTTCGTTTCGGGTTTGACGAGCGCGAGGCGATGCAGGCAGGCATAGAGATGCTCGCGCCCCGTGCCATACGCGGAGGCAGATTCCTCTCCGAGCGTCAGCCGGACTTCAGCGCGTTCATCAATAAAATGCGCGGCGAACGAGGCGGCGAGTGTGACGCCGCGTTCAAAGCGTGCGTTGAAATTTGCACTCGGCGGCGTGTGCGTTTCTTTCGTCGCCTTTTCATCTTCCGCCTCGCCTTCGCGCGCGCGCGTATCGAGGACGATGTGCACGCGTCTCTCATCTTCAGCCGTAAACTCGCGCACGACAAGACGACTCGCACGCGCCGTCGCTTTCCAATCAATGTGGCGCACGTCGTCCTGCGGCTGGTAATCGCGCAAGGAGTGCAGGTCGTGTCCGGCACCGCGCCGCGCCGATGCCATCTGTCCTGCGTTCATCGGCAACAGGTGCAGTTCATCGCTCGCCGGTTCGGGCTTCGGATAGATAATCAGGTCGACATCGCGCGCGCGCAGTCGTCTCCGTAGGCGAAAGAACCCAAAGGGAAATCTGGTCGAAAGCTCGAAGCCCGTAATCAGCACGTGCCCGCGCGTGGTGAACGTCTGCTCGACGCGCTGCTCTGCGCGCCCGCGATGCGGCACGTACATAAAGTAGGCCAGCACGCGCTTCGTAAAACGCTGCCTGATTAAACGAAAGCGCCGTCGCTTCTCTTTCCCTGCGCGGCTGCGCGCTTCGATGAGGATGGAGAAGGAAGGTAACAATCTCTTCGTATTATGCAGCGTGACCATCACGGGCGCAGGTTCGCCCGCAAAGATATGATCGGGAAAACGCGCCGAGACGACGAGGTCGCGCAAAGAAGCGCGCGCCGCCGACCATCCGACAAAAATCGCCGAGGCGAGCACCGAGAAGATTAAAAACAGCAGGTTGTTTCCGGTGTTCCACGCCGCGAACGCGACGATCAGAAACATACAGATAAAGATCAGCCCGCCCGCCGTCATCTGAAAAGGGAGGTCGAGTTGTGCCG
>CAXTRQ010000334.1:0-3707 GCA_964246705.1 uncultured Pyrinomonadaceae bacterium
CAATCAGCGTCCGCAACACAGCCCCGCGCCATCTTCTAATCATCGCCCACGCATTCATAGAGACCCCGATGGTCGCACGCCCGCCGCCCGCCGTTCAACACCGGACGCGAAAGTTGCCCGCCAACGCCCGACGCGCTTCTGCGCGGTTCATGGGAATTTGATTTAAAGACACCCGCCTTTACTTTGTTGCTCCGCCCGTCACTGTGAATTTTATATCGTCCGGGCTTTGAGAAAGCCTGATGTCATTGCCGTTATAAGCTTCTACGCGGCAAGTGTACGAACCGGGAGAAAGCGGTTTATCCAAAACGTAAGATAGCCCGTCGACGCGCTTGTTGATGTAGTCATACTCCGTCGTGGCCCCCGATGAGCTATCGGCGTAGATGCTGAATTTATAGTAGGCCGCGTCCGGGTAAGAATCCCATTTCACTTCGATGTTGCTCGCGCCGATTTTCGAGCCTGCTTTCGGATTCAAAAGCTTTAAATCGTTCTTGAAAAGGTGTGTGTCGGGCGCGAAGAATGTTTGCCCCTCTTCGATCTTGTACTTAGCCGTCTGGACGATGCCGGAAGTTGCGAAGACATAATATTTCGTGTCGAAGACTTTCACGATTAAGCCCTCGTAAATTCTCGGCGGCACATTTTTGATGAGATACTCGCCCCCGCTGTCCGTCTTAGCTGTAAATGTTTCGCCGCCGCATCCGCCTAAATACTGGCTGAATGTTTCGCACAGTTTGACCTCAACCCCTACGGCTGGTTGTTCGTTATAAAAGACTTTGCCTTGCACGTTACCTTTGCCCGCGGCGGGCTTCTCTTTTTCCACGCCAGTGCCCGAAGAAATTATGCCGTCTGCGTTTGGCTTGACGGGCGGCGTCGGTGTTGTCGTCGCCGTCGTGCCCGTATTTGTGTTGACAGGCGGAATCGTTGAATTGGAATTTACTTCGCTGGAAGATTTGCAGCTCAACATGAATACAGCCGAAAGCAATATGGAAGCAACAGTTCCTTGACCTTTAATTGACATTAAGCTCAGTCTCCTTCTTCCGTTCAAGATGTTCCACGTCCCTGCGATCATGCCTCCGCAGCCTGACGCCCGGCATCAGCGGCGCACGCAACCTTTTCAGGCAGGGCGCGGCTTGCGCCCACAGGCTGAAGCCGTCGCTTGATGGCGACGGCTTCAGCCCTTCCGAAAAACGGACGATGAGATGGTCGCGCGTCCTACGCTCTCGCTTTACTTCCACATGCCTACTTAAACCAAATCGTGTCAGCCAGCCATTGGCCGTCGGTTTCGACCAGAGTGGTTAGCGTGCGTCCGTTCTTCATTTTGACTTTGGCGGTTTTCTTGCCGTCGGCCTCGCCCATCTCGGCTGACGCATAAAGGTCGTCAATTGTGTAGTTCGCCGCATTGGTCTTTGCTTTGTCCACAGCCTCTTTCGTCACGCTGTCGCGCACGCGCGGAGTCAAGCAAGTTTTGAGTTTGTCCACATCGCCCGCTTTAACCAACTCGAACTGATATGCAATCGAGCTTTTCGGGTCTTTAAGCGAGCCGCTGATAGTGCTGGTTGATGAGCCTGAGCAGGCAACCAACAAACTGCCCACCGCGAGTAAGGCAACGGACAATGTTAAGCTTTTAATCATTCTCTTTTTCTCCTGAAGGATAAAGTGATCAAGCCTAGAAAGATTGGACTGTGAACGGCTTTCGCTGAAGGCCAGATGTAAACCCAGCACGGTGCTTTTGAAACGCAGGGAGTATAAGTCCAAAATTGTCGGGCATCAACGGCCAAATCAAAGCATCACTAATGAGGGTCAGCGTCGGACGCCGATGATGAGCATGTTGATTCCCCTTTTGACGAAGAAGTTTTTTAGAGCGGGACGCTGACGGTCTTCATCAGTTCGAGCAGGACGGCTTCGGCCTCTTCGCTGCGACGATGCAGGGAGGATGAGAAACGCGAGTTGACGACAAGGCGATGGGCGAAGACCGGGAGGACGAGTCGCTTGATGTCGTCGGGGACGCAGTAGCTTCTCTCTTCGGTGAGCGCGAGCGCCTGCGCGGCGCGAAATAGAGCGAGCGTGCCGGGCGGTGAAACGCCGAGGTCGAGCATCTCGGAGGCGCGCGTGGCAGACACGATTCGCATCAGGTAATCCACAATTGCATCGTCCACCGAGACCGCGCCGACTCTCTGCTGCAACCCCAACACGTCCTCGCCCGAAATCACTGCGCGCAAATCTTCCAGCGGGTCGCCCTGCTCCCGGTCGCGCAAAATTTCTTTCTCAATGTCCTGCGCGGGATAACCGATGCGCAGGCGCAGCATGAAGCGGTCAACCTGCGATTCCGGCAGCGGGTACGTGCCGTGATGCTCAATCGGATTCTGCGTGGCGACGACCATGAAGGGCGCTTGGAGTTGATAGGTCACGCCTTCGACCGTGACGTGCCTTTCGGCCATCGCTTCGAGTAGCGCGGATTGGGTCTTCGGCGTCGTGCGATTGATCTCGTCGGCGAGCACGATGTTAGCGAAGATGGGGCCGTGTTTGAACTCGAAAGAGTTGGCGCGCTCGTTGTAGACGGAGAGACCGATGACATCGGAAGGCAGCAGGTCGGAGGTGAATTGGATGCGCTGGAAGGTGCAGTCGAGCGCCTGTGCCAGAGCATGCGCCAGCGTCGTCTTGCCGACGCCGGGCACGTCTTCGACGAGCAGATGCCCGCCCGCGAGCAGTGTCACAATCACGAGGCGCACCGCTTCCGGCTTCCCCTTAATGACGCTCTCAATGGCCGCCTGTAAGCTTCTAATCTTTTCAGACGCGCTCAAGTCGAGAGTTTCGTCATCGCGTTTGGCTGTGTGGAGATTTCTCATAAGACTTCAACTCCCGCTCATTCTACATTTTTAAGGCTTGAGCCGCACGCCTTTAATCTGATAATTGCGCGAAGCCTCTGTGTGACTTAGCCGCGTCGCTGTAGTAAAATCTATGACCATTGAACTCCGATTGAGGGAGCGCGTCCGTCGTTGTAACTTTCCAAACTATTTTGTGGAACTGATATTGTTGCTAATCGTGTAGAAGAAGTCAGTGAGGAATAAGGAATGAAGAGAGAAAAAAGTTATCGTCGCCGCCAGAGCGGATTTTCGCTTATCGAATTGATGATCGTCATTGCCATCATCGGCATTCTGGTCGGCGTCGGCGTGCCCGCATGGAAAAGCAGCGTCATCGCGGGCAACGAGACCGCCGCGATTAATACGCTATTGAATATCGCCAAAGAGCAGCGTACCTATTACACGCGCAAGGGCGATTACGGAACCTTTGCTCAACTGGTGGCCTCCGGCGCGCTCGATTCGCGCTTCAACACGGATGTTCCGGCTGTCTCCGGCTACAACTACACGATGAAGGTCACGCCGAAAGCTCCAAATCAACCGGCGAGTTTCATCATCAACGCCGACCCGCAACAGGGCGGCATCGCCTCACCGACGGGCGAGCGCCATTTTTACCTCGATTCGGGTTCCAGGCTGTACCCCGACCCCCCCCCAACAACACCCCCCCGCCCCCCGCGCCTCACGACCCGATACCGGGGACTTAATTCTGAAGCAAGTTAAGTTTCAATCATCGAGACACCCGCCGCGAGAGCGTCGCTTGACGCTCTCGCGCATGCTTTGTTAGCATGCGGACTATTCCGAAAATATAGTTACGCCCGCTTAGCTCAGTGGTAGAGCACACGCTTCACACGC
>CAXTRQ010000335.1:0-3593 GCA_964246705.1 uncultured Pyrinomonadaceae bacterium
ATCGGGCGCAGGATTAAGATGCGCCGCGTCGTAGCCCTGCATGACGGGGATGCCCAACTGTTCGAGCATCGTGGACATCGGCGGATAGACATTCTCATCCGACCCCGTCACCTGATGCCCGCGCGCCTGAAGCATTCCGGCCAGCGAAGCCATCGCCGTCCCGCAGATTCCGATTAAGTGATAGTGCATTGTCAGGTCTTAAAAAATTCTCTCTGTCCTCAAGATGCAGGTGGACTGCTGATGCTACTGCCCGGCTGGCTCGCCTGTTTTGAAGGCTTGGTGATGATGGCTTCTCCGACTCCCTTCAACGCCAGCCCAGACATCAAAATTTCAATCGTCACATAATAGTTGTTATAGGCCAGCGCCGGATTGAGCAGATAACCCTTGACGGTGATAATGCCCGCGAGAGCGCCTAAGCCCAGACCGACAATCGAGCCGATGTAGAGTCCGTCATCTTTTTTTTCGGGGAAGAGAATCGTGCCGCCGCTTTGAAAAAGTTCGTGGAACAGACCGCCGATACCCCCGACCGAGACTCCTAGCCAGAAGAGCAAGTTATAATGTGCGCTGATGAAAGCCAGCACGACGAGAGCGACGACCGCGCCGAGCGTAATCAGGACGTAATATTTTTCATCCGCGCTCAGACTGCTCCAACCTGTCATCAGGCGTGTCCTCCGTTTTAGTCTCGCGCGCCGCCGCCATCCGGTGCGACGGGAATCGTGAAGGAGAAGGTCGAGCCACGTCCTACTTCCGATTGCGCGCTAATTTTCCCTCCGTGCAGTTCGACGAGTTGGCGCGTGATGTAGAGTCCGAGTCCCGTGCCCTTTTCGCTGCGCGTGGCGCGGCTGCGCGCCTGCGCGTATTTATCGAAGAGGTGCTCGATGTCTTCGGGCGGAATGCCGACGCCCGTATCAATGACGCAGATGAGCGCCGCGCCGTCCTGCTGCTTGGCGCGAACTTCGACGCGTCCGCCTTTCGGCGTGAACTTCAAAGCATTCGAGAGCAGGTTGACGAGAATACGCCTGAGCTTCGCGCGGTCGGCATTGAGCGGCGGAAGATTGCCGGGCAGATTATCTTCGAGCGCAATCTCTTTCTCGCGCGCGAGCGGCTCCATCGCTTCGCGCAGTTCTTTGACGAGGATTTGGAGATCGGTCGAAGACACGTCGAGCCGCATCGTGCCGGATTCGAGTTTCGAGGCGTCGAGCAAATCGTTGACCAGTTCGATAAGGCTCTGCGTGTTGCGCTCCATCATCGCCACCATGTTCTGCTGTTCGGGCGAGAGTTCGCCGAGGCGGCCTGAGGTGAAGAAACTGATGACGCCGCTAATGACCGTCAGCGGCGAGCGCAAATCGTGGGTGGTGAGCGCGAGAAATTCTTCTTTCATCTCGGCGAGTTCGCGCAGCTTGGCGTTGGCTTCGTTCAACTCGCGGTTGGTCTCTTCGAGTTGCCCGTTGACCAGTTCGAGTTGCTCGCGTTTCTCTTCGAGTTCGGCGAGCACTTCGACAAGGTCACGGTTCTGCCGTTCGAGTTCTTCGATAGCAGAATCGTCAACTTCCGCGCCGAAATACTCGCGCAGCGCGGGGATGCGCTCGCGGACGGTAGCGGCAGCGGCGGGCGGCAACCACTTGATGACGGTGACGCGTGTGCCTTTGTCCGGTGCGGTCTGAATGTCGAATTCGTCCATCAGGCGGCGCGTCCCGGCGAGGCCGACGCCCAGACCTGACATCGAGCGATAGCTGCCGCGCAGGATGGCGCGCAGGCGCGTCTCGTCAATGCCGGGGCCGTCGTCGCGCGCCGTCACCTGCAAACCCGCGATGTGCGCGCCGCGCTCGGCGACCGACAACGTAATCGCGCCCGACTTCGCGTACTCGTAGATGTTGCGCGTCAGTTCCGAGATGGCGGTCGTGATTTTAATCTGTGTCGTCGAATCGAAACCCAACTCGCGCGCCAGACGGCGCACGCGGTCGCGCACCTTGATGATGTCGGCCTCGCGCCTGACGTAGATGTCGCCGAGCCTGATTGAAGTAATACCTTCCATAAAACTAAATTTCACGCAAAGACGCCAAGGCGCAAATAAGAATTGAGTGATTCCCTTTGCGCCTTGGCGTCTTTGCGTGAAACTCTCTGTCTCATTGTTACCATCCAGAGTTCGGAATCTACCGCACGACGAGTACGGTTGCATCGTCCGAGTCGCGTTTAAAATCGCGGAGCAGGACACCGGCGATAAGTTGCGGGCTTTTTGTGAGCAGCCCCGGATAAGCGCCGATGTCCCACGTCGCGCTCAAGCCGTCGGAAGCCATGATGATGGTTGTCCCTTGCGTCCACCTGTGAGGCCAGACGCGCACGTTCGACATGCGTGCGCCGAGCGTCCCGTTATTCGGAATCGGGCGCACAGGCTCGGCAGAGCCGAAGACGCGCGTCTCGACGTTCCCGACACCTGCATAGTAAAAAGCCTCTCGCTTCTTGTCCAACACAATGGCGGCCATGACCGCGCCGCGCGTCGCGCGTAGAGCGTCGTGCGCGGCATGCAGAATTTCGTCGAGCGGCTCGCCTCTCCATTGACCGAGCGAGTCGAGCGCAACCTCCGATGCTTCGTGCGCGCCGCGCCCATGCCCCAGCCCGTCAACCACCGCGAGTAACATGCTGTCCTCGTGGTGAAGAAGACAATAAGCGTCGCCGTTAACATCCTCGCCCGGACGCGGGCGACTCCACGCGCCGGTGTTTCTTGAGAGAGCCGTATCGTCCTCCCAAGAAGAGTTGCGCGCCCTCGCAGCGGCGACCCACTTGCGCCCGAACAGCGCCGTCCCGTGCGTCGTGCGCCGCTTGACGAGACGTTGCGTTGCGCCGCGCACCGTCGAATAAGCCTCGAACTCGTCGAGCAGCCGGCTGATGGCTCCCATTCCGCCGCCGAGACTCCCGCCCGTCGAAACACCGTCGCGCACCACACGGTCGAGATCGTAAATACCCGGCCCCTTGTCACAGTAGAAAAGTTCAAGCCCCGGCACATCCACGAGCGGCGTCGTCCAGTGCAGGCAACCGCCCGTCGTCGCATAACGCGCGGCATTCGTCCCGATCTCCTGCACGACGATGTCGAGTTCGGCTAACTCGTCTTCACTGAAACCGAGCGGCGCGGCAAAACGCCGGACAGCGCGCCGCGCCGCGCCGACCTGCGCCTCATCTTTGATTTCCAGTGAATTAAAAACTCGCACAGTCAACAGCAGGGAGGAAGGATCAATGGGGAAGGCGGAAAGTGTGATTATCAGGCGACTTCTTGTTTTTCATCCTTCCGCCTTCATCCTTCCTCCCTTGCTCTTATCTCCAGCGCACGATGGTGACGCGCGTGCCCGTGCCGGGCGTTGATTCGATCTTGAATTCGTCTACGAGCCGTCTTGAGCCGGGCAAGCCTTTGCCGAGTCCGCCGCCGGTCGTGAAGCCGTCGCGCATCGCCGCTTCGATGT
Organism: uncultured Pyrinomonadaceae bacterium; assembly: GCA_964246705.1. Lineage (GTDB taxonomy): Bacteria > Acidobacteriota > Blastocatellia > Pyrinomonadales > Pyrinomonadaceae > DASZCR01. The sequence continues at coordinate 3,456 of CAXTRQ010000335.1, forward strand.
CGGGAATGCCCGGCCCCGTGTCTTCAAAAATGAGCCGTAGCCCGGTGCGTCCGAGAGCGCGCTCGGTCGGCTGCGCGCTCAAAAGCCCCCGCGTGGCATACATTACCCCCTTGCGCGCCCCCACGGAGGGGACGGGCG
>CAXTRQ010000336.1:0-3560 GCA_964246705.1 uncultured Pyrinomonadaceae bacterium
TCGTGACCTTCGACGATCAGAAGGTGGAGCACGACAACATCGCGTCGGATGCGCGGGGCGCATTCGACATCTTCCAGATGAACGAGCAGCAGGTCTTCTCCGGGATGGCCTCGATACCGGCTTTTCACGGGCGCACGGACTCGACGACGGAGACGTACGCGGGGGTGGTGTATAACCTGTTGAAGGCGCAGGCGGGAGGGTTCCAGCGGTTGGTCAAACGGCGGCAGGAGGCGACGTACAGGCTTGACCTGCGCCTCGCGGGCATACCTTTCGACGGCCTGTCGGTAGGATTCAATAAGGCGCATGCGAGAAAGCCGCTGGAGGAGGCGCAAGCGGATGAGGTGCGGGCGAGAACGGCTATCGTCAAGGCGGAGAAGGGGATCATCTCTGCCGACCATGCGGCGCAGGAGTTGGGTTACGATTCAGCATTCGATGCAACGCTCTTGACTGCTAATCCCGATGCCGCAGAGTCGTTGCGGGCGATGAGCGCGGAGCGCGTGGTTGCGCCGTCGCCGCTCACGCTGCGGTTCGATCAGAGTTCGCAGAATTATAGATACGTGCCGGATGTTTATAGCGTAAGGGGATGAATCCGTAGCCACTCGAAACGTTTTGAGTCACAGGTTATCAAAAAGGTTATCAAAATATTGCTTACGATGAGGTGCAGTATCTTGAGGGACTCAGAAAGAAAGGCTCAACGTTACTCACTTATGCGGCACGGAATCCGGCTTGAGGGGAAAGTTTTCGCTTGACTCATCGCCCTCAGATGGATTGTTGGGCAGCGTTGCCGGTAAAATCACGCAATTAAAAATCAAATATTTGGTGGAATATAGAGTTTAGTGCAGTTTAGCTTTTTAATTTCGTCCAAGGTCTCTTTGTACTTTCTTATTTTGTCTTTATCTGCTGTGGCTCTCACTTTCAGAATTTTCCTGTCCCTTATCTCCGCGTGCCATCCTATACTCTCTTCGGAATTAACGAGAGTAGTTTCACTCGCTTTACTTTTTAGATGGTCGGGGAATTTGCTCACATCAGTTATATAAACTGTAACACCACACTCTAATTGTTTTTGTAAGATTCTTTTTACCTCCTCCCTGCTAAGATCACTTTCTCTTGTCAAGAAGAATATTCTCTCCATCTTCCCCTGCTCTGTGAATTTTTTTATCTCTTCCATGACATGTTCGTGTTTCCAAAAAAAATTCTGCGAGGGGTAACTGGTCGCAAGAAATGTAGACTTTGGAAATGCTCTTAATGTCTCCAAATAGAAGATAGGAAACCAATACCCAATGTCATCCTTTCCCTCTAAAGTAATCGTTTTTTCCAGCCTTGCGGTTTCAATTTGTTTAAGAAGATGCGAGACGCGCTTACCAAACACTTTGACTAAATTTTCATCAAAAAGTTTTCTCAAGCGTTTTGTGTCAAACTCACCGGAAATTTTTGCTTCCATCTCATCAAGTCGCTCTTCGAGCCGTCTAAAAAAAATTAGTCTCTCAAGTCCAAGCGACAAAGCAAGAAGACCTGCGATTAAGAGCGTCAGAGATTGCGGGCCTTTCAGCCATTTCCAAGGACCATTCGTGTAATCATTTCCTAAAAAATCAAGTGTGGAAACAAGTAGTCCGGCAACACCAGCTAATATTAACAACGCAATTGCTATCCATTCAGGGATGCGTTCTAGTATCTTATTCTTCATGCGAAACTCATTTCCAATTACCTAAAACAGGAAAGCAGGCCAAATTCTTGTTACAAACATATTGTTCGGGCGAAACAAATGAAAGCTGCCCAACGCCGGGGATAACCGGCGAGCTATCAACTTCACAGATAAAAGACTTGCTGTCGTGAGTCTGGTTGACCCCCTTGTTAGACCGCCCCGTGGTTGCGACACGAGCGCCAGCAGAGAGCAATCTGCTTGCTTCGGGTCGCAACTCTGGGCGGCCATAACGCCCTCATTAACCGGGCGCGAGGAACCGCCATAACAACAAAGTCTCGCGAATGAAAGCCACGCTATTCGCGCTTCGGTTGAATGAGTTCCTATGCAAGTCAAGACTCATATGCAAGTCAGGACTCAACTAAACACACCTCACCGTGCCCAACTCAAATCGGTGGCAGTTGAGCACGATCTACTTTCTTTCTCGCTTTGAAAGCTGATGAGAAAGAGCGCGTCCGGTGTAGTTCCACGCTCCTATTCGGGATCATAGTCCCATTTCATGATTCGGGTGAAGGCTCAAATGGTCACACTGTTAGACGGGTTCTGCTCTGCGTTGACCCAAACTCATTCTCGACCCTCGCCCTATCTTTCTCATCGTCTCTTGCGAGGCGTGAGAATTATACACCGGACGATTCAGTCTTGTATCATGTCCTGTTATGTGGCGTGCCACCATGATCTTTACGGGTTATTTTTTTACGTCCACCTCAGGTATAAGCTTGTATGCATTTAGACTCTTTCGACGTAAATTGGAATCTAAGACAGCATTATTACTAGCACAAGAAAGTCTCATCAGTTGCTGAAGTGAGCGCCCATCAACAAGCTGGATCAAAGCTATGCGATGAACTCGCGCGAATTCAATCGCGCCTTTTTGGAATTTTGCTGTGGAGAAAATCATACCCTTCTGAGCACCCACTGCTCGTAACCGGTCGTGGAGAACTTGTACCACCTCACGCTTGATCGGATTTTTGTGCTGCTTACATTCAATCAACACTAAAAAACTAGCTCCGAGCACCTCAAATCTTGCCGTTACGTCGATTTCATAAGCCCCATCAGACCCCTGTATTTTCTCAAGCCGTTGTACCTCAAACTCCGGCAAGCCGACACCAGCTCTCCGTAGTAGGTTTTCAACTTCTGCCTCAAATTGTTCGGGGCTAATACGTAAAGTTTCCTCATTAAATCCGCTCATGTATTCCTCCATAAGAGAAGCCACATAACGCCCGAATTTGTATGTTGACTGATGTCGGCTCAAGCATCAAGCTTGAGCTAACAGAGGATACCGGAAAAGCTGTACTCGAATTATGACTCATTAGTCAGTGGGTTAGAAAAGCTCCCAGCATCCACCCATGCAGCGCACCGGGGTCGGACAGTATCCGAAGCCGCTCATCCTTGAGCAGATGGTAATTTACCTTGTTATCCGTAGATTGCCGCATCATGCGACCTCATCCGTTAATCCCAGTCTTTTACCGCAACTGTCGCCTAATAACCTTCACAGCCATCTTTTACCGCTACCTTTCGACCCGTCACATGAGGCTCACGAGTAATTCGGTTAGCAGTGAACTTCGCGGCGCAATTTATTCCGGCATCGCGCGGGCGTCAATATCCACTTGAAACGTTTCGAGTCGCCAACATGTTGAGAGACCCAAAGAAAGCCCCGTCATGCGGGTCGAGCGTGACGGGGCGCTCTTTGCGAATCCGTAAAACCGCTCGATTGCCGTCCCGCACTAGGCTGCGCACTAGGCTGCGCACCCCACAACACTTCCTTTCCTCTTCATAATGCAACTCGCACATGCACGCACGGCGTCTCGAACGCCCCAAGCCGGTTAATGAAAAGGTGACACCGTAGATGAAGACCACCATCCAC
>CAXTRQ010000337.1:0-3527 GCA_964246705.1 uncultured Pyrinomonadaceae bacterium
ACAACTGCTCGAAGGCTAACATGTCGCCTCCGGCCGCCGCCTGCGCCAGTTCGTAGTCAGTCGTTGGCGGTGTGACGCTAATCGCCGTCTCTTTGGAACGTGCGCCGCTCTGCCACAATGGAAAAACTGCTGTGTCTGTCATTTAGAACCTCCAACTTGAGCGGGGACTCAGGGCGGTTTACCTTCTCATGCTTTGCCGTTCAAACCTCCTGCGACGCCTTTCACGCAGCGTTTGAAACATCTTCAATTACAGAAGCAAGCCGGATGCCATGAGAAAAGCACGCGGGCGCGGCTTTTAAGTTCAAGAAATGTAACGGTGGGAGAGTCTGATTTAACCAAATAGGGCGTCGGAGAACGAAAGCGTGTAGGGTTTCTGCTCGATGTTGGACACGAAAAAAAGTTGTTTGGAGAGTCTTGTAAGTACTTTGGGGAAACGGGAATGCACGCGGCGCAAGAGTTAGTCGGCGGGTTGGAGCGGAAAGGGCATCAGGCGTCCGGGGCGAAGTTGTGCGATCCGCTCGCAGGGGATGGCGAAATAGAATTCTTCCGATGCCTTGAGATTCATCGTGGCGACGCCGACGACACGCCCTTGCAGATTGACGACGGGGCCGCCGCTGCTGCCCTGCGAAATCGAGGCCGTGATGCGTACCAGTTCGCCGATGTCTTGAAAATCCCAGAGCGCCAGCGTCGTCCCTTTTGACACTTGCCAAGTGTAGCCCTGTGGATTGCTGACGACAAAAATTTCCTCGCCCGCACGCGGCATCGAATCCTCGACGGACAGAGATTCAGCCTCCGAAGTTTGCGCGTCAATTTGCAGCAGCGCGAGGTCGCGCTGTACGCTGAAGGCAACCACGCCCTCGATTGGATAGGTTTGGCCATCGAAAGTTTTTATCTCGACGCGCGCCGCTCTGCCGACGACGTGCAAATTCGTGACGATGCCTTGGGAGGCAATGAAAAAACCGCTGCCCTGCGAAATGTGCCGTCCGCGTTCGTCAAAGCTGTTGACGATGACGACGGCGCGCTTGACGTGCTGGATGGTGTCCGGAAGAGGCTCGCTTGCCGCCGTCGCCGAAGACGAAGCCGGAGCGAACATGAGCATGCAGGTTATCCAGAGCAACGCTTCAACTGTTTGGACGCGGGCTGACACGCGGTAATCTCCCTCGCGGCAACCGCGCGCAGGCATCTCTCTGTCGGCCTGCCGCTCGCGCCGCTTCCGTCTAGGGAACTTGCAGTTTGAATCAGAAACAGACGGTCAATAGGCTGGAGATTCCAGCCGCGAAAGGCAGATGTGTGCGAAAAGAGCGAACGCGCAGGCAGGCGGCGCGGCTTAAGCGTTTCATGTACGCTTCAAGGGCGGTCAAAGTGAATATTGACATAAGGGCGAATGACGCATAAAATCAACGTACTTGGACAACTTAACAGGAGACTGTACACGCGCTTTCCCTAACACTTGGGATTGTCCGCGTGCGTAGAATCAACACTTGATTCTCTACAGTGAATCGGTGACTTAAGCACCGCCTCCAAAAAATGCGTCGGGCTTCCGACTCAGCGAGGACGCCTTCACGGGCATACGGCCTGTGAAGGCGCTGTCGTTTTTAACCCCGCAAACTTTCACGCCCCGAACTTATCACCTGACGTAAATCGGATTCGAGATAATCCAAGGCTTATCGCTGAGAGGCTCGCCGAGTTGGTCGAGATAAATTTCGACGCGATAGACGCCCTTCTGATTGACCATCAGTTCTTTCCGGGCGACGTCTCGCTCCACGCCGACGACCTGCCCATCTCTGAGCCAGACGAGGCGGCTTTTGACAGGAGTGCTGACGAGAAGTCGCAGCCCTTCGCCATCCGCCGGAAGCGAAATCTCGTCGCCCATCAGACGGCGCTCCGCGCCATGTTCGGCGGAGAAGCGAAACCCGGTCGCATCGCAGAAGAGATCGAAGGCGATAAAGCAGTGGCCGCTTTTGAGGGCGGAGGTGAGCGTCGCGGCATCGAGCGGTGCATCCCGTTCTAGCAGCGCGTGCATGCGCACGATTTGAAAGCTGCGCGCGTAAGGGTCGAGTTGCAAGTCGAGAAACTTTCTGCCCGTCTGTTGCCCGAAACTGAGGCCGACGTTTTGATGCGCGTCGTTGCCCGCGATGGCGACGACGCGCTGCCCCGCCGCCGTCAGTTCGTCCCACTTCTTCAGATTGCTCTCAGGCTTTTCATAAAAGCTCGTGAAGAGCAGTTCGGGATAGCTCCAGTATGACCAGAGGCCGTCGAAGAAGAGGCGTCCATAGCTGGCCTTCTTCGAGTTCGTGTAGAGGTTATAAATCTCTATGCCGTCATAGCCGCGCAGATTCCAATCACGAATCTGTTCGGGGTAGGCGATGAAGGTCAGACGGCCTTCCTGCGCGGACTGCGTGATGAGACTTTGGAGGACGGGCGGCGCAGCGGTGTCAGGCGTGGGCGTGCCGGGAATGATGAAGAGGCGCTGATCGCCTGCGGCGTTGATTTCGCTGCCGTTGATGAAAAGGATTCTGTCTTGGAATCCTTTGAGCGTCGCTTCGGCGGTGTTGACGTAGCGCGAAGGGTGTTCGGTCATCACGACGAAACTCAAATCGTTAACCTTCGCCGCCGCGACGATCTCGGCGAACGTGCCCGTGCTGTGACCGCCGAGAAATGAGTGGACGTGAAAGACGCCTTTGTAATCAGCGTATACGTCTGCGGGCGAAGGAGCGGCGCGATTGGCGTCGAGAGTTTGAATCGTCGCGTGCAGGCGACCGAGTTTGTAACGTCTGTAGATAAACGGCGTCTGCGCGAGGATAAGCAACGCGAGCAACGCGAGCGCGACTTTTTTCCAGTGGTTCATCGTTCTATGCGCGCCTTGTTTCGATGCTTCGAGCCGAAGGGGTGCGTGCGATAGTTGAAGCGCGACTCAGGCGGCAACATCCTCGCTCTCGAAATCCACGGAGGCGACATGCTCGCTGATGGTGCGTCCGAAATCCGCGACGGCGACGTGTTCGGGATGGACGGTGTAGGCTTCAAGCCCTGCGCGGTCGCGAAAGACGGCGACGAGACCCGTATCGTAAGAGCGCGAGATATGCAGCACGTCGAGGCCGACGCTGAAGCGTTCGATTTGAGGAATGAAATTGGGAAGCCGGCGCAGGAGTTCGACGTGACTCTCGCGTTCTTCCGCGCCCACGTCAGCGCGATATTTCCAAATGACGATGTGTGTCAGCATACTGCTTAGCCTCTATGAATCGAAGTTTGAAAAATTAACTTGTGCTTAGAGTGTACAGTAAGTCGGGCTTCACCGCCGCAGGACGCACAAGGGGCACGGAGAAAAGAAATTTGTCTTCTCCTGCCCCTTGTGCGTCCTGCGATGTTGAAGTGCACTGTACGATTCCCCCGGTTGAAAAAACTACACACGCGGAAGTCTTTCACTTCGCCGCGTAGCGTTCTTTCAAGTATTTATCAAACCAAGCCAGCGTGCGTTCGAGCGAGTCCTGACGATGGCGCGGCTCGCGGAACGAGTGGCCTTCGCGCGG
>CAXTRQ010000338.1:0-3493 GCA_964246705.1 uncultured Pyrinomonadaceae bacterium
AGAGAAGCTGTCATCAAGAAGAAGTTCGCGTATCATTCTTTCCTCCAATTCAGAGTCAAATATACGGAATAGACTATGCTGTGCTGCTCAACTCCTTAAAGATTTAGCTTCTATCGCGCACGCCGTATAGCAATTTGAACTAGCCATCAAGAAACCTTCTTGTATTACCGTCGCCCGATTTTAGCTCTTGCTTGTTGAACTCGGCGGCGGCATTCTTGATACTTCTACCCATCTCGGTCGCTAATCGTTGCGATGCTGCTATACATAACACTTTACCCATGGCCTTTTTGCCATCTATTGGAATATCCCATGCGTCAACGTACTCGCGTTTGTTATCAAGCAGAACAACGAGAACTGATCCGCTCTTTATTTCTTGTCGCTCGAATCGCAGTTGAGCGATTCCATTAACATTATCCTCTCGATTAATTGTGCCCTCAATTCCATTTTTCCTCAACTTCTTAATAAACGCCGCGAGCATAAGAGGTTTCAAGTTCTCATCAATATCTTCGCCAATCGAAGCTTCAACAAAAACCCGTCTCATCTCCGCCACTTTTCTCCTCTGCTGTCCTTTATATTCATCAGTTATCTGAGGTTCGGAAAATTCCTCTAGATTGCTGGTTTTGTTGATGTTGCTCATCTTTGCTCCATTTAGCAGTCCCGGCCGCTCCGACCTGCTATCTGGAGTAACTCCAAGGTTCGGCGTTGACGGAATCATTGCGCGCGTCACCTCGGCAAGCTTAGTAGACGAAGGCCGGGTGAAAGGCTGGTTGCCGAGGCGCGCCGTCTTAGTCTTCCGCGATAGTGTATTTTCAGTTACCTTAAAGCTAGTCTGTGTACCCGTGGGATTACTCTGAGTAGAGCTTGTGTTTTGTGTCGCCTCTAGGTTAATGCCGCGACTTGCGTGCAATTCTTCTTGGCCGTTTCGGGAAGAAAGATAGTTGCTCAACGAAAATCCTAACAGGCTAAAAAGTAGCATCATCATCCCTGTCGCCATCTTAGAGCCATAACTCGACATCAAGGCATAGACGGGAGGTTTTATCCACTGAGAATGGGAGCGGCGAAGATTCTGTCCTATCTTAAAATTCCACTCAGGTAATGATAAGGGATAATCTTCTCGAAGAACCGGATTGAGCAAAATCAATGAGTCTTGATGGAGCTTAATTTTAGAAGTAGAGTCGTCGCATATTTGCTTGGCGTAGTCGCAGCCCCAACTCTCTTCCATATCCTCAATGATATTAACTTCATCGGGTTGAGGGGGTGCATCATCTCTGCGCTCGAATGTATCAGATGACGTTGAGCAGAGATCCAGAATCAAGTTGTGCCAATCAACATTCAAAGCGTTCTGTGCGCGCAAATTCACCGATTTCCCGAACGACCCCTCCAACCGATATGATTGGTCATGGGGGTCCACACCTCTGATCCTTAATATTAGTTCGTGCAGGACATCTTCTTCATCCAGACTCTCTTTAAAACGGATCACAGCCCATTGCGGTGGGTAACCAGTAAGCGGGGTCTCCATCAGTCCCATCAATGTTCCTACGAAATCCGTACGCACGCAGGGTAAGATGACTGTAATTACTCGAAATGCACCATGGGTGCGTTCCAGCCGAGAGTGAATAGCCGACCTGACAGAATCATTGATCCACGGAGACTTTCCACCAACCCCTAACAAGAGCACACACACAGCAGAGTTTTCCATCGCTTCCCGAATCTTCTCGCTAAAGATTCCTTCTCTTTCAATTTCCGGCGCGTCGAACCAGGTGAGGAAATCAAGCTCCCGTAATTTACGGCTGAGTAGCTGTGCGGAATCCTTATCTTCGTATGCACAAGAGATAAACAAATCGTAATTATAAATATTGCTCACAACATTGCCTCCTTGTCGGTGTCAACTTCTGGAATACAATCTGGAATCGTCCACAAAGCGAGACCTGCGAAGTCAGCCCAATTACCCCATAGTTCCTGAAGCATCAGAACGTATTGCTCCGGGCGGCGTCTCTCATCTGTTGCGCGGATAGTTGTTATTCCTCGCTCTTGAACAATTTGCGTGGCAATCCTTCGCACTACGTAAGGGTCAGGATTAGTGATGGCGGATCGCCACTCGTTATTAGCCAAAACGCCGACAAGGTAGGAGAAATCTTGCGGACTCATGGAGCCCTCAATCGATATATCATTATAGGCTTGGGCTTTGATAAAAGAGGTGGCCCTTGCGAAGCCGAATAGCGCGGCGCGTTCCCGTGTTAGATGTCTGATGAGGTCGGGATACTGATATAGCGCTGCCGTTATTCTGATGCCGTCAATTGAGCCGGAACGGATCATCTGCGAGATGCTCGTCCGGTCTTTGAGACCCAAGGCTTCAGCCATCCGCTGCTGTGTCTTTAACTCCTTAGCTAGAGCCTCAAGGATAGCCTCTAAAAATGCGCTATGCACTCCGAGAAAAAAACGCTTCTTGACGATTAGACAAAAATCATCCGGGTCGCCCAACCATGCGTCGGTAGAGTAGCTCTTCAAGACCTGAGCCGCCCTCGAACGATGATTATCGTAAGCAGTGATCATGCTCGCGCTTAAGGAGTAACTCATTCCCACCTACCTTGTTTTGAAAGTCGTCTCTGCGGTGGTAACGCCCAAGAATATCTAGAGTGACCACCGCTCACTCGTGTTCGATATTCACCTTTGAATCACTTTCACACTTAAATTTCCAAGCCTGGCTACACTGTCGTCGTAGTTAAAAGATTTGAAAACTTAAGTTCATGACTTGGAGGAAAGAGATGTCGTCCTTTGAATTTACTTTGACCGTGCTTACCTTACTTGCGCTGTTCCTAGCCTTCGCCTTAGCTGTAACTGCCGTGCTGCTCGGCAGCAAGCAATCCCAGGCAGAGGTTAGGAAACTTTTCCAGATCGCCACGAAGAATCTCTTCAGCTTGCTCTCTAAAGACTGATGTCATCTAGTTGAAGCACTGCTGATGAGGTTCTTGTGCTCAAGTTAAAGCACTGTCATAGATAATAAGTGTGAAGGGCATTCACCCTTGCTCAATCTCATCTGCAAATTTTTCAGCGCTTAATGTAGCTTGAGGAAGCTCTTACCCGTTGGAAATGGGCTATTCCCCCTTTGAGGAAGAGCACATAAGACTTGAGTTCCTTAATTCTAGGTTTTTACAGCAACGCCGAAACCTGCCGCGCTTGGCTGCCATGAAGTTAAATTCAGATAAGTAGCCAGAAGCCCGGCGGACATAATCAACCGGCCGGCTTCTGCTATGCACTTGCCATGTAATTCAATCTCGATTAGCCACGGGGCGTTTTTTTTTCTGCGCCACAGCGATCCCATTCGTCAACTCCGGTTCAAGCGCGAGCAGAACTCTAAGCGTCTCACGTGGCGACAGATGGCTTTCATCCGCGAAGTCGCTTTGTACGCAATTCTTTCCCACTGCTCGTGCCAGACGCCTCGTTGTGCCTTTACCCGACGCTTTGCCCGTATACGCCCGCCTAACCTGAAGAC
>CAXTRQ010000339.1:0-3332 GCA_964246705.1 uncultured Pyrinomonadaceae bacterium
CCACCACTGAGGTCACGGCGCTGACGAACTATCATTGGTGGCCGACGGCATGAGTTACCTTAATTCATCATGCAACTTGGTATCACTTTCACTTGTTGGGGCATTTCAGATAATGACAAAATTCGTTAAGCATCAGCTCGGGAAAGAATTCGTCATGCCGCTCCAAGAGAACCGGAAGGTGGCTCTGAGCGGCGACGCGAAGAAGCATGGTCAATCCGTGGCCGTCTCCACGCTTGAGTTAGAAGCCGAGACGACCCGACCCATCTGGCTCGAAGGAGTGGATTTCCCGCTCTCTTTGACCATGGAGGTCTTCACGAACGAAGACGGCTCTCAGGGCGTGCGCTATCTGGTTTCAAGCGATGTGACACTCGACTTTGACCAACTCACAAAACTCTATCAAAGAAGATGGAGCATCGAGGTCTATCACAAATCGCTGAAGCAGAATGCCAGCTTGGAGAAGTCTCCGACCAGAACTACAACCACCCAGCGCAACCACCTGTTTGCTTCCTTATGTACCTACGTCAAGCTGGAAGCCTTGAAACTCAAGACCGGCGTGGGTCACTTTACGCTCAAGTCAAAGAGCTATCTGTCGGCGCTCAAGGCAGCTTATGCTGAACTTGTCAAACTGAACCCGCAGCCTCTCACTGCGTAACATGAGTTAATAAGATGGTTTTGTGGAAACTAAACTTATCGAACTCTACCTGCTCATCTGCCGCCTCTACAATACGAAACCCGTCCTTAAACAGCAACGCTCGAGTAATCATCATCAGCCGTTGTTTTCCGACGAGGAACTGCTAACCATGTACTTGTTCGGGCATCTGCAAGGACTCACCACCCAACGCCGCATTTACGATTACATTCGCAATCACTGGCGCGAGTGGTTCCCCGCCCTGCCCTCGTACCAAACCGTCAATGGCCGCTTGAATGAGTTGACTCCAGCTTTTGAACTGCTCATCGAACAACTGCTCCGAAGTAGTGCGTGGCAGGTTCGGGCGAGTGACGACCGGGTGATTGATAGCGTGCCGGTCATGCTCGCTCGTGGCACTCGCGCTCATCGCGGGCGGGTTGCTCCCGAATTAGCCGACACCGGCTTTTGCGCCACTAAACAACAGCATTATAGAGGCGTCAAGCTGCATTTTATTGCCACGCGGCGAGCAGCAAAGTTGCCGTTGCCGGAGAAGATTCACCTCTCGCTGGCGTCGCAGCATGACCTATCGGCGTTGCGCGAAGTGTCACCAAGTTTGCCTGCGGGTTGTGGCTTGTTTGCTGACAAAGCCTATTTTCACCGCGACACCGAAGAAGCTTGCAAAGAGCGCGCTTGGTTTTTAGTCGCCTCTTACAAACGTCATCGGCATGAGACGGAAAAAGATGTGCCGACGCTCTACAATCGTTTCGTCTCGGCGATTCGCCAGCCCTTGGAGAGCTTGTTCAACTGGCTGATTCAGAAAACAGAGTTACAGAACGCTGCGCGCGTTCGTTCCAGTCAAGGATTGAAGGTGCATTGCTACGGCAAACTCGCTGTAGCCTGTTTATTGCTCACTTTCTACTCCTGATTCGCATATGCTATATTGTCGCATCAGTCTCGCCACAGCCTAGCTCGACGCGAGAGGCAAGAAGCCGGAGGGGGTTCCGTCCCGCCGGCTTCGTTATTTCAGGAAGTCTGTGCCGTCTCCAATCACTAAAAAGTTGGCAGTTTGGCCTCACGCCTTATGCGACTAAGACATGCCGAGTTTCCTCTTCTAACAGGAGCTAGACGTAGTTAAAGCGGTGGACACATGCATACGCCGCCTCTTCGCATCAAGAGCCAACGCGATGGCACCTCCGTAGAGTTTGATCGCTAAGTTCGAGTTGGTTGGCGAAGATGGTCAGATGCTCGTGCAAGCGCATTGCCTCGAAGATGATAGGTGTATCGGGGAAGCGCGGTGAGATCGCTCGCATGAAGACCCACACGCCGGAGGGTTCGACTCGCCTCCTTTGCGAATCCTAATGACTGTCGTAAGACGGTGACGTAAATTAGTCGTGCGGACCACCGAAGGCTGCCGCTCATGACCGGCGCGGGTTCAGACGCGGCCGTTCGTCTTTACTGATATGGCACTCCCCTGCTGTAAGTTTCACCCCGACAAGTTCCCCGCGCCTAGGTCTGATTATTCGCGCTTTAGGGCGATTATCGGGTTCACCTTCGTCGCCCGCAGCGCAGGCACGAGGCAGGCCAGTATGGTCAGCGCGATCAGGAGCGCAGACACGCCGGCAAGCGTCAGGGGGTCTGCCACCTCGACCCCGTAGAGCAGACTTGCGGCGAGCTTCATGAGGGCAAGAGCGGCGAGCAGTCCGATCCCGACCCCGGCGAGCGCCAGCTTCAGCCCCTGTGTGATGATCAGCCTCAGCACGTCGCCCTTCTGCGCCCCGAGCGCCAGGCGGATGCCGATCTCGCGCGTCCTCTGCGCTACCGAGTAGGCCGTTACGCCGTAGATGCCCAGACAGGCCAGCGTGAGCGCCGTCAGCCCGAACAGGCCCAGCAGCAGCATCCGCCAGCGCCGCGCCGATAGTGACTGCGCCACCACTTCACTCATCGCGCGCACCCTGTATACGGGCACGTCCTTGTCCACCGAGCCGACCGCCGTTTCGAGGAATCTGGTCGCGACCGCCGTGTCTGACTTCGTGCGGACAACGAGAGACATGAACGGCCAAGGGTCTTGGGCGTAAGGCACATACATCGACGGGGGCGGCTCCTGCGCTGGGGAACGCTGTCGCACGTTGCCGACGACGCCGACCACCTGGCTCCAATCATCATCAATTTTAATCAACTTTCCCAGAGGATCTTGGCCCGTCCAGAAATGGCGCGCCAACGCCTCGTTGATGATCACCACGCGCGGGCTGCCCGCGTCGTCTCGCTCATCGAAGTCACGGCCCGCGAGCACGGGGATGTTCAGGCTCCGGAAGTAGTGGGGGCTTATCACGAGGTAGTCCGGGGTTACTTCGCCCGAAGGCGGGGCCATCCGCCCCTGAACTTCGACGCTGCGCGTGCTAACGCCCGGGTTCAATGGTAGGCGGGAGATGACGGCCGTTGATGCCAAGCCGGGCTCGGAGCCTAGCCGCTCCAACAACTGTCTGACGAACCGCGCGCGGTCAATCTTCTCTGGGTAGCGTGTCTGCGGGAGCGTGAGTTGCGCGCTGACGACTTCCAACGGGTTGAAACCTAGGGGGACTTCCGACAGCTTGTAGAAGCTGCGCATGAGTAGACCAGCCCCCACTAACAGCACCACAGCCAAGGCCATCTCCGACGTCACCAGAAGCCTCTGAGCCCTGACCGAGCGTGGGCCGCCCGCCCCGCC
>CAXTRQ010000340.1:0-3328 GCA_964246705.1 uncultured Pyrinomonadaceae bacterium
CTGTTTACGAAAGAGGAGTTCCGCTGTGACGCTGTGACCGACACCTATCTGTGCCCTGCCGGAGAGCAACTGACGCACCGCTGCACGACGACGGAGAGGAAGAAGGTCAAGATGCGATACTACGGGACGGCTGCGTGCAAGAGATGCAGCTTACGTTCGCGCTGTACGAAGAGAAAGCGAGGGCGGCTCATCAAGCGACTTGTAGATGAAGCGGTGTCGGAGCGGATGGCTGAGCGATTCAAGGAGAATCCTGAGAAGATGAAGCTGCGTAAGCAGTTGGTCGAGCACCCGTTTGGCACCATCAAGCGAGGGATGAATCAAGGGTACTTTCTCTTGAAAGGGATAAAGAAGGTGACGGCGGAGATGAGCCTAACGGTGATGGCTTACAACATCAAACGGGTGCTGAACATCTTGGGAGTTCAAGAGATGATCAACGCAGTGGCATAAGCTGCCGCTTTGTGTTGTTAGCAAACGTATTAGCAATCTCTTGGGACAAATGAAACCAACCACGCTATGTGGAGCAGGAACTTCGAGTTTTCACACAGTCTGGTGTTTCGTTGGGTACAGCGTTACGCCCCGGAGATCAATAAGCGCGTGCGCCAACATCTGAAGATGAGCGGCGCTTCCTATCGTGTGGATGAGAACTACATTTGCTTCGAGACCGTCTTTGCTAAATAAAGTTGAGAGGCGAGAAATTCCCGTATGGATTTCTCGCCTCTCGCTTTTGCCTTCTCAGCCCTATCTGTTAATGAGCACAATGTCGCCGGTCTCAGTCCCGCGCTCGGCGACGATCATCTTGCCGTCGGGCGACCATGCGAAACGAAAAATCGTTTCGGACGTAAAGTTCGTTAATTGCTTTGGCGGGCTTCCGTCCAAAGGTTGCAGCCAAACGTTTGAGACGCCGTAGCGGTTATCAATAAAGCTCAAGGCGCGTCCGTCCGGCGTCCATTGAATACCCGCTTCGACGAACGTCGTCGGAGACCTATCGAACACTTTAACGGGTTCGCCGCCGTCGAACGGGATGACGGCGAGTTTGGAGAACATATCGACTTGCGCGCGATAGAAGCAAGCGATAAAGCGTCCGTCCGGCGAGACGCGCGGGACCGAGGCGATCTTATCCGAAAGTTGAACCGCCGCTTCGCCCCCTCCGATTGAAGTCTTCCACAACGTCGGCAAGTCTTTAATAATCGCCATGTACACGACCCAGCGTCCGTCGGGCGAGATGTCGGGGCGCCAGTCGAAACCGCCGTCGGTTAATTGCGTGCGCTCGCCGTTATCAAGATTCATTTTCCACAAGCACTGTCCGCCGTCGGCGGCTTTTGACACGTAGACCACGGTGCGCCCGTCGTCCGAAACCGTCGGCTCGAAGTTCGCGCCGGCGGTGGTCGTTAATTGTTTCTGATTGCTGCCGTCCGCATTCATCAACCAGACGTCTTCTTTTCCGCTCGCCGTCGAGCCGTAGATGATTTTGCCGTCCCGCAACCATTCGACGCCTAACGTCCAGCCCAAATCTTTACTGTTACCAGAATGAATCTGGACGGCTTCACTTGCCCTATCGCCCGGCGCGATCCACAGGTTTGCGATGCGACGATGGAGGATCGTCACGAGCGACTTCATGTCGGCGGTGACGCCGGCACTCGAATAACTATTCAAATCTTTGGTGATCGCGCGTGCCCCGCCCCCGGGGTAATCTATTTGCCACAACTGGTGAGCGAGCAGCGAAGCGTTATCGCGTGCGGCGACGATTAAGCCTGTTCCGTCCGCTAACCACTCAATCGCTTGAATCGCGTCCCACTGGCGAGTGTTGAGGATTTTTTGCCTGCCGCCCGCCACCTGCACTTCAACCAGAGAGGCTACCGAGCTTGCAGCCTTTGAGGGTTGGATTCTCGCCGTAAAGATAATGACCTTACCGTCAGGCGACCAGGCGGGTGCAGCGTCGGTGATCCAGTGAACCCCCGGATGGACGGCAAGCTCTCGTTGGTCCGCGTCATCGAGGTTGGCGATGATCAAATGCGCTTCCTTGCGGTTTAAATCATTTCGCGCAAACGCGAAGTGTCTCTTATCCGGCGCGAAACTGATCTGGCTGTCAATGTCCGTCAGGATCTTGCGCGCCGCCCCGCCCAACACCGGAACCTGATACAAGCCAGACCCGGCCGCATCTTCACCGTATTTGACGTAGAAAACCGAGTTGCCGTCGGGAGAGAAAGTAATCCCTATAAAATGGCTGCCGCTCGGCGGAACGATTTCGATCCCGCCCGCGATCTCTACCTGCCTTACCCACAAACTTTCCTGCCCGCGCTCACTCTGTAGGTAAGCAACATATTTGCCGTCGGGGGAGACGGCGGCACGCAAAACATGTCCGGTGTTAGTTAGCTGCGTCGTGCGCGCGCGCGGCGACGGCGACGCAAAATCGGAGGCGTCGTCGTCTGTTCGCGTATAACGAAACAGCCCTACGGCAACCGCGACGGCGAGCAGAAACATCACCGGCGCGAGCAATCTGGTTTGAAAATCAAAAAGCGCGTGACGATTCGCCAAATGTGAATCGCTGCGGCTCGCGGGCGGCGGGTTTGACGCCGCATCCGCCGTGACGTTTACGGCCTCGGAATCGCGTTCCTCATTCTCGTCTGCTCGCGCGTCTTTGCTTGCGGCCTCAACCGTCTCCGCGCTGCCGGTTTCCGCATCAGTAATTTCCGCGCCGCTAATTTTCTCGACGCCGACGGTGTCGTGAGCGGCCACCTGCCGTCCGGCTTCCGGCTTGCCGTTTGTCGCGCCGTCAACCGCTTTCACGTCGGCGATAAAACGGTAGCCGTGCTTTGGCACGGTCTCAATGAATTGACGGTCGGTGTGATGCTGGCCTAAAGCTCTCCGCAACGTAAACACATTCTGCGCAATCGTGGATTCTTCGACGAAAGCATCGGCCCAAATCTCTTCCAGTAACTCATCTTTGCCGACGACGTGTCCGCTCCGCCGTACCAGCAACGCTAAGGTGTCGAAAGCCTTCGGGGTCAAAGGCACGGGGTCGCCGTCGCGCAGTAGAACCCGTTTCTCCAAATCCAAAGTGAAGTTATTAAAACTGTAGCGACGCGCTTTGCTTTCGGTATTCACCGTTTCATCCCTGATTCCCCGTCAGCCGGCCGCGGGGTCGCCGAATAGGAAAGGTGTGAGTCCGGAGGGGCGGTGCTCTCTCCGGTCAAAGGCGGGGTTAAGCCCCCCCGTGAATCCGTAGTGCGGCCCGGTCGAGTGCCGCCGCCGAAAATTTATTAAAGCCTTTAATCAATAGTGTTGAGAGATTAAGCGGCGATTGCGCCGTCGTTTCTCAAGTAATTGT
>CAXTRQ010000341.1:0-3308 GCA_964246705.1 uncultured Pyrinomonadaceae bacterium
ACGGTGCTGTTGATACCGGAGAGGTCGTTAGAAAAAGGTTTGTTCGAGTCGGCGTAGAGGAATCCTGCGGCGCTTCACTAGAAACGTTTCTAGTGGAGCGCCAGTATAGCGATGAACGTAATCCCTACCAGTCCGCACGCGATAGTCGAGTTGTTCGTCGAGCAGACGAGCAGCGGCGACGGCGCGCACAAGAAGACACGCACGGAGTCAGGTCTTCATCGTTACGATTCATGGGATGCCGAGTGCGTGATTATCGGCAGCTCTATCGAATTGACGACGGACAAATCCAGCCAAGCGACTCTGACCGTGATTGATGAGGATTTCTCTTTCACCGACCGCCACCTCGGGAGCAATGGCTACAAGCGCCTCACTGCCCGTTTCTGGCTCGGCTTCGGGCGCGATCTCGGCCCGTCCCTGTTTAAGGGCAGGCTCGTCGAGGTGGAAAGTGATGGCCGGGAGGCGACGCTCAGTTTCCATGACCTGAGTACTGATTTGAAGCGCGAGAAGAAAACGCGCTATCACACGCGCCTGAGCGACCTCGGCATCCTGCGTAAGATCGCTAAAGAGAATGACAAAGAGTTTAGCGGCCCCGAGGCGCAAGACGACGGCGAGACGCACGAAGCGGTGATGCAGACAGGTCTCAGCGACTGGCGCTTCGCGCTCAAGGTGGCGAAGCGTGCCGGATACACCATCTGGATCGAGGGCGACACCTTCTTTTGCAAACCTGCTGCCGGTTACGGTGCGCCTGTGACATCCCTCGTCTGGGGAAGAGACTTCAGGATGCTCAGCGGCGGCAAGCTGGCTTACAAGCAGCCTGAGCACAAGCACGGCAAGCCACGTCGTGTGGAACATAGAGTGCGCGGCGAAGGCGGGAAGCGGCTCGCTGGTAGCTCCGACGAGAGCGCGCGAGGACATACGCACGTGGTCGTCGGCGAAGACTTGCCCACTCACACTAAGAAAGCAGCCCGGCACAGAGCGAAGGCGAAAAAGGACAGCCAGCGAGAGCACGCCTTCGAGCACACGATCCGGCTCCTGCCGGTCTACACGGGGCCGCATATTCGATTGCGTGACACGCTCACTCTCTTAGAGGCCGGGAAGTTCTTCAGCGGCGATCACATCGTCGGACGCAAGCGTTACCAGTTCGCCGCCGGTGAGTTATCAACGGAGGTGTCTATCTACAGGGACATAAATTAGAGGCTTGAATTTTCTCATGAGGAAATCCCGATTATTTGAAGATGATGAAGATCATGCCTTGGTCGAGCAATACTCGGGCGTCGAAGGCATCGTCGTTGATAACCGTGACCCGGAGAACCGGCACCGGATTAAAGTCCTCATCCCTTCGATAGATGAGCACCAGCCGTGGCCGAAGTGGGTACGACGCATCGGCGGAGCAGTCGGCGCTCCCGGCTACGGTGATTTTCATATCCCGGAGATTGGAACCGAGGTCTTTTTGATGAGTCGTCTCGGACAGGGTCACAACTGGTACTACGCATCGGTCTTTAACGAGCGGCACGTCGTTCCTCCTGAGTTCGACAGCCCGGCCAAGTGGGGCATCAGAGCGCCGGGTGATTATTCCATCATCGCCGACGGCGATCTGTTCTTGAGCGGCGGTCGCATCATCATCGAAAGCAAGTCCACGATTCGTCTGACCGCGCCCGCAGGCATCTTTATCAACAATAGGAAGTTTTGAGATGCCTTTGCTTCCACTACCGCAACTTCCCCATCTGAATCTGCCGCAAGTGCGACCGCTGCCGTCTATTCCCGGCGTCGGCTGTGCGGGCGGCGATCCGACGGCCATCTTCGGCGACCAGTATGGCGGCTTGCCGGATTTGCAGTCTGTCCTGCACCTCAAAATCCTGAAGAAGCACTACGAAGAGATGATCGAGACGCTCGTCGAGGGCTACTTGAACGAAATTCCGAGGCAGGCAGTCTGGGCGGCGCGCGTGGCTGAATATACGAGCCACATTGCCGAGTTGGTCGGCAAATTCAACGAACTTGTCGGCGCAATGAATGCGGCGGTCAATGCCAACATTCAAGCGATCAACCAGACGAAAGATGAGTTGCAGGGGATGCTCGACGGCATCATGGCCGTGCCTGAGGCGAGGCGCAACGCCGTGCAGCAACTCATGGCGCAGCGTTACACGGAATATCTCGGAGAGTTGGACGCGCAGGCTTCGCGCCTTCAGGACACTCTGACTTGTCTGAGTGCTTGAGACTATGACCATCCACGGCTCGACATTACTGTTTCCCTTACAAATAGATCGGCGGGGAACTTTTGCGACGACAGCGAACCGCTCGAAGATCATTGAACAGTCAATAGTGTCTATCCTGAGTACTCGGCAAGGGGAAAGAAAGATGCTCCCCGACTACGGCATCCCTGATTTCGTCTTTGAAGTGATGGGGACTGCTCTCGCCGCTCAGGTCGCTTACCACCTCAGAGAGCAGATTCTAAAGTACGAGCCGCTCGTCGCAGACGTGCGCGTCGTCGCCGGCTGGATGCGTGACGAGACTTTTACGGCTGGCCTGACAGCAGACGAGCAGCTTGCCGCCATCAACGTCTCCTACATGGAGGAAGGCTCAAGAGACGTGAACAATCTCGTCTTCCCGCTTTGGCAGTTAATGTCAGAATTGAGAGGTGAAGTTAAATGAGTGAAGTTGATGACCAAACCACCGGCGCTTTGATCGAAGCTTCGAGCTTCATCGAGAGCGCGAAGGTACGTATTGAGTTGCTCAAAACCGAGCGGAGTCAGACCGCCCAACAGATCAGCCTGCTCATCTCTCGAAAGTCTGTTCTGGATGGTCAGATAGGTGAAGCTGAATTCTGGCTCAATCAAGTGCTCCAAGCCCGTCCGTCCGGTCAAGCGGAAGGGCAGCCGACAGGTGCGCCGAACGCCACAGACGCAAGCTAACAGGGGACACGTCATGCCAGACCTAATCCCAGTGCCAGTCTTAGATGACAGAGACGAAGAGCAACGCGCTGCCGAGGCCATCGCGCGCATCTCCGGCGGCCTCACCGTCGAGCAGATCGACAAAGCCATCGAGACATGGCGGACGCTGCGGGAGATGGCCGAGGCCGGCACGCTCCCTGTGGCCGCCTTCCCGGAGCTAACGAACGCCAACCCGTCCGCGCCGCACACCGTCATCGTCGAGCACATGGCTTGGCTCGTCGGTCTTCAGTCCTACAAGATCAACCTCTTCCCGGAGCGCGACGAGTTGGAGTTCTTCCGCCTCTTCGGCATCGAGTTGAGAGCAGCGACCGGGGCGACGGCGGCGCTGGAGTTTAGCGTCCATGCTCCGGCAGGCGTGGA
>CAXTRQ010000342.1:0-3192 GCA_964246705.1 uncultured Pyrinomonadaceae bacterium
TTAACGTCACTTAATAATTGCTAAGTCTGAGCTATGAAAAAGACCTCGCAAAAAATAATGGCGGATCGAACAAGTCATTCGATCCGCCCCGTAGCTTCTCTTTCATCGTTGTCTTTCCTGATAGGATTGAATGTTTTCATGCGGGCGGTAGGTCAATTCCAGCATTATGCCGCCTGAAAGAAACGGCATGAGGCGCGAGAGGTATCATCCCATTTCTCTGAGGCGGGATGACAACTGAACCTGACCCGATTTGATGGACACCCAGATTACGCCCGATGGTATGCTCGGGCAGAGAGGTGTTCATGGCAGAACCGAAACGAAAATTTACCCCTGAGTTCAAGTTAGAAGCCGTCCGGCTCGCTGCTGCGGGCGACAAGCCGTTCGCGCAGGTCGCCCGAGAGTTGGGCATTCTGCCCAACTTGCTGCGCCACTGGCGGCGGCAACTCGAAGGTCGAACAGGGCAACCTGCGGTAGATGTTTTCCCTAGACATGGCCACTTACCAAGCACGGATGATGAACTGCGGCGCTTACGCCGCGAGGTCGAGAGCTTGCGCCAAGAACGGGACTTTCTAAAAAAAACGCGGCGTACTTTGTCAGGGAGTCGCGCTGAAATATGCCGCCATCGAAGTGCATCGCGCGCAGTTTAGCGTCCGGTTGATGTGCCGGGTGTTGGGTGTCAGCCGTGCGGGCTTCTACGCATCCGGGAAGCGGGCGGCGAGTGCCAGTGCCAAGCGTGATGAAGAGTTACGGACTCAGATTCGTGCCATTCATCAGCAGCGCCGCCGCACTTATGGCAGCCCGCGCGTCCACGCCGAGTTGCACGCGCAAGGCGAGCGATGTGGCCGCAAAAGAGTGGCCCGCTTGATGCGGCAGGAAGGCTTGCGGTTGAAAGTGCGCCGCCGCTTCCGGCCTGCCACGACTGATTCGCGGCATCCGCACCCGGTGGCCGCGAATGTTCTGGCATGCTGCTTTGGGGTCACAGAGATCGCAGCACGCAACCGCGTCCGAGCGAGCGATATTACCTATGTGCCGACACGAGAAGGGTGGCTGTATCTGGCCGTCATCCTTGATGTGGCGAGCCGCCGGGTCGTGGGCTGGTCAATGGGGCGAACGCTTGAGGCGAGTCTGGCAATGGCCGCGCTGCAAATGGCACTTCATGCAAGAGGCGCGGGCAGCGGGCTTGTGCATGACAGTGATCGCGGAGTGCAGTATGCGGCGCTTGACTATCAAAGATTGCTCGCTGTGCACCAGATCGTGCCGAGTATGTCGCGGCGAGCGAACTGCTATGACAACGCCGTGGTCGAAAGCTTTTTCGCGACGCTGGAATGGGAGTTGATCGCCAGCAGCGATTGGCACACGAGAGACGAGGCACGTCTCTCAATCTTCGAGTACATGGAATGTTGGTACAATCCGAAGCGTCGGCATGCTTCGTTGGGTTACATGAGTCCGGCGGAGTATGAGCAGCAGTTACTGAGTCAAGCGGCATAAACTTCGTGTCCACCAAAGTGGGGCAAGTTCACTCCTGCTCTCTGAGATGACCGACATCACACACTACCGCAGCGCGCGACAGGTCGCCGCTTACGCTGGATTAGTGCCCAGAGAGCGGCAATCGGGCAGCAGTGTCAGAGGACGGACCAGAGTGTCAAAGATCGGCAATGCGCGGTTACGTAAAGCGCTCTACTTTCCGGCCATGACAGCGCTGCGATCTAGTGCCTTCTTCAAGCAGTGGGCGAAACGTGAGCGTGGCAAGAGTAAGATGAGTGATCTGTGCCGTCATGAGAAAGCTCATTCATCTCGCTTACGGCGTGTTGAAGACGGGTCAGCCATTCGATCCTGAATGGGCGAAAATAGCTTGACACTCAACACAGTATCTAACCGGGCGGGAGACAACGAACCAAGCCTTCAATCTTGCGGATGAAACCTGCGCTATTTCCGCTCCGGTTGAATGAGTTGTTATGCTGCGCGATAGGTGAAATGCCGCTAGGCGAACATTAATTTGCCTCTTGGCTCAGGAATTTCTCGACCTAAATCCTTTGCAGTTTCTATCCACTCATCAATGATTACTTCCACATTAGAGATAGCTTCTGAATATGTTGCCCCGTCTGCCATACAGCCAGGTAATTCTGGTACTTCGGCAATAAGGGCATTATCATCGGCGCTCCAATAAATGATGATCTCGTATTTATATTTTTCACTCATCGCCTTGGCCTCCGAGCCTATATTTCAAGATTACGCCGCGAACCTGTTTGACTTGATAAGCTTTAGCTTTCGACCCTAGCGGCTGCAAATTCAAGATTTCCTCTATGCCTTCTCTGGTAAAGATGTGATGGCTTCCACGAATCCGCTCATCAAAATCTAAATGCCTGAGCAACCGGCACAAACCATCGAATGAAATATTAGCATCAGAAGCTCCTCGTAAAATTTGAATTAGTAGCTTTTCATATTTGCCCATGCATTAAATTTATCATAGGTTAATATCCCAAAGCAGCATAACGCCCGAATTGAGCGGGCGCGGGCGGCAGCACATAATCTCATCTTTAAGAAGATTAATGAGAGATACGCTATCCCGCGCTCCGCTCGAATGACTTGTTAGCCGCGTCGTCATCCGAAGGAAAACGGTTTGCCTTCACGCAAGGTCGGTGAGATGCAGAGCGTCTTTGTTTTCCATCTTTGGTTTCTTCTCTCGATTGTCATAAGTCCAACCAAGTTTTGTATCTGGAGAATCGTGTAGTAAAAGACCGTTGACATGCCTTCTTGAACGGCAAACAGAGCCGTCCGGTCGTGCGATACAAGCAATTGAAAATGAGTATCGAGCCGACGAATTGGAACTCGAAATCCACATCTGATTGTCCGCCGCGCGTGTGCGAATCTGAGCTAATGTCAATTCCCGAAAAAGCGGTCTAGGCTTGCCCGAAACATTGTGACAGGAATGAAAAATTAGCTGTACTCCTTTTTCTCGATATGACTCAAATAAGTCAGGGAAGCAAGCCTCATAACAGATCAGGAACCCACACTTTATATCGTTGACCGTGATGACTAGAGCATCGTTTCCGGGTGTGTACCAAGCGGATTCACTCGGCGTAAGCTGTCGCTTGTCGTATGTGCCGACTATTCGCCCCGTGTCGGAAATGACGTGAATGTGCGTCCCAAGACCTCGGCTGACGAGTTGATCATTCTACCTGCGCCTCAGCT
>CAXTRQ010000343.1:0-3128 GCA_964246705.1 uncultured Pyrinomonadaceae bacterium
CGCCCCCCCGTGGAAGAGTCTCCCCCCAGCGTTACGTTGGAGGGATGGAATGCGAGAGCTTCCGTCCGGCAGAAGAATGTCCATCGGCACGCCGGAGGCCGCCGTCAGAAGCGGCGCGATGCGGAAACCGAACGGCGCGTCGAAGACGCCCGCGAAGGTGAAGCGGTGGCGTTGATCGTTCGGCGTCGGCCCGTATTCGAGTTGCAACCTCGTCGGATCAATGGGGCCGTTCGAGAAAGGAATCTGGTCGTCGTTCGCGTAGTTGAACGCCTTCGAGAGCGTATAGGAGGCGCGGAACTGGAACCTTTGCGCGTAGCGCTTCTCGACGCTCAACAGTAATCCGTCGTACTTAGTCTTGACGCTCGACTCAAGATTCTTGACGAGGTCAGGGCCGCCGACCACCGGGTTGAAAACCTGACCGATAGTGCGACCAATGATGAAGTGCGTGCCGAAGTTGTGTAGGTAGTCTGCGCGCACGACATAGTTACCGGCGAACTCATGCTGGATGCCGAAGTTCGTCTGCTGCACCGACGGGTTTTGCAAGCCGTTGTCAATAATGTTAATGCCGCCCGCGCCCGCGCCCGGAAGGACGAAACCGTTGAAAGGATTGGCAAGCGTCGGCGCGGGCGGCGGGAACTGCCCGCAGGTCGGGTTGAAGAGGCACTGCGGCTCGATGAAAAAGACGTTCCCGGCGCGCACCTCAATGGGTAAAGCGCGACCGTCGAGGCCACGCTCAAGCGAAATAATCTCAAGCGTGACGCGGTCGTAGTAGATGCCGTAGCCGCCGTGCACGCTCGTGCGATCGTCTGCGGTCGAATAGTTGAACCCGACGCGCGGCGCGAAGTTGTTCTTGTCGCGCGTGCGGTTGCCATTGAGAAAGGGCCGGACGAGCGGGTTGATCTCGTCAAAGTGGCTGATGTTTTTTACGTCCGTGTCGATCTCGTAACGCAGGCCGAGATTTAATGTGAGACTGGGTGAGACGCGCCAATCGTCCTGCGCATAGGCGGCGAAGTAGTTGTTGTTCGCACCCGGGATAACGAGCGGACGCTCCGGGAAGGCGCTACGAAGGGTGACGGCGAACAGCAGGTCATTGTCATCCACACGCCCGTCGCCGTTGCGGTCGAAGTCTGGAAAGTCTTCAATCAACTCGACGCGCCCCTGCTGGAAGACGCCGAGGTTGAAGCCCGAACGCACGTTCTGAAACTCTCCGCCGACATTGATCGTGTGGTTGGCGCGCACCATCGTCAACGCGTCGCCGAACTGGATACGCTGCTGCTTGGTCTGCTGCGGCACGCGGAAAGACGCGCCGTCCTGAATGCTCGGGAAAGTGAGTTGCGGCCTGAGTGAAACAGGGGACGTGACATTAGAGAAGGTGCTATAGCTGAACTTGAAACTGTTCACGTCGCGCGGTGTGAGCACGCGCGTGTAGTCAGCGAGAAGCGTGTGTGTGCGGTTGCGGCTCGACTGCCGTTGTGAGGCCGAGCCGATGGAGCGAATGAGCGTGCTCACGGCTACGTCGTCTTCGCGCTGGAGTGAATAGCGGAAGGTGAGCGAGTCGCGGTCGTTGAGTCGCCAGTCGAAGCGTTCGGTGGACAGCAGGTCGTTTAACGGTGCATCCGCGAAGCCGCGTGTGATAGTACGCCGCGCCGTGTCGCGCGTGCCGACGAGCGCCGCGCCATCCTGATTGCGGTATTCGAGCGACCCGAAGAAGAAGGTTGTATCTTTCTTAACCGGCCCGCCCAGCGTGAAGGAATATTGCTCGCGGTCGAAGGGTGGCTTCTGTCCCGCCGTGCGGTCGAAGGTCGCGGGTAACCCTTGAAACAAACTGCCTCGAAAGTAAGTTGAGGCCGAGCCGTGCAGTTCATTCGTCCCTGCTTTAGTCACGATGTTGACGACCGCCGAGCCTGAACGACCGAGCCGCGCGTCGAAGCGGTTGGTTGCTATCTGAAATTCCTGCACCGCGTCCTGCGAGATGTTCTGCACCGCTCCGCCAACCACGTCGTCATTAGTATCAGCGCCGTCAACCGTGACACTCCCGCCACGACCGAACTGCCCTGCGGAAGAGATGACGACGGTATTTGATTTCGTCGGATCGAAATTGGGCGCGGGCGCGTTGCCGGGCGTGAGCAGCGCCAATTCGAGGAAGTTGCGCCCATTGAGCGGCAGGTTTCTAATCTCGCGCTCGGCAATCACGCTGTCCACCTTCGAGGATGTGGCGTCAATCGGCGGCACGCCTCCGAAGCTGTCATCAATAACGACCGCCACCGCCCCTACTTCGAGGGCAAAATCGAGCGTCTGGCTTTGCCCGACTTGGAGTATCACCTTCGGCTGCGTCATTGTTTTGAATCCCGCCATCTCCACACGCACTTCGTATTCGCCCGGCTGAAGGCTCGATAAGACGTACGCGCCGTCCTCATTCGTCTGAGTCTCGCGGGGCGTGCCCGTAGAGATTTGCGTCGCTCTGACGCTCGCGCCGGGAACAACCGCGCCGTTCGGGTCTTTGACTATACCTCTGAGCGTTGCGGCTGCCGGTTGTTGAGCATGATGGTTAAGAGCAGTGCTGAATACAATCAGGAGACATGTGGAAAGCTTTATCAGATTCTTGAGCATAACCTTCCCTATCTACGACCGTTTTGATTAGGACAGAACAGTCGAGGGCATACTTACCGAGCTTGTTTATCCTGAAAATTCCAACTCACCGGCTGGTCAGACAAACAGCGATTTGTACAGGAAACGGAGAACGCGACAATTCAAAGTATAGCAAGTAAATAGACTACAAAGTGAAGAAGTTTGCCCCTCACAACTGAACAAATTATTTCAAAACACTTATCTCTCCCGTCGCGCGCCCTTTGTTATGAGGGTCGAAAGATGATGACCGAGCCGGGTCGGGTGCTGATAGGTCTTGCGACTGATAGGCGACGGGATTCCGGCGTTCATTCCGAAATCCCGCCAGACACTTGATAACTCTGATGTTCATCCCGTTTTTTTATGACCGACGATAATAAAGCGGGCGCGAAGTTTACTCTACTTCGCGCCCGGTTTTATTAGCGTTCGATTCCGGCAACTGTGTCTCGATAGTTTCGCTCTACTTGCCTAGTATCTTCGACGCCTTCCTTGCCGCTTCTTGT
>CAXTRQ010000344.1:0-3008 GCA_964246705.1 uncultured Pyrinomonadaceae bacterium
GCTTTTAATTCCGCGTTTATCGTTCATAGTTCAGCGTTTGAATTATTATGGCTAACCAAGTAGCACAGGAAGCTTTCAATCATCTAATTGGAGATTTACGGG
Organism: uncultured Pyrinomonadaceae bacterium; assembly: GCA_964246705.1. Lineage (GTDB taxonomy): Bacteria > Acidobacteriota > Blastocatellia > Pyrinomonadales > Pyrinomonadaceae > DASZCR01. The sequence goes on from CAXTRQ010000344.1 coordinate 103, forward strand.
CGACGCACGGCGACAATCTCGCATCGGTGATGCTCTATGGGTCGGCGGCGGCGGGCGATCATATCGCCGAGCATTCGGACTACAATCTGCTCATCGCCTTGCACCGTATCACGCCCGCAGATTTGCGTCTGGCGCAAGCACCGATGCGCGAATGGCAGCGGCTCGGACATCCTCTGCCCGTCTATTTCACTGCGTCCGAACTGCGCGACGCGGCGGATGTCTTCCCCATCGAGTTTTACCAGATGGAGAGCGCGCGCGTGGTGCTCTATGGGACTGATCCGTTCGAGACACTTCGTCTCTCGGATGAGAATCTACGTCACCAGACCGAGTACGAATTGCGCAGCAAGTTGATTCAACTGCGCCGACTCTACATTCCTGCGTCCACATCCGTCGAGAGATTGCAGGACTTGATGGCGGACAGTCTGACGAGTTTCGCCACGCTGTTTGCTCCGGTGCTGATTTTGAGCGGCGTCGAACAGACGCCCGTGCTCAAGCGCGATATCGTGGAGGCGATTGTCCGTCTGCTCAAACTCGACGCCGAGCCGTTCGAGCGCATCTTCAACCTGCGTGCGCTCAAGGATGAAGGGCACACGCTCTCGGAGCGAGAGGCCAACGAACTTTTCGCCGCCTACATGGCGCAGATTGAGCGCGTCATCGAAGCGGTTGACCGAATAGATGTGACAAGTAACAAGTAAATGATTTACTGGCGACGGCCTGCCGGTTTTAAAAGCCGTGTTGACTTAAGGAGGATGAGTAATGAATAAGAGGAAGTTGGGGCTGCTGGCCTTTATCGTGTTGGTCTCAGTGTCAGCCAGCGGCTGCGGTTACAATACGCTGCAATCCAAGCAGCAAAACGTCAAAGCCAAGTGGGCGAACGTGGAGAGCAGCCTGCAACGGCGTGCAGACCTGATCCCCAATCTTTTTGAAGCGGCGAAGGCCGCAGGCGTGCAGGAGCAGGAAGTGTTCGGGCAGATTGCCGAGGCGCGTTCGCGGCTCTTGAACGCGACGCAGGCCGCGCCGCAGGGCGAGGGCGGAGACAAGACGCCTGAACAGAAGCAGGCGGTGATTGACGCTAACAACAGCTTCGGCGGAACCATCGGGCGGCTCTTGTCTCTGCAAGAGAACTACCCGCAGTTGCGCTCCAACGAAAGCTTCCTGAAGTTTCAGGATTCTCTGGAAGGCACGGAGAACCGCATCAAGGTCGCCCGCGACGATTACAACGCGGCGGTTCAAGATTACAACACGGCGCGCGGGCAGTTCCCGATGGTCATTGCGGCAAAGATGTACGGCTTCAAGGAAGAGCCTTACTTTAAGGCCGAGGAAGGCGCGCGCCAAGCGCCGCAAATCAACTCCGAAACACTGCGCCGCAAATCCTAGCAGGCAGCAGCAGCAACAATATAGCAGTAAAAGAAGAGGCCGCTTCCCAATCAAGAAGCGGCCTCTTTATCTTTGCTGCCTCGATTCAACTTTTCTTCTTCTCTGCGTCTGTGCGCGAACTGCACATGGCGCAATGGTCGCAGGGTTTGTTGCCCGGCTCCATGTTGCAAGTCTTTTCGCGTTCAAAGTAGTCAACAATCTCCGATACGGCCTCGCCAATGCCGAACCGCTCATCACTCGGATGCGCGGTAGCCGGAACATACGTGCCGCTCAACCACGGCGAGCGCGTCCGGGTCGCGTTCGAGGAAGCGTCAGTTTGTGTTTGAGGCGTCGCAGCATACTGGCCTTCACCGCCGCGCTCTGGGCGCGACGCTTCATGTCCACGCGGCTCCTGTGTCTCACAATTCTCATCGTGGTTGAGATGTGATTCGAGGTGCGCGAGCCGTCGCTGTATTTCAGACAACCCGGCGCGCAGGGCTGCGAGGTCTTCCGCAGCGACGCCCGCTGCGCCCGCGCCCTCCTGCTCATCTTTTGCGACGGCGATGCGACGTGCGATGCGCTCGGCTATCGAACGAATCTGTTCCTGCTCACTGCTCATTAGAGCTTGCCTTCCGTGCGTCCCTGCTCATTGAGCAGTTCGATGTAATCAACGACGCCGACAATCGCCGAATCAATCGCCGCGCCCTGCTCGCCCGTCGCGGCGGTCGAAGCGCCCCAACCTTCTTGCACAATTAAGACCGTGTCGCCCTCGCCCGCATCAACCGAGTCGAGCGCCAAAAGCGTCGCGCCGGTTTCTTCGCCATCCGGCGTGACGGGCTGGCAGAGCATCACGCGCGCATTCCTGTAGCGCTCGTTCTTCTGCGTCGCCACGACGTTGCCGAGTACGCGCGCGAGAATCATCTGCGGCCCCTTCGCGTCACGTGCGCCTCCGAATCCACGATGCCGATGATGGTGCAATCGGTCGGTGTATCCTCGCGCCGGAAAGGAAAGCTGGCCTCTTTGCCACGACACCAGAAAACAAGTTCGCCGATGCCCGCGCCAATCGCGTCGAGCGCAACGAGCGGCGCGCCCTGCGGCTGCAAGTCCGCGTTGAGCGATTGCACGACGAGTAGCTTACGGCCCTCCAGCGAATCATTCTTCACCGTCGCCACGACCGTCCCGATAACACGCGCCAGTTGCATGAGCAGTTTTCAGTCGTTGACGAAATCAACTGTGTCGATGACGCCGATGATGGCGGCATCTACAGGACGGTCTTTCAAGCCTTCGGCGAGGCGCGCGCTTGAGCCTGCGACGACCAGCACGCGCTCGTGAAAGCCTGCGCCGACCGTATCAACGGCGACGATGTAACCGCTCGCGTCCGAGCCGTCCAAATTCAGAGGGCGAACGATGAGCAGCTTGTTGCCCTTCAGACGCTCGTCCTTCTGCGTCGAGACGACTGTGCCGAGAATGCGCGCGATAATCATAAGAATGAAGTGGCAGGTTGCGAAATAAAGAAGCGGAGGAAATAAAATAGAATGGAGATAAAAAAA
>CAXTRQ010000345.1:0-2995 GCA_964246705.1 uncultured Pyrinomonadaceae bacterium
TTGAGGTCGGCGACGTAGCCGTCGAGCGACATGGACATGATTGCGACAACCTTCGACATTACGATGTTCCTTTCGAGGAGTGGAGATTGCGTTTCGGGGGATCGCGCGCCGCTCCTCCCGGATCGTCCGCCCAACGTTTGACTTAAGCGGACCGCCGAAGGTGGGTCCGCTTGAAGGAAGGGTTAGCTTTCATCGATGATCATTCAGTGTTGGGTGACGACTATTGGTTCGCCCTTGGTAATTATCATCGTGTGCTCGTATTGCGCCGACAAGTTGCCATGCACTCCAACCAAGGTCCATCCATCGGACGTCTCGGTCACCACGCGGCTCTTTGTTGAGAGGAAGGGTTCGATGGTGATCACCATGCCATCTCTTAAGATGCGCCCGTCCGTCGGATCAAAGTATCCAGGAATGTGATCGGGTGCTTCATGAAGTGCACGACCAACTCCGTGGCTAGCGAGGTTCTCAATAATCTTGAAGCCGTATGTCTTCGCAGTTCGCTGGATTGCTGCGCCGATGCCATTGATGGGCTGGCCGGCGCGGGCCTGCTTCATGGCTTGCTCGAGGGCCGTGCGGGTGGCATGGCATAAGCGCGTCTTCTGTGGGTTGGTTGGGGGCACAATTTTCGTTCCTCCGGTATCGGCGAAGTAGCCTCCCAACTCAGCAGAAACATCGACGTTCAATACATCGCCAGGTCGAATTACTCGATCACCTGGGATGCCGTGTGCGGCCTCCTCGTTGATGCTGATGCAGGTTGAGCCCGGGAAGTCGTATGTGAGTCTAGGTGCCGATCGTGCGCCGTGTCTCTCAAGCAATTTCTCACCAAGTGAATCCAGCTCGCGCGTAGTCATGCCGGGTTCGGCAGCGGCGAGCATCTCCTGAAGCACGTACGAAACGATCTTGCCTATGCGTTTGAGTGCAACGACATCATCTTTGGTTTCGATGGTCATGTGATCTCCTATCTGAATACCTGAGACTACTCGAGAACGGTTGCGCCGAAGCTGAGAAGGGGTCAGGATTGACCATAGGAATGTGGCTCTAGTGAAAGCTAACTTTGAATTATTCCGCTATTTGGAGTCCTAACTAATTATGCCGCTATTTGGAGTCATAATTCCGTAACATTGTAATCACGGAGAGCGACTTTTACCGCTAGCAGCGTAACACTCTAATCGTACAACCTAAACCTTGAGCTAAGGCCTTCGTCTCGCATATCGCTGGCGAGGGACTCACTCGCAGGAGAATATGATGGATGCCGAAGCACTAGTCAGGATGCTGAGCGTGCGCTTCCTGATGCGGTAATGCACCTTGTTATCCGCAGATTACCGCATCCTGCGGCCTCATCCGTTAATCCCGGTCTTTTACCGCTACCTTTCGAGACCCAATACGTGCGGCTCATGAGCAATTCGGTTAGCAGTGAACTTCGAGCCAGCAATTTATTCCGGCATCGCGCGGGTGTCAATGGTCACTTGAAACGTTTCGAGTGGCCTTCTGCCGACTCTTCGCTTCCCTGCCCTCCTGATTTGACCCATAATGTTTGGAGGCGTGGGCGCTGCTACTCATTTTTCAGGACTACCGATCACTTGCAACCGACTGCCGTCGCCATGCTCGCCATTTCCCACAGTGTTGCTTCCCATCGCCAGTACTCGCTCGACCGCCGCCTCGCACTCCTCGGTTGGAATCTCGGACTTGCGGCTTCTCTTGGTGATTAAGGGGCGGATGTCAATGCCCTGCTCAAGGATGCGCTGAATGAACTGGTGATTGCCGGGCGTGGTCTGCGGCCCGTAGTTGCCGTAGTAGAACCAGAGTCGCTCCAGCCGTTGGCGTTGCTCATCTGTGAGCGAAACCGGTGTGGCTGTCCTTCTTTTCGTCATGCTCTAATATTACCACTTCCCCGCCCTTCCTTATTTGACTCAAAACGTTTTGAGTGAACCGCCACACACCTTATTTACACTAAATGTGTGAATAACTGCTATATAGGCATAATCAATACTGAATATAGCGGGTTTTATAGAAATAAACATTGATTCGTCCCCTATTCACATGATAAAAGCCTGTCTACTATGATTGACGACGCCTTTTCGCTTTCACCGAACCCGGCTACCCTTTTTATTACGCCCGGATTAAAGAGCGCCTTACACAAGATTCGATACACTATTTACAAAAGACAGGGACTGACCTGTATTCTGGGCGATGTAGGAATGGGCAAATCCAGCGTCGTAAGGCTCCTCTACGGGGAGTTTCTGGCCAGAGACGATTGCCGCACCGCCTTCATACCCAATCCATCTTTTAAGAGCGATTTCGCGTTCTTGCAGGGCCTGTGCGGTGAGCTTGGCGTCGCCTTACGCAAAAGCTACTTCAAGCAGGAAAACGAACTTAAAGACTATTTGGCCGAACAGTATGCGGCCAAAGACAACGTAGTGGTTTTCGTGGACGAGGCCCAGAAGCTCGACCAGAAAATGCTTGAGTCTATCCGCTCGATGCTCAACTTCGAGACCAACACAGCCAAGCTTATTCAGTTTGTCCTCGCGGGGCAGCTCGAACTTCGCGAAAGGCTCAAGGAAGAAAAAAATAAGGCGATAGACTCTAGGGTGTTTGCCTATTCCCTTTTAGACCCGCTCTCTTTCAGTGAAATGAAGCGGATGGTTGCGTATCGTTGCGAACAGGCCGAGATGCCTGTCCCCTTCCCCGAAGAGGTGATGGAGGCGATTTATGAGATGACCAAAGGCATCCCGCGTGATGTTTTGAAGCTTTGCGCGCAGGCTTATGAGACTGCAACCAATCTAATGGGCGAGCAAAGCGTCACTCTTGAGGCGTTTGAGATTGTGCGTGAGGACATCGTGCGCGTATGAGCAGCGAGCGTAAATATACGGGGATGGCTAAACTCTTCGCGATTGAAGAGATGCAACAGAAAGAAAAGGCCGCTGAAAGAGCTGCGGCCAAAACAGCCCCTGAAAAATCTGCACCCGCTGAAACTTTTTCATCCCCTGCAAATACT
>CAXTRQ010000346.1:0-2960 GCA_964246705.1 uncultured Pyrinomonadaceae bacterium
GCCATGAGCAAGTTTCTCGATTGGACGGAGAAGAAGACTTCGACCATCTTCGCGGACGGCGCGGGCGCGGTGGTCTTAGAAGCTTCAAAAGATGGGGAGGGCGAGGCGGGCTTTATCGCATCGAAGCTCGTCGCCGACGGCAGCTTTCATAAACACATGGGGATTTATGCCGGTGGCGCGCGGATGCCGGTGACGGAGGATGTCCTGCGCGATGGCTTGTGGACGAAGGTTCGTTTCGCACAGAAATACCCGCCGGAAGTTAATATCGAAGGCTGGCCTGCCATCGTGCGAGACGTGCTTGAGAAAGCCGGATTGGGTCTCGAAGATGTCGGACTTTTTCTTTTCACGCAGGTTAATCTGAGCACGATTAAAGAAGTGATGCGGCGGATGGAACTCCCTATGTCGCGCACGCATACCATCATGCAGAAGTGGGGCTATACAGGCTCGGCCTGTATTCCGATGGTGCTCGACGACGCCGTGCGCGAAGGCAAGCTCGAACGTGGGCAAGTTGTTTTGATGTGCGCGTCGGGCGGCGGCTTGAATATGGCCTGCGCGGCATTTCGCTGGTAGGAAATTTGTCCGTGCCGTTATGAAATACCCGAACATCTATTCTCTGTTTTGTGAGCGCGTCGAGCAGTATCGCATGCGCGAAGCTTTTTTCGTCCGGCGCGGCGACCTTTGGGAAGGCATTTCATGGGGACGCTTCGAGCGGGAAGCGCACGAGTTCGCATCCGGCCTGATAGCTTGCGGACTTGAGAAAAGCGGCGCGGTCGCAATTCTGATGGGGAACGTTCCGGAATGGCCTTCGAGCGACCTCGGAACGATTATCGCCGGGGGCGTCGGCGTCGGTCTCTACCCGACAAGCTCTGCGGAGCAGTGCCGCTACATAATTAATCATTCGGATGCTGAATTCGTCCTCGTTGATAATCGGTCGCAACTCGAAAAGATACTGCATGTGCGCGATGGTCTCCCGAAATTAAAATCAATTATCGTGCTTGATGAACTGTCGGCGCGCGAGCATCAGGGCGTGTTGAGCTATCGAGAGTTTTTGCAACTCGGAGCCGAGCGGCTCGCGGAGACTCGCAAGGTTATCGAGGAACGCGCGCGACACGCGCAGCCCGAAGAGACCGTCATCATGGTCTACACTTCAGGGACGACGGGCTTGCCGAAGGGCGCGTGTCTCAGTCATCGCTATGTCATCGAGAGCGTAGAGTCTCTGCGCGAGACCATTCCGATGTTCGACACGGATGTTTCATTTTCCTATCTCCCATACTGTCATGTGGCGGAGCGCATCTCCGGTCTCTACAATCGCCTGTATGCCGGAGCGGCGGCCTATTTCGTCGAAGACATTGGGAAGCTTTGGGATTACATGCTGGAAGTGAAGCCGACAATCTTTCCCAGCCTTCCGCGCTTCTTTGAAAAAGTTCACGCACGCGTGATGTCCGACCTCGAAAAAGCTCCGGGTGAAGAACGTGAACAATTTGAAGAAGTGCTCGCTTTAGGCAAGCGCATCAGTCGCAAGAGGCAGGAGCGTGCGCGCGTTCCTGAAGAGTTGCAGAAGGAATACGAAGCGCGCGCTCGATTCGTGATTGAGAAAGTCAGAAGTTACTTTGGCGGGCAGCTACGCACGGCGACTTCCGGCGGCGCACCTCTCCCGCGAGAGATTGCAGAGTTTTTCGATGCGGCGGGCATCCCCATTTTGCAGGCTTATGGATTGACGGAAAATCTCTGTGTCGCCTTCAATCGCCCGGACAACTATAAATTTGGGACGGTCGGGCCGCCGATGCCGGGATGCAACGTCCGTATCGCCGACGACGGCGAGATTCTCGTGCGGAGCGAAATGATGTTCAGCGGTTACTACAAAGAGCCTGAAAGAACTGCGGAAGTCTTCCGCGATGGATGGTTGCTGACGGGCGACTTGGGTGAGATGGATGCCGACGGTTTTCTCAAAATCACCGGACGAAAGAAGGAGTTGATTGTCACTTCAACGGGCAAGAACATCGCGCCTGCCCTCATCGAAAATTTACTGAAAGAGCATCATCTCATCAGTCACGCGCTGGTCTACGGCGACAGTAAGAGTTATCTCGTCGCGCTCATCACGCTCAATCCGCTTGAGACCGAAAGCTACGCCCGCGCGCACGGCATCGCTCACAGGGATTTCGCAGACCTGACCAGCAGCGCGGAGATCAATGCCCTCGTGCTGAAGATAGTCGAGGAAGTGAATACGAAGGTTTCGTCAACGGAAGCCATCAGGAAGTTTGCGATACTGAATCGAGATTTCAGCATCGAAGCCGAAGAGGTGACGCCGACGATGAAGATTAAACGCAAGGTTGTGACGGAGAGATACGGAGAGGTTTTGGAAGGACTCTACGCTTTGAGGAATCTACCGCAGGAGCAGCATGAATGAATTTAAAAATCGGCGATACCGCGACGCTCTCGAAAACAATCACGGACGACGACATTCGTCGCTATGCCGATCTCATCGGCGATCACAACAGCGTTCATCTGGACGATGATTTCGCACGGCAGACCAGATTTGGCCGCCGGATTGCTCACGGGATGTTGAGCGCCTCGCTTATCTCGACCACTATCGGTACTAAACTGCCCGGCCCCGGCACGGTTTATCTAAGTCAAACTTTCAAGTTCGTCGCGCCCGTCTATCCCGGAGATACGGTCACGGCTCAAGTCAGTATCACGAAAATCAGAGAAGATAAGCCAATCGTCACGCTCGAAACCGTCTGCTTTAATCAACACGGAGAGCCGGTCGTCAGAGGCGAAGCGGTGGTGCTGGCGGAAGACACGCGCTGAAGCATAAGCGCATCGAGATTGAAGATTTGAAATTTGAAATTCGGAATCTTCAATCACTCAAGCTTTCGTTTTCTTTGCGCCTCCGGCGTGGTTTTGGTTGTAGTGTTGGTTTTATAATATATTAATTTTAATGGAATAACACCGGGGGGGGA
>CAXTRQ010000347.1:0-2936 GCA_964246705.1 uncultured Pyrinomonadaceae bacterium
ATGCTGAGAGCTTACTCCCGACTGTTAGTCGCATTCAATCGAAAACCGTAATAAAATCAAAAATTCACCGATGCTTAGAGACGCAACCCTCTCCAATAACGATTTCATGCCGCACGCCTTGAGGCGCGCGCCGCTGCAAGCAGCGCTGTTGATATTGCTGCTGTTGTCGGGCGCGTGGATCGCCAGCGCGCAGGAAGAGGGCGCGGCGCAGCCGCAAGCCAAGATGTCTGCCGGCAGCCCGGACGAGTTGGTTGTTAACGGAAACGAGGGCAATTACGTCGGCGACGTGATCGAGTACGGGCGTCCAATCCGTGTGCTCGGCACGATCAGGCACGGCGTTCTTTCCTTCGGCGGCGACGTGATTGTCGAAGGGCGCGTCGAGGGCGATGTCGGCGTCATCGGCGGCAGCGTGACGCAACCCGAAGGCTCTTACATCGGCGGCGACGTGATGGTTATCGGCGGCGCATATCATCATGGCAAGACCGCGCCGGGAAGAAATCCGTCGAGCACGACGATTATGGTCGCGGGCTACGAGCAGGAACTTCGAGAACTGGCGCGCAATCCCGCGTCTCTGCTCAAGCCGACCTTTTCGCCCGCCTACATCGGCTTGCGCCTGCTGGCGATTCTCTTCTGGTTCGTCATCTCTCTGGCACTGACGGCGGTCACGCCCGGCGCAGTCAGCCGCGCGGCGGCGCGCTTGCAATTGACGAGCCTGCGCGTCGCGCTCATCGGATTTGTCGGCTCCATCGTCATCGGGCCGGGCGTCGTGCTGTCGCTCAGATTTTTGCCGCCGATGATCGGCCTCGTCGTCTGGTTCACGGCGCTCATCCTACTTTTGGTCTCCTATCTTTTCGGGCGCGTCGTGGTTCATGCGGCGACGGGACGCTGGTTGCAGCGCGTCCTGCTCTCCGAAGAAAAGCGTTCGGAATCAATCGCGCTGCTTTTAGGCGCAAGCTTCTGGGCTATCGTGCTGGCAGTGCCTTACGTATGGCCGCTCGTCGTCGCCGGATTGGTTGTCGTCAGCCTCGGTCTGTCGCTCACGGCGCGCTATCGCATTAACTGGAAGCGCGCATCCTGACGAAACGCAAGCCTCGCCTACAAAAAAAGCCTCGCCCACTCATCCCGCATTTCACCTCCGCACATATTGATAGAACATTTCGGTCATTAATAATGTATAATTTCGACCGTATTACACGGTTACGGAAATCTCTGATGACCGCCACCAGTGAACTCACGGGGCAAACGAGAGCGCAGCTACGTTCCTCGCCGATTGCGTCTCGGACTGCCGGAGAAGGGTCGGCAGTCTGGTGCATTCCATTACTTAAAGCTGCAACTAAAGCTTCGGCGAGTGTTCCGGTATTTCAACAGCATTAAAATTCAGCGGAGGATAGCAGCTTCATCGCGTGTCGGTAAGGTGAGGCGGCAGTGGCGGCAGGACGGATGTCGGGTCGGGCGAGCAGTCTCGCTTGATATTTGACCTCTCGCCGTCAACGTTTCTCTATGCTTTGAAGCGTTGCTCAAAGTCTGTGGGCTAACTCGTGCGGCCTGCGCTCCCGACGTTTCGCGCCCATGATGTTCACACGAGAGTTCAAGCATGAAAAGAAGTTCAAATTTCAGCCTCATTTTCTTCTTTACTTTACTCACCTTCGTAATGACGGGCAGCGTCGTTGCGACATGGGAAAAGTTTATCCGCGATCCATTCTTTTCGTGGGTCGCGCGAAAATATCCGGGTGAAGGCAATCTTGAGAGACGCCGGGACATTCAGCAGCGCGTCGAGCATTTCACAATTTCAATTACGGTCGACGTGGTGGTCGTCACGCTGCTTTTACGGCTCGTCAACCGTCAACAGCGCAAGCTCGTCGAGAGCGAAGAGCGTTACCGCGCGCTCTTCGAGCATGCACGCGACGGCATCGGCGTCGTCACCGCCACCGACCATCATCTGATCGAAGCCAACAACAAGTTTTGCGAAATACTCGGTTACCAACTGCAAGACATCGTCGGGCGCGACATACGAGAAATTATCCGTGCGCCCGACAACCCGGCGGCGACTTTAAACGGCTTCTCCGAACTGCTCGACGGAAATGTTTCGGTCGAGAGCGAGTGGACTGTCGAGACGGCGCAGGGCAAGCCGCTGCCCGTCTCAATCTCCTTCAACACGCTCTCCACAGAAAAAGAGCGCCTGATCATCCTCATCATGCGTGACTTGTCGGCGCGTCGGCAGCTTGAGATTGAAAGAGAAGAGATGCAGCGGCAACTGTTCCAGACCTCGAAGCTGGCCTCTGTCGGCGAACTGTCGGCAGGTGTGGCGCACGAAATCAATAACCCCCTGAACGGCATCATCAATTTCGCGCAGCTTTTAAAAGACGAGGAACTTGAGCGCAGCGATTTCGACCAACAGATGATTGACGGCATCATTGACGAGGGCGGGCGCATCGCCAACATCGTGCGCGGCCTTCTGACTTTCGCGCGCCACGACACGCACGAACTGCGACGCGTGCGCCTCGAAGAAGCGATTAAAACCTCGTTCGCTCTCTTCGGTCGCCAGTTCGACAAAGACAACATCACGGTCGAAATCAACATCGGGGAGGATTTGCCGACAGTGCGTGGCGACGACTCGCGCCTGCGGCAAGTCGTCGTCAACATGATTAGCAACGCTCATCACGCTCTGAGGTTGAAACAGTCGAACGCGAAAGAAGGCAGACTGTTTCGCATTAGTGGCGGGCGTTGTGAGCGCGCGAATCAGACGATGGCGTGCATCGAGTTTTACGATAACGGCGTTGGCATCCGGCGCGAGGACATCGCCAAGGTGTTCGATCCGTTCTTCACGACACGACGCGATACGGGCGGGCCGGGCTTGGGCTTGCGCATCAGCTTCGGCATCCTACGCGATCATGGCGGGAACATCAGCGTCGAGAGCGAAGCGGGGAAGTCCACGC
>CAXTRQ010000348.1:0-2890 GCA_964246705.1 uncultured Pyrinomonadaceae bacterium
AGAGATGCAGCCGGAGCGAGACATGAGCCGCTCGCCGCTGTTTCAGGTGATGTTCATTATGCAAAACGCTCCGATGGGAGCATTAGAGTTGGAAGGGCTGAAGCTGGAAACCGTTGAGAGTAAGAGTTCGACATCAAGGTTCGACATCACGTTGGCAATGATGGAGACGGCGGAGGGGCTGCTTGGATGGTGTGAGTACAACACAGATTTGTTTGATGGGATGACCATCGAGCGGATGCTGCGACATTGGGAAGTGCTGCTTGATGCTATCAGCGCAGACCCGGAGAAACCGCTGTCTGAGTTACCGATGTTGACAGATGACGAACGACATCAACTGCTCGTCGAGTGGAATAAGACGGCGACTTCTTCACCGCGTGAGCAGACTATTCACGAGATTATTACCGCGCAAGCAGCGCGAACTCCTAACGCTGTCGCTATTGAGTGTGAAGATTCAGCGATCAGTTATACCGAGCTGAACCGGAGGGCTAACCAGTTAGCTCACCATCTGAGAAGGCTTGGCGTCGGCCCGGAGGTCAGGGTCGGCCTCTGCGTGGAGCGCTCCGTCGAGATGGTCGTTAGCCTGCTCGCGATTCTCAAAGCGGGCGGCGCTTACGTTCCGCTCGATGCCGGGTACCCGCACGAACGCTTGCAGTTCATAGCCGACGATGCTCGATTGAGCATGCTCATCATTCAACAGAAAACGCTCGCCGTGTTGCCGTCCGATTTATCCGAACGGGGCGTGTGCATAGTTAACCTCGATGCGGAATATGAGCAAATTAGCGCTGAGAGCGAGACAGAGGTTGAGAGTGAGGTGTGCGCAGACAATCTCGCCTACGTCATTTACACCTCCGGCTCTACAGGCGTTCCGAAGGGCGTCGCCATCCGCCACTACAGCACCCTCGTCATGCTAGATTGGGCGCATCGCACGTTCACCCCCTCTCAGCTTTCAGGTGTGCTGGCCTCTACCTCGATCTGCTTCGATCTCTCCGTCTTTGAACTCTTCGTCCCGCTCTCGTGCGGCGGCACGGTCATCCTTGTCGAGAACATCCTGCATCTGGCGTCATCGCCGGTTGCTACGGATGTCACGCTGATTAACACCGTGCCATCTGCGATAGCGGAGTTGGTGCGTCTGGGCGGAGTGCCGGACACGGTGCGAACAGTCAATCTCGCAGGTGAATCGCTGACGCCGGAACTGGTGCAACGTGTCTACGAACGGATGAGGGTAGAGAATGTTTACAACCTGTACGGGCCATCGGAGGATACGACCTACAGTACGCAGGCGCAGGTAGAAAGAGGCGCGACGCGCGTGACGATCGGAAGGCCGATAGCGAACACCGAAGCATACATACTTGATAAGAGAATGGGCGTGTCTCCAGTCGGGGTCGCGGGCGAACTCTACATTGGAGGGGGCGGGCTGGCGCGCGGTTATCTGAACCGGCCTCATCTGACTGCTGAAAAGTTCGTGCCGCATCCCTTCAATTCCGCCAGCGGAGCGAGGCTATACCGGACAGGTGACATCGTACGCTATCTGCACGACGGAGAAATTGAGTTCATCGGGAGACGAGACCAACAGATCAAACTCAGAGGTTTCCGCATCGAGCTTGGAGAGATCGAAGCGGCACTCAGACGACATTCGTCCGTCAGTGAAGCTGTTGTGATAGTTAGAGAAGATGAGCCGGGAGACAAGCGGCTCATCGCATATCTGGTCGGCGCAGTGAATGGCGACGTGGATGGTGTGGAGTGGCGGGCATATCTGAAGGAGAGGCTACCCGAGTACATGATTCCGCAGATGTTCGTCACGCTCGCTGCGATGCCGCTGACGGCCAACGGTAAAGTTGACCGTCGCGCGCTGCCCGCTCCCGACCAGCATGCTCAGCAGTCGGAGCACGATTATGTCGCACCGCGCACCCCGGAAGAGGAACTCCTCGCCGCCATCTGGGCGGATGTGCTCGGCGTCGAACCCATCTCCATCCATGACAACTTCTTCGAGCGCGGTGGCCATTCTCTGCTTGCCACTCAGGTCATCGTCCGCATCCGCGAGGCTTTTCAAGTTGAACTGCCTGTTCGCGTTTTATTTGAAATGCCAGTTCTCGCGGCGTTAGCTGAACAGATCGCCTCGCTCAGCGGAAGTCACAGGGAGCGGAAGGAAAAAGTAACTCAGGTCTTTGAATTGTTGGAAAGCATTACGGAAGAGGAAGCGCGGGCATTCTTGAAGGAAACTCGATAATCGTCCGAAAGGCATGGATTCCGATGGAGAAATCATCCCTGGATTTTCAAAACATCTCTCCCGAAAAACGAGAGCTTCTTGAATTTTTACTCAAGAAAGAAGGCTTAGACCCTTTTCAACTGCTTCCGATTCCACGCCGCCGGGAGTCCGACTTTTGTCCGCTTTCATTTGCACAGCAGCGGTTGTGGTTCCTCGATCAGTTCGAGCCTGAGAACCCGATTTATAACATTCCATCGGCGATGTACTTCAGCCGCGAGTTGCGCGTAGATGTATTGGAGCAGAGTCTGACGGAACTTGTCCGACGACACGAAGTCCTGCGTACTACCTTTCCGAGCCACGACGGCAAGCCTGTCCAACTCATCTCGCCTCCCTCAGCCGTCAAGCTACCGTTGATAGATTTGCAAGAGCTTAGAGAATCAGCCAGACAGCACGCCGCACAACTTCTGGCCGACGAAGAAAGCGCACGCCCTTTCGACCTCGCAAACGGCCCCGTCTGGCGCGCCGTGCTCGTGCAATTGAGCAAGCAGAATTACGTGCTGCTCTTGACCATGCATCACATCGTCACCGATGGCTGGTCAACCAACATATTAGTGCGCGATTTAAACGCGCTCTACGATGCCTACAGCAAAGGCGCTGCCTCGGCGCTCGAAGAATTGCCGATTC
>CAXTRQ010000349.1:0-2863 GCA_964246705.1 uncultured Pyrinomonadaceae bacterium
CACCATCACCGAAGGCAAAGGCACAAAACAATAAGCGCGGCGCGCGTGCCGAAACAGCCCCGGAGGGACGCCGGTTTTAAAGCCCCGGAGGGGCGGATGAAACTTGCGCTCATGCCGGGGCTTTTTCAAATCGCCTGAAGTTCAAAAATCATGAGGGCGGGCTTGGTTATCGAGCGCGTTTGTAGCTCTCGGAATAGACAGACCGCGCATAGCAGGTAATCCCTTCGTCGCGTGCGAGCCGCAGCATCACGTCGAATAGTTTCGGGGCATCGGCCTTGAAAAACTTCATTCCTCGAATATTCATATCGCGGCAGATTTCAGGAGGGATGTAGGTCTTGATGTAGCGCGGAATGTCGTGGACTACTTGCCGCATGTCGTGCGCGTAGGTCTCGACGATAACGGTTTCGCCTTCGTAGTTGACGCAACGCGCGGCGAAAAGCTGGGGGTCGTATGTTCGCACGGGAGGATTGTCTTTGAGAGCATCGTCTATCGTATAGACGAACGAGAGATAAGTTGTCCAGACGCCGATGCCGATGATCTTTGCGCCGTAGTCGACGAGCTTATAGTAGGGACTGCAACGGTCGTATGGATAGGGAGAATCTTGATGCGTCCCGGTTAATTCGGCGGCGTAACGACCGATAGCGCAGACTGATTTGGTCGGGTGCAGGCTACGCACGGCTTGGCGCTGCCTGCGAGCGACCTCCGTCAGCAGACCCGTGTATGAAGGAGTCCGCCGGATGTCGAAAACAGTTCCCCGCCGCAAGAATTCATACGAGGACACGCCGCGATTCGGGTAGGTCGGAAACAACACTGTCCCTTCATCGCCGATGACGTTCTGAATGATGGGGATAACCCGGTAGAAGGGAAAGCTGAGGTTGAGTCGATCAACGGAACTGTGGATATAAACCGTGTCGCCCTTGTTCAGCCCCAACTCGCCGGAGAGGATTTCTTTGAAATCATTCTCGTCGAGAAGCGGCAGGCGTGCGATTCTGGCGCGGCGCAGATTCTTTCCGGCGCGCACCAGCGAGGCGATGGCCGCTGCGGGCAAAATCTTTCTCGCCAGCTTTGTGATGCTCATCTTCTCGCCTTCTTGAAACGCCCGGTATGCTGGCTTTCGCTGACGACATTGATCCGCAGAGGCACTTTGTAGTGTTGGAGGCGATGGCGGCAGTGCTGTTTGATTGCCGCGACGAACTCTCTCCGTCCCGCTTCGTCCAGCGCCGCCGACGGGGTGACATCGGCGCAGACGATGTTTCCCGTAATCAAGTTCTTCTCGCCATAGACCGTCGCTTCGGCGACGCTGTCGAGTTCCTGTATCACGTTTTCGACCTCCGCCGGATAGACCTTCTCGCCGCCGACGTTAATGATTTCTGATTTGCGTCCGAGTATCCTCAAATACTCGCCCTCGACCTCGACCGCATCGTTCGTATTGAACCAGCCGTCCGAGGTAAACGGGCTGGGCGCGTTGAGGTATCCGAGCATGGCTGACTGCGCCCTGACCTGCAAGATGCCTTCAACTATACGCGTCTCAAAACCCTCGCCGCCGACCTTGACCCACAGCGAGTCAGGCTCTTTCGACTTCGAGCGCAGGATGCCGATTTCAGAGAGGCCGTAGGTCTGTTGCAGTGTGACTTGTGGAAACAACGCGTGAAACCGCTTCAGAGTATGCTCAGGCATCGGCTCAGTGCCGTAGGTGATAGTTCTCAGAGAGTTGAGGTCGTAACGCCTGTAAGCTTCGCTGAGCAGCACGAGGTTGAGAAACGTCGGCGACGTGGGAAGCAGTTCGGCCTTGTACTGCTCGACGGCGCGCAGGACGGCGTCGGGCGTGCGCTCCTCGACGGTGATGATCGTGCCTGCGTTGGCGAGCGTGTAGAGCATCGTGTTGACGCCGCCGATGTGGTCGTAGAGAAGAAATGTAATCGTCCGCAGGCTGTGGCGGCGCAACTTGAATTTCTCCAGCAACGGCACAAAGTCGTGCACGGCGGCTTTGCTTTCGCCCGTCGAGCCGGAGGAGAATAGCACCAGACCGGGATGCCCCGCATCGCGCAGTCGCTGGTACAGAGGATGGTCGGCGACGTTCGGCAGCCGCCTAAAAGCAACGCTGTCTTGAGCATCAATCTCGAAGTGGCATCCGCCCTGCGCGATACGGATGAACTCCGTCTTTTTCGCCTGCACGGAATCGGTCAGGGGCACGAGGATGCAGGAGCGTTCGGCGAGGGCGAGAAAGAGCGCGACGGCGTTGGGCGAAAAATCGGCTTCGAGGATGACGACCGCGCCCGGCTCCAAGCTTTCAGCGGCGAGACGCTGCGTCCAGTGAGAGAATCGTTCGAGCAGCCAGCCGTAGCTGTACGAATCGCCGCGCCAGATAATCGCATCCCTCTCCTGATGCGCTCTCCAGACCTCTCTGAGAAAATCAACGAACATCAGATTCCGCCGAGGAAGAGAACCTGTCCGGTGATGAAATCACTTTCGGGTTGAATGAAGAAGTCAATGACGTTGGAGACATCGCGAAACTCGCCGGGGCGGGAGATGGCCTGTCGTTTAACGAGGTCTGCGATTTTCTCCGGCGGCACGGATTTGATGAGGTCTGTGGCGATGGGCGTCGGCGCGACGGTGTTCGCCGTGATGCCGAAGCTGCCGAGTTCTCTGGCGATGATTTGCGTAAAACTGATGACGGCGGCCTTCGACGCGGCATAGACCGCTTCGCCTTCCAGTTTGAGCGGCGTGGCGACGGTCGCAAAATTGACGATGCGCCCGAAATGATTCTTCTTCATCAGCCGCGCCGCTTCGCGGCACATCAGGAAAGTTCCGATGAAGTTTGTTTCAAAGATGCTCCGCGCCGTTAGTGTGGGCGTCAGCAGCC
>CAXTRQ010000350.1:0-2825 GCA_964246705.1 uncultured Pyrinomonadaceae bacterium
GGCGAAGATGGATTTGACGCTCACGATGGCGGAGACGCCGGGAGGACTCGCCGGGACATGCGAGTACAATACAGACCTGTTTGATGGGACGACCATTGAGCGGATTCTGAAACACTTGCAAGTGCTGCTCGAAGGCATCGTCGCAGACCCTCAAGCGCCTCTGTCAACATTACCGTTACTGGCGGCAGAAGAGCGACATCAATTGCTAGTCGAGTGGAACGATACAGCCGCACCACATCTACGCCCGCTGGGTATCCATGAACTGTTCACACGACAATCCTTACTCACGCCCGATAACATCGCCGTCGAACATGAAGATGTTCTGCTCACTTACGGCGAGTTGAACCGCAGAGCTAATCAACTGGCGCATTATCTACGAGAACTCGGCGTCGGAGCGGAAGTCAAAGTCGGGCTGTGCCTCGACCGCTCTCTTGAGATGGTCGTCAGCTTGCTCGCCATCCTCAAGGCGGGCGGAGCCTACGTGCCACTCGACGCCGACTACCCGCTGGAACGCCTGCGGTTCATGGTGGGAGACGCACAGTTGGCATTGGTCGTTACACGGCAGAAGTTGCTCGACGCGCTGCCCGTCGGCTTATTTGAACGCAATGTGCGCGTGCTTAACCTTGATACGGAATGGCAGCAGATTAATCTTGAGCGCGAAACGGAGGTTGAGAGTGGAGCGTCTGCCGATAATCTCGCTTATGTCATCTATACCTCCGGTTCGACCGGGACTCCTAAAGGCGTGGGAGTCCCGCATCGCGGCATCTCTTCGCTGGCGGTCTCGCAAATCGAGCGCTTTGGCATAGCTCAACATTCTCGCGTGCTTCAGTTTGCATCCATCAGCTTCGATGCGTCTGTATCGGAGATTGCGATGGCGCTGACGGCGGGCGCAGCGCTGGTCTTAGTGCGCGATGAAGACCGGAGCGGTCAGCCTCTCAGAAATGTTCTTGCGACGCGGGGGATAACGCATGCGACCTTCCCACCCGTCATCCTCTCGGCGCTCAGCGAAGGCGATGATTTGCCTTTGGAGGGGCTGATAGTCGCCGGCGAGGCGAGTTCGAGAGAACTCATTGCGCGCTGGGCTCCGACCTGTCGCATGATTAACGCGTATGGGCCGACAGAGACAACCGTGTGCGCGACTATGAGCGCTGCGTTATCGGCTTCTGAGTTGCCGCCCATCGGTGCGCCGCTCCGGAATACGCGCGTTTACGTGCTGGATGAAAGTTTAGAACCTGTGCCGTTGGGAGTGGCCGGAGAGTTGTATGTCTCTGGCGCGGGACTGGCGCGCGGTTATCTGAACCAGCCGGGGCTTACTGCCGAGGGTTTTTTACCCAATCCTTTTGCGGAACAACCGGGAACACGGATGTACCGCACCGGCGATCTCGTGCGCTGGCGACCTAATGGCGCGCTTGAGTTCGTCGGACGGGCTGACAGGCAGATGAAGATTCGCGGCGTCCGAATCGAACCGGGCGAAGTAGAGACGCTGATAAGACAGACGCCCGGTGTGCGAGATGTCGCAGTTGTGCCGATCCCGCGCGATGATGGCTCTACGACTTTAGCGGCCTACTATGTGCCGGATCGCATGCTGGAACTCTGGCCTTCCATCGCCGAGTTTTACGTCTATGACGACATCACTTACACCAGCATGGAGCGCGACGAGTATCGTAACGACCGGTATCGCGCAGCCTTCGCACGACATCTGAGAGATAAAGTGGTGGTCGACGTGGGTACTGGCCCCTACGCGGTGCTTGCACGGTTAGCGTTGGAAGCCGGAGCAAGCCGTGTCTATGCGATTGAACTGCTGGAAGAGACCTTCAAGCGCGCCCGCCAATTCGTTGCAGATCAGGGATTGTCAGACCGCATCATCGTCGTCCAAGGCGATGCCCGCACGGTGCAACTCCCTGAGCTTGTGGACTGGTGTATCTCCGAAATCGTCGGCGCTATCGGCGGCTCAGAAGGAGCTGCCGACATTCTTCAACAAGCGCAACGCCTCTTGAAGAATCCGACACACATGCTCCCCAAACGCAGCGTAACCAAAATCGCCGCCTGCGACTTGCCGGGAGGCTCTTTCCAATGGGGATTCCCGGAGATTGCGGCACGGTACGTGGAGCGTATCTTCACAGATGTGGGTCGTCCTTTCGATCTGCGGTTGTGCGTCAAAAACGTCGGGGCAAGGCATCTAATGACCAACCCGGGAGTTTTTGAAGAACTCGATTTCACTAGTACGATACCGCTCGAAGGCACTCACGAAATCAGTCTCGAAGTGGCTCGCGGCGGCAACGTCAACGGCTTTCTCGTCTGGCTAAATCTCGAAATAGACGGTCACGAGAGCCTCGATATTCTGGAGAATCAGGGAAGCTGGCTGCCTGTCTACCTGCCTGCGTTCCCCGGCGGCTTGACGGTCGAACCCGGCGACCGCATTAACGCAACCGTAAATCGAAGATTATATGCGAACGGATTGAACCCCGATTTCATAATTGAGGGAACTGTCCACCGCGCTGGCTCGTCCGAGATAAATTTCACTGTCGAGTCGCCGCACATAGCCGAGGGTTTTCGACAGACGTTCTTTCATGCCCGACTGTTCACAGACGGACTCGTGCCGACTATTCCGCAGCTATCGACGGCGAGTCTGCGCCAGAGCCTTTTAGAAAAACTGCCCTCATTTTCAGTTCCTTCATGGTTCATCGAACTCGATGCTCTGCCCCTCACGCCCAACGGCAAGCTCGACCGCAAGGCACTGCCCGCACCAGAGCCTCAGACGAAGAGCTACGTCGCACCGCGCACCCCGGAAGAGGAACTCCTCGCCGCCATCTGGGCGGATGTGC
>CAXTRQ010000351.1:0-2770 GCA_964246705.1 uncultured Pyrinomonadaceae bacterium
GATGGACGCGCCCGGATAGGCCATGAGAATCGGCGAGTGCGTGGCGATAATAAACTGCGCGTCCTGCCCCGTCATCTCTTTCAGCATCGAGAGCAAAGCGAGTTGGCGCTGCGGCGAGAGCGGCGCTTCCGGCTCATCCATCAGGTAGAGTCCACCGGGCACGAAGCGCGCCTGAAAGAGTTGCAGAAAACTCTCGCCGTGCGAGCGCGCGTCTGCATCCTCGCCGTATTTGCTGGCGAGCGCGCGGCGTTGCCCGCGCACGACTCCCTGCGCCAACCGCAGGCCGTAACCTTTCAGTTCCTTCTCAAACTCGTGCTCCATCTCTTCCAGTTCCGCGCTCGTCTGGTTGACGCGCTTCGCGAAGTTGAAGAAATCTTCGGCGCGCAGGAAGAAGCCGCGATGCGTCTTGTGCTCCCAGACGAGTTGAAGTTGCACCGCGAGACGCCGCGCATGACCGAGCGTCTTATCGCTGCGTATATCCTCGCCGCCGACAACGATTGAGCCGACTCCGGCGGCGATGCCTTCCAGCAGCGTTGATTTGCCCGAACCGTTCTCGCCCACCAGAAACGTCACGGGACGGCGAAATTTCAGTTCCTTCAGTTTTTTGATGAGAGGAATGCCGAACGGAAATTCTTCAATCTTGCGCGCCGCAGGTTTGAGCGTGAGCGATCTGAGGTGAATCATCTTCGTACCATCCTGCGTCCTTGATGTCTGCGGTCGTAAATATCAACTTTCTGCTCATTCAATTCTTACGCGGCAAGTCGTTGCGCGATGTCGTTCATGCGCGCGCGCAAGCTCTCTTCGTCTACAGTTTGGATACGTCCTTGGCGAAAGATTTCGCGGCCTGCGACCATCGTCAGGAACACGTCGCGTCCCGACGCCGCAAAGACGAGCGCGGTCGAAGGATCATGGACGGGCGTCAGGTGCGCGCCTGAGAGCGAGACGGCGATGAGGTCTGCCTGCGCGCCTTCTTCTAATACTCCCGTGCGATTTTTGAGGTTGAGCGCGTGCGCACCTCCATGCGTCGCAGCGCGAAGCACGTCGGCGCATTCGAGCATGCGACCGCCGTCGAGCGTGTCGCCTGCGGCGCGCGAAATGAGTGTGGCGAAGCGCGCCTCTTCGAGCAGGTCGCATGTGTTATTGCTGCCCACCGAATCGCTGCCCAGCCCGACTGCCAACCCCGCTCGAATGAATGCCGCGAAGGGTGCGCGACCGTGTCCGAGCTTCGCGTTCGACTTCGGGCAATGCGCCACGCGCGCGCCGGATTCCTTGAGAGTCTCGATGTCCGTCTCGTCAACGCGAATGCAATGCGCGAGCAGAGGGCGTGCGCGCAAAAGGCCGAGACGCGAGAGATACTGAATGGTCGAGACGGCGGGCGCGCGCCATTCGATGCCTCGCTCGCGCAAATTGTCTGCGAAGATGCCGCGCCCTTCCAACATCAAGAGGCTTTCGTCTTGCGACTCCGCCGCGTGCATCATCAACGGCAGGTTCTCGCTGATGGCGTAATCCGTGACCAGTTCAATCAGCGGCGCGCTGACCGTATAGGGCGCGTGCGGCGAGACGCCGACCTCGACCAGTTCATTTTCGCCTGCGCGCAAGCGCGCGACCTCATCTCTCAATTTCTCGAACTGCTCGCGCGCCACACGCGCGTCCGGCCCAAACACTTCCTGATAGACGACGGCGCGCAGACCGACGTGGCGCAGCGCACGCATGCTCGACACCGCCAGAGAGCACGCGTCGCCCAAGGATGTGATTCCGGCGCGCGCCGCCTCGATTGCGCCCCACGCGGCAGAAACGTAGAGGTCTTCTTCCGTCATGCGAAGCGTGCGTGCCAGCGTGAGTTTTTTCAGCCACGCGAAAAAGTTCCCTTCTTCCGCTTCGAGATAGCCGCGCATCGCCGTCAACTCAAGATGCGAATGACAGTTAACGAGGCCGGGCAGAATCGCCGCCTCGCCGAAGTCTTCGAGCGTCGCGCCGGGAAACCTCGCCGCGAGTTCGGCGCGCGCGCCGACGCCGACGATCTGCGCGCCACGAACCGCCACCGCCCCGCGCTCGAACGGCTCGGACGAGATGGGCAACACCCAGCGCGCACTGTAAAGTTTAGTTGTCATCAAATTCGGAAGCATTCTTCTTAAGCGTCCTTACTTCCTTAGCGGCCTGGCGTCTTTACGTGAAACTAAATTTTCACGCCAAGCCGCTAAGAAGAAGGAGAAGAAGCTAGACGGCGGCGACGCTGGCGCAAGATAAACCAGAGTAGCCCCGCGCAAGAAATAATGACGCCGCCCGTCGCGGCGACCGGCTGAATGCCGTATTTGTCTGCTGCCGCGCCCGCCGCGAACATCGCTCCGACCATCATCAACGTCGTTAGAGTTTCGTAGGAAGCGAAGACGCGCCCCGCGTAGGCGTCCGCCGTGCGCTTCATAATGATGGTTTGTTGCGCCGTCCACCAGATGGCGAAATTCATCTCGCGCGCGATGAGCACGAGGCTGGCCGCCCACAAATTCGGCATCATGCTGAAGATGGCGAGTCCGCAGCCGTCGAGCACCATCGAACGCCCCATCCGCGCGCCCAGCGAATCGCCCGCCGCCTGATTGAAACGACGTGCCAGCGGCGCGCCCAGCACTCCGCCCAGACCCATCGCCACAAACAGCACGGAGATACCGAAATCGGTCGGGCGCGCGACCCAACCGCTCGCGGCCTGCACGCCCACACGCCCGCCGGAGCAGGGGTGTCGCTCCCCCCCGGCTCCCATACCCCACCCCCAACCGGC
>CAXTRQ010000352.1:0-2767 GCA_964246705.1 uncultured Pyrinomonadaceae bacterium
ATGGAGTCATGGTCTCGGATGGAGTCATGGTCTCGGATGGAGTCATGGTCTCGGACGGAGTGATGGTGTCTGACTAAGCCAGTTAAGGCCAAGCGTCATCACTAACTATTGTCTGGATAGCTGGTCTGACCTTTAACCGACGCAACGGGTCAGGCGAGCCAGAAGAACGCGGGCGGAGTAGCCTCAGCCAACTCCGCCCGCGTTCTTCTTGAGCGTTTGAGTAGTGCAGTTTCCGCGCCTCGCTCAAGTAGTGGCTAAGCCGTTTGCAGTTGGCTGGGAACTGACGAAGAAATGTCGCGCAAAGACGATAAGGAATGCGAAGAAGAGTCTCGTTCCATCACCAACCCCTATAGGCTGTTAAGCAGCGCCGAAGCGGCTCCGGTACTCGCCGGAGATAATGAAGGACTTAACCATCTCGGCTTTCACAAAGTCACCGCCGAACTGATTCAACTTTGCCAGCCAGAAATTAAAGCCCTGAAAATCGAGCGTCGGTTCGGGCGCATCCGGCGGATTCCTTCTCAAATATCCGAAGTACTGCATCAGGACGAACGCGCGGTTCTTCTCCCTCGCGCCGAACTCCGCGTCTTCGGCAACTTCACGGAGCGCCTGCGCGCGATTGATCGTCGCCGAGTTGAGACGATTGATGAGACTCTCGCTCTCCGCTGGCGACAGCGAGCCGCCCGTGTTGGCGTTCAAAGTTTCGATGAACTGCCCGTTCGCCATCGTCACAGGGTAGAGCGCGAGGAATTCCGGTCGCGCGACAAAATCGTTGGCGAAGGCTTGTTTGTTGGCTTCCAACTGCGCCAGCGCGCCCGGCTGACCGATGACGACGCCCCGGCTAACGGCTTGCGTGTCGGGCAGGAACTTGTTCAAGCGCAGATGCTCGCCCGTGTTGAAGGCCGCTTGATGAAAGCGATAGACGAGAAAGCCGGTCTCTTGAAATTCGGCGGACAAAAAGAATGCTGCCGAGACGTTGATTCTACGGAGTTCGCGGCATTGTAAGTCCGCCCCGCAAGATTCAATCTGGTTCGTCCAGAAGGCGAAACCGGACGCGTCCGGCTCGCGGTTGAGAAAGTCGCGGTAGTGCTGTGCGACGAAGAACTGCGTGTCGTCTATCGGATTGCCAGACCTGACGCCGAACGGCAGATCAATTGTCAGGCCGCCGGAGATGTATGTCACTTCGCCCGCGTTGCTGACGAGACGGATGCTGTAATCGCCGGGCGGAGCGATGCTGTCGACCGTGATGTCGAAATTGAGCACCGGCACAGAGCCTTGCGGCGCTTGTATGAAAAGCAGTTGGACGCTCGCCTGATTCACTGTGATAAAAGGCGAAGTCACACTGATGCCGCTGGCGGTGACTGTATGGATGCTTTCACCGCCGAGTGAGATGTTAATTGTTCGACCCGGCACGATGGGGACGGGGATGGTTGAAAGCTGTCCGTTCGTGCCGATGAAAGTCGGGTTGAGGAACGGCGTGCCGCCGACGGAGATGTTGAGCGTCGCCACACCGTCCGACGGAACACTCACCTGCCCTGCTTCTACTGTGCGAAACTGCGGCGTCTGCCCGATGCCCTGATAAGCACCGCTCCGAGAAGCAATTTCTCCTGCGTTCACCGGCTCGTTCAGATACTCTGTCACGACCCGATACTGTCCGGGCGCGAGACTGTCAATGCGGTACGCGCCGTTCTGCAAAGCGATATTGCTGGCCTCGACTCTGCCGGTCGAAACTTCTTCCGCCCAGACGTGCGCGCCGTAGGCTGCAACAGCCGGACTAAAACTGACCGTCCCTTCAATCCTGCCGAGTCCCACGCGGGGGCCATAGATGGCGCGGATGCCCGCGCGGTCGTCGTCCGAGAGCGTGTGCATCGTCTGTGCAGGTTGACCGAAGAGTCCGTTTAGCCCCTGTCGCGGCTGCATCGTCGCTCCAACCACACCTGTATGTTCGAGGCCGAGCATGTGGCCGATCTCGTGCGTAAAAGTTGCTTCGAGGTCGTAGGTGTTGATTGTTCCGTCGGTCGAGAATGGGACGCAGTTGAGAGGACTAATCGAGATGTCTGCTTCCATGATGTTACCGCTCGCGGGATCAAAATCCACGCGCGATCTGCCCTGCGCTCCGCCGACGCCGGTCAGCGGATCAGGGCAAGTGAAGCGACTGGAATTAACGGAGGAGACGGTGATGAGATTAACGCCGTCGTTGGTCGCGGCCAGAGCCTCGGAAGTGACGATGTTGAATTGCAGGTTGGACGCCTCCGACCAGTGCGCCAACGCGCGGCGCGCTGCACCAACCACGTCGCTGCCCGCTTTAATATTGGGCGGCGGCGAGTTGAGTGAAGACGAAAGCTCGACCCTAATAATACTGGTCGGCCATTTAACCTGCGTCGTGGCGCTCGTGCTTGTGAACTGGAGCGTGTAGGCACGCGACGGAGCAGCCTGCCCCAGTATCAAGGCTGCGGCGAGGAGGATGACGACAAGGTAACGCATAGAATTTTCTTTTAGAGCGGATGGCACAGGATGTTTAATAAAAGTCAGCCTGAATAATATCGTGAGTCTGTCTTTTGCACGTCACGGCAGCCGTGCAAACAAATGATGGACAAGCCATGCGGGCGAGGTGGGGAGACCCCGCCCGCTCCTCTCACTCAGTATCACCCGGCGTCTTCAGAGAATCAAGACCCGAAGCGCAGACGGTACTCGCCCGACGTG
The DNA here is from genome assembly GCA_964246705.1 of uncultured Pyrinomonadaceae bacterium. Classification (GTDB taxonomy): domain Bacteria; phylum Acidobacteriota; class Blastocatellia; order Pyrinomonadales; family Pyrinomonadaceae; genus DASZCR01. The sequence continues at coordinate 2,701 of CAXTRQ010000352.1, forward strand.
ATAAACGCCTTGACCATGTCTGCATTCACAAAGTCGCCGCCAAACTGGTTGAGCTTTCCTAACCAGA
>CAXTRQ010000353.1:0-2737 GCA_964246705.1 uncultured Pyrinomonadaceae bacterium
AAAGATGCACCCACACCCGGCGGGGGGGGGGGCGGGGCGACACCTGACGTAGCCGCCTCGCCTGCCGCGACGGCGGGCGAGAGGACGAGTGCGCCGATTGAACTCAAACCGGCGCACGTCAAAGTTGATTCCAGTTATGACGGCTATAACGCGGAGCCTCTGACCGATGCCGTGACGGACGTGCGGCGTATCGCCTCAGCGCGTTATAACAAGGGCAACTGGGTTTCGGACGAGCAGCCCGTTGAGCACTGGGTCGAACTCGATTTCGGGGGCGCGACGCGCCTCACTGCCGTCTATGTTTTCTGGGGCTTCGACCACGACCGCTTTATGCCTTCGCGCCGCGTGGAGTTGCAGAAGCAGGACGCGACGGGAGCGTGGCGCACCGTCTCGGTACTCGAACCCGGAGGCGATTACGACCGGACGGCTTTCGAGTTCGCACCGCTGGAAGCCGAGCGCGTACGGATACTGCAACCGCCGCAGCAAGGCCCCGCGCGCCGTCCCTTCGTCATGTGGGTACGCGAAGTCCAGGCTTACGGCGTCGCTCCGGCGCATTAATCGTAAAGCGAGTGATATGAGAATCAAACGAGCTAAAACATTTGTTTCGCGCTCGCGACGCAAAGAAAGCACGCGGAGTTTTTATAACGCGTTCTTGCTTTTGCGTCCTTCTGCTTTGCGTCTTTGCGCGAAACCTTCTTCCCTAATTTGATACTTATGCTGACTGCTGAAATCATCGCCATCGGTTCGGAACTTTTAACGCCGGATCGCACGGACACCAACAGCCTGTGGTTGACCGAAAAGCTCAACGCCATCGGCGTCGAAGTCAAACTGAAAACCATCGTCGGCGACGACGATGCGCGCCTCGAAGAGACGATTAAAGATGCTGTGCGCCGTTCGCGCATCGTGATTATGACCGGAGGCTTGGGGCCGACCGAAGACGACATCACACGCAAGATTGCCTCGCGCGCGCTGGGGCGCAGGCTTTCGCTGGACGAAAAGGTGCTCGAACAGATACGCGAAAAGTTCGTCGGCTGGGGACGCAAGATGCCTGAGATTAATGCGCGACAGGCGATGGTCATCGAAGGCGCTGAAGTTTTGGACAACCCGCGCGGCACAGCGCCCGGTATGTTTCTCGAACATGAAGGGCGCGCAATCGTGCTGCTGCCCGGCCCGCCGCGCGAGATGCGACCGATGTTTGAAGAATCTATCCTTCCGAAACTCTCCGCGAAGGCCGGGGGTGTGCGCGTCGCGCGCCGCATCCTGAGAGTTGCGGGGATGGGTGAGTCGGCGGTTGACGAACGCATCGCGCCCGTCTATACGCAATACAAAAACCCGCAGACGACGATTCTCTTCAACCGGAGCGAGATTGAAATTCATCTCACGGCGCAGGGGAAGACGGAGAAGGACGCGGAACTGCTGCTCGACGGCCTTGCCGGACAAATCGAAGAGCGTCTGGGCGATTCCATCTTCGCGTTTCGCGGTGAGACGATGGAGGAAGTCGTCGGATTGCGTCTCGCCGTCGGCGGTTTCACGCTCGCCACCGCCGAAAGTTGTACGGGCGGGCTGATCGCGCAGAGATTGACGGAAGTGCCCGGCTCTTCAACTTATTTCACAGAGGGCATCGTCGCCTATTCAAACGAAGCGAAAGTGCGTCTGCTCGGCGTGCCTTCTGATTTAATCGCGGAGTATGGCGCGGTTAGCGCGCCCGTCGCCGAAGCGATGGCCGATGGCGCACGTCTGCGCGCCGAGACGGATTTCGCCATCTCCATCACAGGCATCGCAGGGCCGGACGGCGGCAGCGAGGACAAGCCGGTCGGCCTCGTCTACATCGCTCTTTCGGACGACGCGCACACAGAACATCGTAAGCTAATGATACCGGGCGACCGCCAACTGATTCGCTGGCGCTCTTCGCAAGCCGCGCTCGACCTGCTCCGCCGCCGTTTGATTTAGAATGTTGAAGGTCTTTGTCGCTCTTTTAGTCGCTTGCTATAGTTTGCCTGAAACTCGCTCAGACATTTCTCTGCGTGGACGAGGGCTTCAGCCGGATGCATCAGGTTCTTATTGTTTTGTGTGCGTACCTGCTCGGTTCGATACCGTTCGGTTATCTGATCGTGCGCCTTGCCGGACGCGGAGACGTGCGCGCGACAGGTTCGGGCGGGACAGGCGCGACGAACGTGACACGGCGCGCAGGCAAGGGCGCGGGCATCCTGACACTCACGCTCGATGCGGCGAAGGGGGCGGTCGCCGTCCTGCTCGCGCGCTGGCTTCTGACAGAAGATTTCGGAGTTGACTGGTGGGTCGCCGCTGCTGCGCTGGCTGCCATCCTCGGTCACATCTTTCCCGTGTGGCTCGGCTTTCGCGGCGGCAAAGGCGTGGCGACCGGACTGGGAATTTTTCTCAGTCTCGCGCCGCTGGCGGTCTTGTGTGCGGGTGTCGTCTTTCTCTTTGTCGTCTGGACGACGCGCTATGTTTCGCTCGGCTCGATGACGGCGGCGGCGATTCTTCCGCTCTGCGTGTGGCTGCTGGGCGGGCAGCAACGGACGGCGGAGAATCTCAAACCCCTGTTGACTGCGGCTATCGTGGGTGCTGCCTTCATCATCCTGATGCACCGCGCCAACATCGGCAGACTCCTGAATGGAACGGAGAACAAATTCAAATGATGAACGCTTCAACGATGAATGAAAAGCTGTTTAAAATCTCAAAATTTAAGATTTTGGTTTTAAGTTCATCATTGTAGTGT
>CAXTRQ010000354.1:0-2712 GCA_964246705.1 uncultured Pyrinomonadaceae bacterium
TGAAGGCGCTCTCGGCGGAGCAGTTGGGCAAGGTCAAAGGCGTGGGGCCGAAGACCATCGAAGAGATCGGTCAGTGGGTGAAGTAGCGGGCGCGTCTCACTTGAAACGTTTCGAGTGGGGCGGGTGTGGGCTGTTGGTAAAAGCGGGGGAGTATCCCGGATGGCTGAACTGGCGGATTTAATTAACGTGGCGAGCGTAAGGCGGGCTATCGACCCGTCCTTCACCGCGCGCGATCTGCCCGACGACTCGATCCTCGACCCCATCTTCACCGGCCCGGCCATCTCGGATGTGCTGAAAATTGACCCCGCCGCACCGACGCGCGAAGGCGCGCAACAACTGTACGTCAAAAACGCTCTCAACCTGTTCCTCGCCGCTCGTCTGCTGCCAGCCATTCGCTTTACCACGAAGGAGGATTTCGGCGACGGCGGAGGCTACACGCAGCAGGCGGTGAACGTCCCGGCGAGAGTCGCGGAACTGCGGCAGCTAGCGAAGGAAGAGCTTGATCACGTCGTCGAGGCCGTGCTGACGGAATACGCGGAGACGCCGGTCTTCATCGTCGTCAATTGAGGACGTAAATGGTGAGGAGCCTCGACCATCACCGGCAAAGGCGAGGGATCGCCGGCAACCTCTGCTTACTCAGATTCAAGTCGAAGGGCGCTTACGACAAGCTGCTTGAGATCGACGATGGCTGGAGTTTGTGGCCTGTCCGGCAGAACGAAGCGGAGAAGACAGCATTCGCGGTTGAGGCGCAGATTGATGAAAGCGCTGACGATGCACGTAACCTTGAGATTGAAACAGCCTACAACGATGCCACTGACTTCGCCGTCGAGGGTGTCGTTTACAAAATCGAGCGTGAGCGGTCACACAAAAGCTTTCTCCATCCGAAACGATGGGTCTTGCAAGGCTACATAACCGGAGGGCGTTGGCCTCATGGCTGATTCTAAGTTTGAAGGATTGGAACCGCTGCTCCGTCGCCTCGTGCGCATGGCTGCGCAGGCACGCAACCGGCGGCAACCGCTCCGAGAGGCCGCGCAGGAGATGGCGCAGTCCATCCGGGAGAACTTCGACGCCGGAGGACGCCCGGCGAAGTGGCAGGCGCACGCGCTCTCGACGAGGCGCAGAGTGATCGGCCCGCGTCGCGTCCTGATTCGCTCAGGCAAGCTGCGGAACTCTTTCAAACCGCAGGCGACGAACGACGAGGCGACGGCCACCTCCAACGTCGTTTACGGCCCACGTCAGCACTTCGGCTATCCCGGCGGGAAGGGGCGCGGCAGGTCACGCACACCGGCGCGCCCGTTTGCGATGCTGCAAGACGAAGACGTTGACAGTATCGGCAGAAGGATATTCGCCCGTCACTTATTCGAATGAATCCAGATTTTAACTTTTTCGTAACGGGCATCGAAGACGGCATGATGGCCGTCCTCAATGCCGCTTCGCCTGACACACCTTCGGCCACTCCTTATCGCGGCGAGTTGGATGTTGAGGAATTAGGGCGAGAGTCGAAAGCCGCGCTTCGTGAACTGGTCAGTCGCCTGCCGCTCTATCTGGTCTCTTACGTAGACGGCTACAACCGCAGCGATGTGGATGACCTCTGGCAGCCGGGTGAGGCGAGAACGTTCGAGCACAACTGCACGTTCGCCGTCGTCTGTTGCGCGAGTGACTGGCGAGGGAGCGAGCAAGCGGAAGGTGTCTCACGCATGATCTCGGTCGCGCTCACCAGCCTGTCAGGACGGATGTTCAAGCAAGAGGTCGCAAGAGACGGTGAAACTGAAATCGTTGACCTCAATCTGACGCCGCTTGCGCCGTCGCCTGAGAACCCCAATCCGGCTTTTATCGTGCGCCTCGATGAGTTGACGGTTTATGCCGTCTATTTCGACACGTTCTTTAAGTACACGGTGACGCCTCCGCCGCTCGACGAGACGATCATCGACACTATCAACTTTAACATTGAGCTACGCAACAGGCGCAGCGCCAACGAAGGCATGCCCGGCGTGCAAATTGATGATTAGTAGGAGGCTTTTAATGAAGCGAGTCACAAATCTGAGTCTTGAGCAGCATGTCCTGCACGACGGAACCATTCTCGGCGCGTCCGGCTCCGAAGGCTCTGTCAAGGATGTCGAATCAATTGACGAGCGTGATCTCAAGCGTCTCGCTGGCAGCATCTCCGTCAAGGATGTGCGTGACGATCAACCGAGAACGGCTCCGGCTGATGGCATCGTTAAAACACCGATTGAGGGGCAACTGAACGCAACGACCGAACTCAAGTCCGAAGCATCGAAGAGAGGTGAGAAGAGATGATCAGAGGAACTGCCGCACCCGGCACCCACGTCACCATTACTGAAGGCTTCGCCGCACGAGGCGCGCAGCGCCTCACCAGTACGCGCTTCCTGCTCGTCGGCTATTTCGGCTGGGGTGCGATCAACAAGCCGACCACCATCAACAGCTTCAGAGAAGCCCTGACGAAGTTGGGCGGCCTGCATGCCAATAGCCCCGCGATGGACGCTCTCCGGCACTACTTCGTGGACTTCGGTGGCGACGAGGCCATCGTCGTGCGTGTCGCCGGTGCCGCCGCAGCGCAGGCCACGCTAACGGTCAAGGATCGTGGCGTCGGCGTCGCCTCCGATGACACTCTCCAGATCAAAGCCAGGTACCCTTCGTCGAGCGTGGACGTGCACTTCTCCATCGCCGACGGCTCCGATACCAATACCTTCA
>CAXTRQ010000355.1:0-2664 GCA_964246705.1 uncultured Pyrinomonadaceae bacterium
ACGACTCTTACTCAAACAAGAGCATGTGAGAGTTATTTTGGACGAAATTTAGGTACGTCCGCACGGCAAGTTTATAAAGAGTTTTACAAAATTTCATTGGGGAGATGTCACCTTGACACTAATAGATACGGCTGCTACAGTACCCGGTCTTTTGGCTATCGAGCCATACTCCCCGTAAAAATAAGGAGACAGAGCGTTTGAGCAATTCAGGAAGTTATCTCTTTACCTCTGAATCAGTGACAGAAGGCCACCCGGATAAAATCGCCGACCAAATTTCCGATGCAATTTTGGACGCAGTATTGACCCAAGACGAGACGGGAAGAGTCGCCTGCGAAACTCTCGTCACCACCGGACTAGTAGTTATCGCGGGCGAAATCACCACGACAGCAGTTGTTGACTTTTCTCAAGTGGCACGTGAAACCATTAGAGAAATAGGTTATACGCGCGCGAAGTACGGCTTCGATTGCGATACGTGTAGCGTTTTGACAGCCATTGACCGTCAGTCACCGGACATCGCCATGGGCGTCGATACAGGCGGTGCAGGCGACCAAGGACTGATGTTCGGATTCGCCTGCAACGAGACGGAGGAATTAATGCCTCTGCCTATCCAACTGGCTCATACGCTCTCCCACAGACTATCAGAGGTTCGTCGCTCAGGCGCGCTTCCCTATCTAAGGCCGGACGGAAAATCTCAAGTAACAGTTGAATATCGAGATGGGAGACCTTTTCGCGTCGACGCCATCGTCATCTCGACGCAGCATGATCCGCAGGTCACCAACGAACAGTTGCGTCAAGAAGTACTCAGGCAAGTAATCATCGAAACAGTCTCACCCGAGTTGATGGATCAGAACACAAAATACCACATCAATCCGACGGGCAGATTTGTGACGGGAGGGCCGCAGGGCGACGCTGGCCTGACAGGTCGTAAAATCATTGTGGATACGTATGGAGGCTACGCACCGCATGGCGGGGGCGCATTTTCCGGTAAAGACCCGACAAAAGTAGACCGCTCAGCCGCATACATGGCACGGTACATCGCCAAAAACATCGTCGCCGCAGGCTTGGCAGAGCGTTGTCTGGTACAGTTAGCTTATGCCATAGGGGTTGCGGAGCCGGTTTCGGTGCTCGTAGACACAGGTGGAACCGGTCGCCTGAGTGAAGCAACTCTCTCAAATCTCGTCAGAGAGCACTTCCGTCTAACTCCTCAAGATATCATGGACACCCTTAAGCTGCGCCGCCCAATGTATAGAAAAACCGCTGCTTATGGTCACTTCGGAAGGAATGATCAGGGGTTCACTTGGGAGATTGCCAATCGCGTCGAAGACCTGCGGTCGGCGGCTGGTATTTAAAATCCGGGTAAGCATTCAAAGCGCCCCGAAAACATTGGAGAATAAAAAATGAGTACCGTAAGTTCGAGCGGTTTCGATGTCAGAGACATCGCACTGGCTCAAGATGGTAAACGCCGTATTGAATGGGCAGAACGCGAGATGCCCGTGCTCAGACTAATCAGAGAGAAATTCGCATCTGAAAAGCCCTTGCGCGGCATCCGTATCGTGGCCTGCGCGCACGTCACGACCGAGACGGCAAATCTCGTGCGTACCATTCAAGCGGGGGGCGCAGAGACAGTCCTTATTGCTTCTAACCCCCTCTCCACTCAAGATGATGTGGCGGCCTCTCTCGTCTCGGACTGGGGAGTGCCCGTCTATGCTATTAAAGGGGAAACGACCGAAACATATAATAGACACGTTCGCACCGCGCTCGACTTCAGACCACAATTGATTATTGACGACGGCTCCGATGTCGTAGCCACTCTGATCAAAGAACGTAGCGAGCAGCTCCCAGACCTCATCGGCTCAACGGAAGAGACCACCACAGGTATTGTTCGACTAGAAGCAATGGAACGCGCGGGCGTCTTAACCTTCCCGTCTATTGCGGTCAACAACGCGCAGACGAAGCACTTCTTCGACAATCGCTACGGCACAGGGCAGTCAACTATTGATGGCATTATCAGAGCTACCAATGTTCTGATAGCCGGGAGAACAATCGTAGTCGTCGGCTACGGCTGGTGTGGCAAAGGAGTCGCGATGCGCGCGCGCGGCTTGGGTGCCAATGTTATCGTGACAGAGATCAACCCAATTAAAGCTGTGGAAGCCGTCATGGATGGTTTCCGTGTTATGCGCATGAACGATGCCGCATCTCTGGGAGACATTTTTATCACTGTTACAGGCAATCGTCACGTCATAGACGCACAGCATTTTGCCGTCATGAAAGATGGCGCGATGGTCTGTAATAGCGGCCATTTCGACTTGGAACTCAACCTTATAGCTTTAAGAGAGATGGCACAACCCCCCCAAACTCTGCGACCTTTCGTTGAAGAGTACGTCATCCGCAATAACGAACGTCGAATTATCGTCCTCGGTGAAGGGCGCTTGATCAATTTAGCCGCAGCCGAGGGACATCCCGCGAGCGTTATGGATATGAGCTTCGCCAACCAAGCATTATCGGTCGAATATCTGGTTAAAAACCAAGGAAAACTCACGCCGGGCGTCCATCTTTTGCCGGAAGCTGTTGACACTGAGATTGCTGGCCTGAAGCTTCAAGCTCTGTGACTAAACATTGACACTCTGTCGTCCGAACAAGTTGAATATATGTCCAGTTGGGAAA
>CAXTRQ010000356.1:0-2508 GCA_964246705.1 uncultured Pyrinomonadaceae bacterium
TTTGTGAACAACGCGCGCACGTGAATGTTCATGAGCTCCAAGTCAGTGAGCATATCACTTCTTGTTGGCGGTTCTGCCCTTCCCTCCGTAGTGAGGTTCACTCTGCGGGCGTCTGCGGCGGGCGCACCGCCCCCCGCTCGGCCTCGTAGCGCTCGATGGCAGCCTGCCTGATTTGCGGCCATAGCTTTGGGTCTACCGAGGGCGATAAGAGGGCGTCTATTTCGTCGCTGCTCATGCCGGAGTGCCTGAAATTCACGTAGGTGTCAATTATTTCTTCGGGCGTCGGGGGAGCCGGCTCAACGCGCTCAGACACCGGTTCGGTGCGCGCCGACGGAGCGGGTGACGTCGAGGTCGGAGCTTTGTTCAATCTGCGCCGGAGGTGTTCGGCGAGGAAGGCTGGGGCAGATGAGACATGGGTGCGCGTGGCAGCGATTTTCAGTTCCGTAGCGAGAACCTCAAAGACTTGGTTCCAGCTTGCGGCTGAAGATTCTTTTCCTGTCACCTCACTTTCAGCCTCGCGGAGCATTTTGGGCACGGCCTCATCATCAAATGCGCCTTCAGTCTTAAGAAAGGTATTAGGAGGGGTGTAACCATCTGAGACTGCAACATTTGAAGTATGCCTAGTCTGACTGATTTCTGGTCTGACTACTCTGTCTACTTTCTGGGCATGCCTAGTCTGACCAGTCGGACTAGGCGTACTACCGATCTCCTCCGGTAGCAGCACCGTATACTCGTTTCCTTCGTGTTCGCCTATGATTTGGCGAACAGCGATCAGGCCGATTGTTTGGAGATGTGAGATATTTGTTTCGAAAGTCACCCTTGAGCCGATATGCGCCTTTTTCATCAACCGCGGTCTGGAGATACGTACGGCTCGAACCGGCACTATCGCCCCACGGGTCAACGAATAAAGGCAGTCATAAAGCTGCTTCGACTTACCCCGGAACGCTCCTGATGGAACGGCTTCACGGCTAATTGAGTTAGCGACTCTAGTAAAGTCTCGAACAGGAGCAATCGGCTGTTCTGTAGTATGACTAGTCGGGCGTGGGTTGATTAATTTGAGGGGCGGGGGAGTGAAACAAGGGGGGGGTAATTTTATGGCCATTTTTTTATTTGTTTGTGTGCCTTTACTAGTCAGACTAGGCGCTTCTACTTTAATTAAATCATCGTGCGGCGAACGCACGAAAGGTACCCGGCGTTCGACAGACAATCCAAAGGATTTCTTCGGCTTAGGCTCGCGCAGGGAACTCTTAGGTTTTTCTTTAGGGTCGGTCATTCGGGAGTCCTCACTTCACGGCAGAGAGCTTTTGACGGGTCATTTGCAAACGGTCGAGAACTTCATCGGTCAAGCTCCACATCTGGTCAGCTGCTCGATGGGTCTTTGCGTAGAGAACCACAGGAAGCTTCTGAGACGGCGCTTCAGCAATTTTTGAGTAGTCATGCAGGTTGGTATCGAAAACATGCCCGACCAACTCAACAGCCGCTTCTACGGCCTGTCTGGACTCGGCAGAGAGGTTGCGCTGTGGCTTATAGAGGTTAATTACCGCTCCGAGCATCTGAAGGTCGGAATTAACGTTCTTTCTCACCTGCTCAATGGTGTAGGCGAGGTCAGACAAGCCTTGCAGCCCCATCGCATCGGAAGCGCAGGGAACTATCACGTAATCGGCTGAGTAGAGGGCAGTGGTCAACAGTTTGCCAAGCTGCGGCGGGCAATCAATGAATATTAAATCGTATTGGTGGCCGTATTCTTTAAGCTGATTACGCATCCTATGGGTTAGATAGTCCGGTTGCATCTCGAACCGGGCGAGCCTGATGTCGGCCGGTACGATATCGAGATTCTCCAGCGGGCTTTCGACAATCGCATCATCGAGGGGGAGAGGCTCGGCTTTAAGACCGTTGGGCGCTTCCGGCTCGATGAGCACGTGTGAGAGAGTGACTTGATAGACGCTCGGATCAAGCCAGCTTTGAGTAAGATTGCCTTGGGGGTCGCAGTCTAAAACGAGCGTCTGGTAGCCACGCAGGGCGCAGCAAGCGGACAATTCGCGTGTTAGCGTAGTCTTTCCAACGCCCCCTTTCTGGTTAGCGATGGCAATTATCTTCATGTCGCTCTCCTCGGCTTGGGTGGTCTGCCTCCGCGTTCCGGCTCGAATCGCTCAACCTCGCTTCGATAAAGAAACAGCCGCCCGCCGACCGTTTTAGTGGTGAATCGCTCGCGGTTGATGAGGTGGGCGATGGTCTGCCGCGTCACGCCGCGTATTCTCGCCGCCTCCGCTGGAGTGATCAGATCTTCTAATGCTTCGCTCATAGTTTCCCTTCAGATGTCTGCTTAATAAACCACTTGACAAGATAAGACGGTTTCGGTAGAATACAGTCTAACTTAGTAAGACGGTTTTCGGCAAGCAAAACTTTCACGAAAGGAGACCGGGATCACGTAAACAACCTGAAGGGGGGGGGGGGCGCCAAAAATAGAAGCCCCCCCGAATTTAATAAAAATGTGGGAGTGTAGAATAA
>CAXTRQ010000357.1:0-2490 GCA_964246705.1 uncultured Pyrinomonadaceae bacterium
ATCCTTGCCATAAACGCTGCCGACGGCGGCCACTACAGCAACAACGTAAGGCACATCGCCCCAAAACCCGAAGATTGGACTACCGGACTGCCCCGGCATAACATCGGCGGAAGTAGTCATGGCCCTGGCTGAGCCAAAGTCCCATTCGTCTTCATCGAGGTTCTGGTCACGCTGATGGACAGGAAAGAGGCTGCCCGCTATGTCGCCGGGATACCCGATGCTGTGCCAGTAGTCCTCGTCATCCCAATCACTGTTGTAGGTGCGGGTGCCCATCCAACCGAAGCGGTCGCCGAGGCGTTGGTCGGTCACAATCACTGCGTAATCCTCGTCTAGCGTAGTACTGTCGTTGTCAATGACACGCGTGAAACTCCAAGTCCTTACGGCCCGTGCCGACGCCTGCGCCGTCCCGCCTGCGCGATGCACTTCGATGGAGGCTGCGCCGCTATTCCAGTCGATCACGTGACTAGCGGTGAGAACATGACGAGGCCCGACAAGGACGCCGGTGCCCTGCCCTCCAGCGGTCTCAATACGACACACACAGCCCCACGGGTATCTGGGGTCGTTGTAAATGCGGCGCTCGTCAGCGCCCCAGACGACAATCGGATCGAGGGAAACGCCTCTGTGATACACCCTGGGCTTGATGATCCGCGCGGCGGCTTGCGGCTTGAGAGAGGCCCCCACCCAAAGCGGACGATGTCCAGAAGTCAGTCCCGGGCGATCATTTCCATTCCGCTCGATGGTTTGCACTGCAACACGCTGGCTAACGGAGAGATCCGACCATAACTTGCGCAACTCTTCCGGCACCTGCTGAGTGGCCTCGACGATCTGGGTTCGTCCGCGCTGCTCACTCCAAGTCAGCGGTCGGTCGTCGCGACTATCGTATCTACTGATCGGCGACGCTTTCCGGCGGGCACTCTCGACCTCCCTCAGCGTCCCATCGTCCTGTACTTCATATTTCGTCCCATTATCCGCGGTAACGGTCTGTTTAGCTTCCATAATCAGCACCTCCGAGCAAAAGAAAAAGAGAAAATTAACGTAATAGAGCGTTGGGGCAAGGTGTTCGCTACCTTGTGTCCTTGTTATAAGCCTCGACGAGCGGGCAGCCGTTCGCTTCAATCTCTTCAAGTGAGAACTCTGGTCCAGCACCCAAATTAACACGCCGGGAAACGCCCCGCGTCGTGCGCCTGATTCAGATGAAGGGCAGGCTCATTACTGGTGGGGTTTAACGAGTTGTTAGGCTGCGCCACGTATAGCATTTATTTATTTGAACCCGTGGCTAGGTACGCGGGTACAAATCTCGACGCTTCCTATTTAATGATGACATTTAACGTTGAAATATTTCGTCACGTGATGTTGGATAGGCGAAAAGGCAGCATAATGCCCGAATTCAGACGAGGTGCGGTTTGATGAGGCGGCATCCGCTTTGTCAGATGAGATATTGCGATGTAGGGCGCGCGTGTCAATGGCGAGAGGGAGTGCTATGGGGGTATCGGGTTCAATGAGCAGTTAGATGCGGCAGGGGCGTTGTTGCACAAGTGGTCGCGGAGGCGATACGTCTGCTAGTCTTGATGCGTGACCACAAAGAAAAACAACGATACTGCGTCCGCTACTGGCGTGACTACAACAAAGCTCTCGTCTCTCGTGGAGTCTCCCGCGCTGGATAGATTCTCGCGCCATTGCGAAGTGGCTCTGCCACGACCGCCCCGCTCGTCGAGGCCGTCGCCGTACCTACTCCACCCAAGGCTTGGGCGCATCATCTCCACCTTCATCTTAGCCACGCCAATTTTCAGCACTTCCAACTGCAAAGATATCTGACGCACGCGACATGACAACCTCCACAGCAACACGCCGCGATAACTCGCACAACCACGCTCTTTCATGGGCATCAACTTTCATTGTCTGACACGAGCATGAAGCGAGATGCTCGTCTTCATTCAACTCTTTGCTTCTCTTCAACTCTCTAGCACATCTAACGCCCGAATTTGTATGTTGACTGATGTCGGTTGCAGCAGCAAGCTTCAGCCAACAAAGGAGCCCCGTCAAGCTGTGCTTGAATGATGACCTCACAGAGTCAGTGCCTTAGACAACCTCCCGCCATCTACATAGCAGCGCACGAGGTCGGACTGTCTCCGAAGCCCCACTCCTCTGTCGAACTGAGCTTCGATAGGCAAGTCTGACAAAGCGCCGTAAGACACTATCATCTCTCTTAAGGAGTTTCTCACCTGACCGAACTCGTACTCGGCTTGGAGGTCGCTCAACTAACATTCAACGCTGGCCTCTTACAGACCTATGCCAAGCTCAAGCATCAAGTCTGCGCCAGCTTCCGCCGACCGGCTTCGGCAACTCGTCTCATCGCTCGCCACGCAGCATGCGACAAGCGCCGACGCTGGCATGCAAGCAACCGGCATCTCTCCTCAGGCGCGCTCTCTCTACCTGCACACCACCCACTACGGCCTCAGCGTCGTCAATCCGGCGGCTCTCAAAGCCTGC
>CAXTRQ010000358.1:0-2443 GCA_964246705.1 uncultured Pyrinomonadaceae bacterium
TGGATGTTCAGACCTTTCGGATAGCTGAAGCATAGTTCCATTTCACATCAACCGTATGATATAAAAACGGATCCGGCCACACTGGAAGATACGCCGTACTTCATATCATACTGATGATGCCTGTGTGGAAGTCGGCACCGAGTGGAAGTGTTTGTACCCGGCCGTTGACTTAGCAGGTGATACAATCAAGTTCATGCTCAGCGCGAAGCGTGACGTTTACGCAGCGTAACGCTTTTTCAGGAAGATGATAGGGGCTGCTGGCAGTCTTGCTCAGTCTGAACAGACCGCAATGCAGATGGGAGTTGATAAGGAGGCGACCGAAGATTTTAGTATCCCCGGGACTACGTTTCACACATCTGCGCTGCATTTTGTCCGCTGCACTTGACATCCATCTAAATATTTGTATGATTATCTTGTTGTTTGTCTAGGTGTCTGGAAACTAATTACTCACACTCTTGTAATCGATCCCTCATATACATTTGCTGGTTACAAGGTTCTATTGCAGTCCACTATACTTATATTCTTTCATTGCATGTTGAGGAAACTACAATCAGGGCTTTGTTTTCCATGCTCTTATGAGTAATGTGAAATAGTAAGCCCCGTCGCTGCTTGCAGGCAGCAATGGGGCTTTAGTTTGACAACACAAGCTTTGCTACATATGCAACAAAGGATGTATCGCCCGAACAGCCTACATCATAAAGCAAATGTGGCAATAGCTCAAGTTAAAACTTGGAGCGTTGTACATTATGCACATCTGTTCGTTCAATCCCTTAACTCGAATCCCCATAATCTTTCCGCCGTGTCTTCGTTGTAGCGAAGCTGCACTGAAAAAGTTGTAGCGTTTTTGCTTGCTGCGCCAGCAAAACGTCTAGACACAACTTTTAGTTATGGCTGCTTGTGCGACAACTTCTGAAGCGCTCGGCGAGGTGTGGTTACAGAGGGCACTCTCTGTAAATAACTCATAAATAGACGATTTATCATGGAGGGTTTTATGGATATCCAGAAGGACATTTGTGGGCAACGCTGGTATGTCATTCATACTCTCCCGAAACAAGAAGACAGAGCGGAGAGCAATTTGATCGCCTGGGGAATTGAGACGTTCAATCCAAAAATGAGAGCACGCCGCTATAACAAGTTCACAGGCCAGCCAACTTTTTTTAGCAAATCAGTATTCAGCAATTACATCTTCGCCCGTTTCGATGCGACTACGATGCTCGGCAAGATCAATTTTACAAGAGGCGTTCGCTGCATAGTTAACTTCGGGAACGGCCCGGTAGCCGTCGATGACGAGATTATTCATCTTCTTCAGATGCAAGTCGGCCCCGATAACTTGATACGGCTGGAAGAAGGACTCAAGTGCAACGACAGAGTCCAGATCAAGAGCGGGGCTTTTAAGAACTTAACAGGCATTTTTACTAGGGCGACGAAACCTTTTCAACGAGTTCTGCTTCTTCTCTCGGCAGTGAGCTACTAGGGGCATTTGCTGATTGACCCGGAGTTAATTGAGAAGGTTGATCGGGAGGACAATTTATCTAACGGAAAAGTTAGAGTTAATTGATAAAGCGAGGTGCAAGTTTTTCCTCTGAGGCGTTGACTCTTGTTCGAGATACTTGGTGGCGAGCCGGAACTGTTAGGTTCCTCACTATGGGCCGACGGAAAGTACAGTGGTAGCGACGTGTGCTCCGGTTGCAGAGGCGGGAGAGGCGGGCACAGAGCCGCCAATCGGGCGGCCGATAGCAAACATAGCGGTTTATATTTTAGATGATCGGCTGGAGCCTATGCCGTTGGGTGTGAGCGGGGAGCTATACATCAGCGGCGAAGGGCTGGCGCGCGGCTACCTCAAGCGCCCAGAGTTGACCGCCGAGAAGTTTGTCCCCAACCCCTTTTCACCGGAGCCGGGCGCTCGCCTCTATCGCACGGGCGACCTTGCGCGATGGCTGGCCGACGCAACGGTAGAGTTCCTCGGTCGCATTGATAACCAAGTGAAAATTCGGGGCTTTCGCATTGAGTTGGGAGAGATCGAGGCGGCGATAGCCCAGTGGCCAACGGTCAAAACCTGTGCCGTCATCGCGCGCGAGGACGTGCCGGGCGACAAGCGACTGGTGGCCTACGTCGTCGCCGCCGGGAACGTGCATGAGCCTACGCACGGTGAACTGCGCGCGTACCTCAAGGAACGTCTGCCGGAATACATGGTGCCCTCGGCCTTCGTCATGCTGGACGACCTGCCGCTGACGCCGAATGGCAAAATCGACCGCAGAGCTTTGCCCGCACCTGAATGGGCAGCAGACGGAGACGGCTACGTCGCGCCACGCACGCTGGTCGAGGAGGTGATAGCCGACATATGGTCTGAGGTGCTCGGCATCAAGCGGGTGGGCGCTGCTGACAACTTCTTTGCACTAAGTGAATAGCCAAAAGTCTTTGCACGAATAGCTCTTTGACACTA
>CAXTRQ010000359.1:0-2398 GCA_964246705.1 uncultured Pyrinomonadaceae bacterium
AACAAATAGAGTTAGCCAGGTGGCGAATTCACTTATGATTTATGTCCATGCTTCACCTAGATAGAGTTTGCGTACGCTCAATCGCTTAAAGCCGCAGCCTCCGGGTCGCTCAGATAGCGTAAAACCGCGTCGGCTTCTTCTTCGGTGCGTAGCGGGTGGCGCTCGTCGGCGTCTCTCGCAGCTAGCATCCGCGCTGTCCAGTTTCCGTTCCTGATACTTCCCCAGTGCGCGAGCCGCTCTAGGAAATAATTGATGTGGTTGCGCTGCCGCTCGTTCATTGTTTCAATTTCTCGTGCTTGCATTTTGCTACGCCGCCTTCGTGTCCGTTCGGATAATAAAAGCCTGTGCCGTTACAGTCTGGGCAGTTTTTAAAATCAAGCGAAGCTACTCCATCTTTAGAATCTTTCTTTAAAATCTTTATCTTTAATTGTGCCCATATTGGGCTGGCTGCTCGTATCGGGCTGACTGCTCAGAATGGGCTGCCAGTCCAGATTGAGCACCTTGTATTCAACGCCCTGCTCTTTACCGAAGCCGTTTGTTTGCCCCGTCTTTTCCACCACACCTTTGGAGATAAGACCGGAGACGGCGCGCTTCATAGAAGAGAGCGGCACGTTGGAACGCTTTGAAAGTCTGGGGTTACTGATGAAACAGGTCTCATTCTTGAATCCCCATGACAACCTGTAAAGCTGAAGGAAGACGGCCTGCTCATCCGGTTTAAGCATCGTGCAAAGGTAATCGCTGTATTTATGAGGAAGCCGCGTGTCGCCTTTCACATCTGGGATTGCCGTCGCCAGATTGAAAACTTGGTGGCTCAAGATGGGCTGGCTGCTCGCCTTGGGCTGATCGTCCAATACGGGCTGGTTGCCCACCGGGCTTGCACGTGGTTGCTCTGTGGGCTGGCTGCTCAATATAGGCTGGCTGTTTTGCGCTTCCCTGAAAATCTGCGCTGCCGGATGGTCATCGGCAAGAGGGCGCGGCGAAGTAAGAGGTTTCGCAGGCTCGCGTAATTCGAGCTTAGTGCGTCGCGGCTTTGGTTTCGGGTCTGTCATTTCTGCACCACGCTCAGGTGAGAGGCTTTCGCCGCGACACCGATGCGCTCAAGGATTTCGTCTGTAAGTTCGGAATATTGAATCGCCCCGCGCGTATTCGGGGCATAGATTTGAATGGGCTGGTGAACGAAAGGGGATTCCTCCAGCTTGGCCTGCGCGTGAATCACCGTATTGAAAATCAAGTCCCCGGATTTCTCTTTTAATTCAAGCAGGGAATTACCGGAAACATTCATGCGCTTGTCGAACATAGTACAGATTGTGCCGAGAATCTTTAAAGGCGCATTCAAGCTCCGTGCGCCGTTAATGGCGTCCAGAAGGTCATCAAAACCGTAGAGAGCGAAAGGAGCGGCCTTGACCGGCACTATCACGTAATCGGCTGCTGTGAGGCTCGCTGTGAGCAGCAAACCTAAGTTCGGAGGGGTATCTAGATGGCGAAATCGTACCGGCTGGAAACGGATTTGAGTGCCATTCTAAGTTTCGTAATTGCTAAGGGACTCTCTCTCGAATTTCGCAAGGTTGATGTTGGCGGCAACCATGTCCAAGTGGGGGATGACTGTCGTCATGCCTTTTTCGACAAGGGATGCCGCTGGTTCGCTGCCTCCGCCCATGAGAACGTCTGAGAGCGTTGAAGTCACCTGCTCGTGGCTAAAGAAGATTTGCGTGGCATTGCCTTGCGGGTCAGCATCAATCAAGAGGGTTTCGTATTCGCGGATGGCAAGTTCTGCGGCCAGCGTCGCGGCGGTCGTTGACTTGCCTACTCCACCTTTTTGATTGGCGATGGCGATGGTTTTCATGCGGCTTCTTTACGCTCCTTTGGAGGTCTGCCGGGACGGCGGCGGTTTTCGACTAACTTTAAATCCGCCTCTTCAACAAGATAATCGCGGGCGGGTTTGATCGCGGGCAGCTTGCTCTCTTCTATTAGTTGTTGAACCCGTCTCTGTGTTGTCTTGAGGCGTCTGGCTGCCTCTAACGTGCTGATGTACATGCGGCACAAGATAACTGAGAAAACAACCTTTCGTCAACGCGAAGGTTTCTATTGTATTTTGTTTCGCTTAGACGTAAAAGTGGGTTCCGCTTGAAACGATTCAACAGGAGTGGACTTACAGACAACAATTGACTCAAAACGTTTTGAGTCAAATAAGGAAGGGCGGGGAAGTGGTAATATTAGAGCATGACGAAAAGAAGGACAGCCACACCGGTTTCGCTCACAGATGAGCAACGCCAACGGCTGGAGCGACTCTGGTTCTACTACGGCAACTACGGGCCGCAGACCACGCCCGGCAATCACCAGTTCATTCAGCGCATTCTTGAGCAGGGCATTGACATCCGCCCCTTAATCACCAAGAGAA
>CAXTRQ010000360.1:0-2350 GCA_964246705.1 uncultured Pyrinomonadaceae bacterium
CTCATCGAGCAACTCAAATCGCCGTCCGTACAAATGGCTCTTGCGTAAGTCCTAATGGTGTTGCCTCTCAGTCCAATCTCAGGCGGCATCCGGCGCGTCATCCTCGATCTCAAGTTTTCTCCTCCCAACCACATACCGCCGCTTCATGTCGTCGAGTATCTCCTTCAACTTGGGATCAACTTCGAGGCGTGGGTGCTGCTGCTCCACTTCAGGACTGCTAATCACTTGCAATCGGCTGCCGTCGTCAGTTTCGTTGTCTCCTATAGTATTGCTTCCCATCGCCAGCACTCGCTCGACCGCCGCCTCGCACTCCTCGGTCGGAATCTCGGACTTGCGGCTTCTCTTGGTGATTAAGGGGCGGATGTCAATGCCCTGCTCAAGGATGCGCTGAATGAACTGGTGATTGCCGGGCGTGGTCTGCGGCCCGTAGTTGCCGTAGTAGAACCAGAGTCGCTCCAGCCGTTGGCGTTGCTCATCTGTGAGCGAAACCGGTGTGGCTGTCCTTCTTTTCGTCATGCTCTAATATTACCACTTCCCCGCCCTTCCTTATTTGACTCAAAACGTTTTGAGTCAATTGTTGTCTGTAAGTCCATCCATCATGATCCCATACGGGAAATGTAACGCTCATTCCCGTCTCCTGAGCCTTAATTATGCTACCCCTTACCATAATTAGCTTGTATCAGTGCAAGTGGTCATGTTATAAGCCGCAGTTATGAGTATTCAACCCTTCTCCATTTCACCAAATCCGCATCTACTCTATCTGACTCCAGCCCTGAAGAATGCCCTGTTCAAGACCGGCCATGTGCTTAATAATCGTCAGTCGAAACGGAATTTTTAGAGCGCATCGAGCCGGAAGTAGCTGTTCAAGACCGGCCATGTGCTTAATAATCGTCAGGGTCTGACTATGCTTATAGGGCCGGTCGGAACGGGCAAGAGTTCTCTCTTGCGGTACATCTACACTGACTATAACGCCAGAGAAGACTTCGCATGCAAGATACTCCCCTCCCCTAATTTTATTTCAGACTTCGCATTTTTGAAGGCGATCTCAGCGGAGTATGGCCTTCCGCCACGCAGATCGGTCTTAGACCAAGAAAACGATCTGCACGGTAAATTGCTTGAATTGCATCGTGAGGGCAAAAGCGCCGTCGTTTTCATCGACGAGGCGCAGAAACTCAAAGGCGCGCAGCTTGAACTTTTGCGCACGCTCCTCAATTTTGAAACTCACGAACATAAGCTGATCAATTTCGTCATCGCCGGCCAACTCGAACTGGCCGCCAAGCTGGCCGATCCGAGCAAGGAGGCAGTCAGATCACGCATCTTCCTGCCGTCTTCGCTTGATCCGCTAACTTTAGTGGAGGCAAAGGGAATGATCGAATTCCGCTGCGCCAAAGCCGAAATCCCTTGCCCCTTCAACGATGAAGCAATCACCGAAATCTATAACCGCACCGGCGGCATTCCGCGCGAGATACTAAAGACCTGCTCGTTTGCCTACGCTCTTGGTCAAGCCAAAGGTCTCATGACTTATCCAGTCGAACTGGTCACCCTAGCAGCGAAGGAGGCGTCAGTACGTGGTCAAAGCAGCCCAACCCCAACAGTGGCATAGCTTGTCTGATTTCCTCAACGAGGAGGAAAATCGGAAAAAGAACGAGGCTCTACCATCTGCCACGTCCTCTGTTTCAATTAAAGCTGGTAATCCAGACTCCGACAGTCCAGACCCCGACAGTCCACAGGCTGGTAGTCTCCGGGGCGTGGACGGCGTCCACCCCGAACGGCGATCAGCCTCTGACAGTCCAGTTCCCGACAGTCCGAGCGTAAATCTCTGGTCTTCCCTCCCCCAAGTCGAAGGGCATCTCAGATTACCGAATATTATTATTGACCACCTTTATAAGCTCCTTGATCTACAGGAACGGTCAGTCTATGAACAGCTTTATCGACTTTCACACGGGTACGGTAAATCAACGTGTAGAATAAGTTATCCTCAACTCGCCGCACGCGCTGGTCTTGGTCGCTCGACATCAATCCAAGTCGTTGACCGCCTCGAAAAGAAAGGACTCATTTTTAGGCAAGAACGTAAAATCGGAGGGAGAACTGAGCAGGGCACTATCTATTTGGTGTCAGCGCCCGGCAGTCCAGTGTTCAGCAGTCCAGTCCCCGACAGTCCACGCCCCACACGCAATAAAGAAAAAGACTTAAAAGAAACCTATAAAAAGATGGATACTGCTTCGCACCAGAAAAAAGACTATAGTGCCTGTCCTGATTGCGCAGGCACAAGCATGTGGTATCCAGAAGGCTACGGACACGGTGTAGCGAAATGCAAACACGAGAAGTTGAAGTAATGAACGAGCGGCAG
>CAXTRQ010000361.1:0-2339 GCA_964246705.1 uncultured Pyrinomonadaceae bacterium
TTCCAATGGCTCGCGCAGGCCGAACGCGAGCACGCCGTCGGATTCACGTTCGCCAGTGTTGACCCGCACCTCGACAATCTTCGCTCAGACCCGCGCTTCGCCGAACTGCTTCGTCGTATGAACAACCCGCTCGGCGTCGCGGCGGAGGCGCGCACCACAGGCGAGCCAGCGAGCGTCTCGGAAAAGAGCGTGGGAGAGGTTAAAGAACTCAGCCCTCTCGCTGCTTCCTTGGCTGTGCCGGAAGCAATCGCCGCCTCTTCTAATGGGGACGGCGCGCGTCCGGCCGACATGGGTGCGGTTGCTATAGATACGGCTGACATCGGCGCGGCTGACACGGGCGCGACTGAGGCTCCGTTCCACGTCGCCACGCCGCGACATTGGACGACCGCTCGCATTGCGCTTGCGCTGCTCGTGTTGCTCGTCCTCGCAGGTCTGCCCGCTTTCATTTATCTGAAAGGCGCTTGGAGAAGCGGGGCTGTGCGCGCGGGCGCTTACCCCTTACGCTTGACGAACGACATCGCCACTGACTGGCATCCTGATTATTCGCCCGACGGGACGCGCATCGCCTTCGCCAGCAACCGCGACGGCAAGACCGAAATCTACTTAATGAACGCCGACGGTACAGACCTGCGCCGCCTGACCTACAACACCACGGACGACGACTGTCCCGCGTGGTCTCACGACGGACGGAAAATCGCCTTCCAGAGCAGGCGCGACGGGCAGACCGAAATTTATGTCATGGAGGCCGACGGCAGCAATCAGATTAATCTCACCAACAATCCTTCGGAAGACACGCGCCCCGCGTGGTCGCCCGACGATAAGCGCATCATCTACGGAGCGAACACGCCCGACGCGACGCTGAACTTTGAACTTTACACGATCAACATTGACGGCTCGGACAAACGAAAGTTGACCGACGATAAGGCGTTCGACAACGACGGGGCGTTTTCGCCCGACGGTAAACAGATCGCCTTTAGCACCGACCGCGACGGCAACTATGAAATTTACGTCATGAACGCCGACGGGACTGGCTTGCGTAATCTGACGAACAATCCCGGCAACGATGTCAAACCCGTCTGGTCGCCTGACGGAAAACATATCGCCTTCGCTGGCAACCGTCCGATTCACACCGATCTGCCCGTCATCTATGTGATGGACGCCGACGGCAGCCATCAACGCGCCGTCTCCGGCGACCACACCTACGACGACGAACCCGGATGGTCGCCCGACGGAAAGCTCATCGCTTTTCAATCGCAGCGCGATGGTAATTTTGAAATCTACGTTACGGAAGCGTTCGCCGAATCGTCCGGCACAGCCGCGCCGGACAAGAAAATGCGCTCTCTCGCCGTGCTGCCTTTTACAACCATCGGGGCGGAAGGCGATGAACAGTATCTCGGCGTCGGCGTGGCGGATATGCTGACACGCAAGCTAGGCCAACTGGACGAAGTCACGCTGAGAACCTCCAACGCCGTCCGCCGCTATCTCGGCTCGCAGAAAACGCCACAGGAAGCGGGCAGCGAGTTGGGAGTTGATTACGTGCTCTCGGGAACGATGGAGCGCACCGGCAAGAGCGTGCAGACTTCGCTTGAATTAATCGAGGTGGCGACGGGCAGAACCATGTGGGCAGAGAAGTTCAACGACCAGTTCACGGACATCTCGACGCTGCAAACTTCCATCTCGGAGCGTGTCGCACGCGCGCTCAGTCTCGAACTGACGAGCGACGAACGCAGGCGTCTCAATAAGCAGTACACCGACAGCAGCGAGGCGCAGCAACTCTATCTCGCCGGTCGTTATCACATGGGCAAGCGCACGCCCGAAGGCATGCGTCAGGCCATCTCGAACTTTGAGCAGGCGATTGCCAAGGATTCCCGCTTCGCGCTGGCCTACGCCGGTCTCGCCGATTGCCATGCCCTGCTCAACTGGTATCTCGAACCGCCGCCCGCCGACGCCTTCGCCCGCGCCAGAGAGGCCGCCGAGCATGCCGTTCAGTTGGACGACACGCTGTCCGAAGCTCACGTCTCGCTCGCCTTCATCAAATTTTATTACGACCGTGATTGGACGGGAGCCGAGCATGAGTTTCGCCGTGCCCTCGATCTCAATCGCAACTATCCGACCGCTCATCACTGGTACGCTCTCACGCTTTCGGCCATGGAGAGGCACGACGAAGCTCTGGTCGAAGTCAGACGCGCGCAGGAACTCGACCCGCGCTCGGCGGTCATTGCCACGGCGGTCGCCAATATTCTCTATCACGCCCGCCGTTTCGATGAGGCAATTGATGAGTGCCGCAAAGCTTTAGAGATTGACCCCGGCTCGGTGGCCGCGCATGTTGTTCTGCGTTG
>CAXTRQ010000362.1:0-2323 GCA_964246705.1 uncultured Pyrinomonadaceae bacterium
AGCTGAGGCGCAGGTAGAATGATCAACTCGTCAGCCGAGGTCTTGGGACGCACAGGATTCTCACTCGAAACGTTTCGAGTGCTCGGTGGTGCGCTCATTGATGCTCAAAACATGCCTTTGTTGCACTTACAACTTGAATCCGCGCTTTCAAAAATCCTTTCAAAAAAATTTAATGTCGTTTCAAGCCTGATTTCAAGACTTTCAGCCACCCTTACAGTTACATTCCGCGTCGCGAGATGAAATTCCACCTCGCGTCACGGCCCCCTCGACCTCAAAGGTTTAAGTCACCAACAACGAAGGAGAACATCATGCTGAAACACCGACTCGCCCGCCGCCTCTCCACTCTATTCGTGCTCTGCGCCGCACTCATGATCATTGCGTTCGCTCCCGCCCTGTCTGCCTATGGCGGGCCTTCCCGCGGCGGGCCGTTCTGTTTGCGGGATCCCAGTTTTGCTGACTGCCCTTCGCAGATAGTGTGCTGCACCGACATGGGTGATTGTACGTGTATGCAATAGAAGGCCCGAAGAGAAAGGGTGCGGCAGCAGCAGGGGCGGGGCTTCGGCCCCGCTCCTCACGGGCACCTTCAGCGCAAGTTTTTTTATTTCGTCGGCGCCTGTCTATTAGTCGCCGACTTCCCCTCGGTGCCTTCATCTCTTATTTTCGTTTTCTCAACGGGGAAGCTTCATGAACAATCTAACCAAAAGACTCGAACAGCTTGCCAACGTCGCGATCATCGTCGTCGCCCTTCTACTCGGCGGCGTTTTGGTCAAGCGGTACCTGCTGCCGCAAGCCGAATCACCGCAGGCTCAAGCCCGGATTCAGCCCGGGACTAAACTTTCAGTGCCGGGGGTCGAATGGGGTAAGAACGAGCGAACATTACTGCTGGTACTTTCGACGAGTTGCCACTTCTGCACGGAGAGTTCCCCGTTCTACCAAAGACTTGCTCAGGAGAAGGCTAAGAAGGCAGGGGTCGGCCTCGTCGCCGTCCTGCCCCAGAGCGTCGGCGAGTCACAAAAGTACTTAAACGACCTCGGCGTCTCCGTTGACGACATCAAGCAGGCGGGGCTTGACGCTGTGCAGGTCAGGGGGACGCCTACGCTCATCATGGCCGACCGGACGGGCACGGTGGTCGAGTCGTGGGCGGGCAAATTACCGGCTGAGGCTGAGGACGAGGTGTTGAACCGCTTCTGAGGCGTTGGATTCTTAGACGCTGGCGGTGCTCTTGCTGCCGTCCGGCTTAAACCAATCCCGCGCTCTCACATCGGAGGAAAAATGAGAGTCAAACTGTACTTCCGCCTTGCGGTCTTAGGGGGTATGCTTCTTCTGCTTACCTCACCTCGCGCCGCACAACCCCATATCGCCTGTAACCGATCCACCTCTTCGTCTTGCGCCGCCACTTCCGACAATACGTACCAACGTTGCATCGCGCAGGGGGCTACCCCTGAGCATTGTACGGCCAGGCGTGAGTTTGTGTATTGCCAGTGTCTCGCCAAAAATGGTTGCGAGGTGGATTGTTAAGAACGTGAGGGAGGGGCGGCGGGTGCCGCCCCTTCATGTCCGCAAAACCTGTGCTTCGCAGCCTCTGATAAGTCGGCCGCCGCGAAGTCCGCCTATAACTTACCAAGCCAAGGAGGCCACATGAGACTAAGAAAGTTGCTCTCTCTTACCGTCCTGACGGCGGTGCTGCTCTTCACGCTCCTGACGGGGAGCCCCACCAAGGCCCGTGAGTGTCCGTTCCAAATGTGCGTGGATCTCTACAACGAGTGCGAGGCGTCGTGTAACGGCAACCGCGTATGTATCAAGGCTTGCCAGCGAGATTACCGCGAATGCCAGTGTGCCAACTGCGGCTTGTGTCCTAAGGGCGACCCCCCGCAGGCCCAATCCAACCACCGCTAGGCGGCACTCTTACAGTTCGGCAGGGGAAAGGGGCGGGTCATGACGGAGCCGCCCCTTTCACATCCCTGCCCCAAAAGTCGCCCGCCGCTTCGCTTCTGAAGGGCAGTGTTGCAGGTTATGATAAGGCGGCTCAACAAGCGCGAAAGCGATGTGTTAGCACGCTTCCTTGAAGGTTTTTCGTGCGTTGAGATTGCGACTCAGTTACATGATGACCCGCGCGTGATCAGTTATGAGTTGAATGCGTTGAGAACCAAAGTGCGCTACCACATGCGTAAATTACGTAACGAGGACAAAACGAAACCAATAGCGTCGAGACGATTATGAGCAGACTAATTTCAGACTATATGAATTTTACGAATGTATCTATTGCCGGTTTCTATTCAGCTATCGTGTAAAGGCAAGCAAACAAAGGTGATTCTGGCCAGAT
>CAXTRQ010000363.1:0-2320 GCA_964246705.1 uncultured Pyrinomonadaceae bacterium
TTTGCCCGTATACGCCCGCATAACCTGAAGACCTACGGCCTCGCACGTCAATTCCGCCGCCATTTCCCCCCGAACCGGCAGCGTTGCTATCCGAGACGCTCTTGCCTCGACCCGCGCAAACAGTGGCCGCAAAGCTTGATCCGTCCCGTTGACGGCGTGCGTAAGCTCGTGCGCCAAGACTGTAATCATCGCTTCGTCCGACCGTATCCCGGCGAGGAAGATGGTCCCGAAGATGATCGCGTCGGGATCGCTTGGCCGCCAGTAAGCGTTGTCGTGTGCCGCCATCTCCAGCTTGATTTTGCTGACGGCTTTGACTCGCGTATTGATCCAGTTAAGACTTAGAGCTTCCAAGTTATAGTCGGCAGCGAGGCGACTCAAGACTGAAGGGACGAATCTTTTAGCCACGGGCAGCAATCGTTCGGCGCGTTTCCTCCCGGCGATGACTCGAAGATCAGTGAGGGGCAGTGCGCTCTGCGCTGCCATCTGATCTATTGGGATGCTCCCCTGTGGGTCTCGAACACGTTCTTCGCAGATTGAATTGACCGCGTGCTCGATTACATCATGTTCCTCTATGTCACGTTCCCCGGTCGGCGCTCTTCTTTCATCGGCTCCGTTCGGGTAGCGCGCATGAGTCTGCGCGCTACTGTGCGGTGTCTCCATCGTTTGAGCCAACAGAAGAGCGATTCCAACACAGAAAAGTATGCCGCGATTCGCCAAGTTATTTCTTCTAAAAAGTTTCATGGTAGAACTTCCTTCATAAGCATCTGTGGCGCTCGTTGATAGCGGCTAAAGTCGCAAAACCATCCGCGACGATGACCTTTACTAAATGCGATGGAACAGCAATCGGCCAGATTCTCGCGGGTCATCACCTTGCCATGAGCCTTCCATCTTCCGGCCATCAGCTGAAAGCCTCAGCTTCAAATGCGCCCTTCTGTTTTTCGGCAAAGAGAGAAACTCAGCCTCGATGTTGCCATCTTCCGTTAGCTTCCCGGATCCATTTTTATTTAGCCCTTGATCGCTAATTTCATATATCTCGAAGGAATCCTGAGCTTGGCAGATGAAGTTATACCTCTTTCGAGAAGTCTCCGAGAGCCAAACACCACATACATTCTGCTGTCGCACTAACGGGTTGGCAGATGAGATGGTGACTGGCACGGGAGAGCTTTGAGGTCCCGGTCTTTCAGTTGGAGCCGGAAACAAGATCGGCCACCAGGCAGTGGGCACCAACGAAGCTTGAATGCCTATGCCAAGAAGCATCGTGATGAGCGCGACCCCGGTATAAAACTTAGTTTTTGACCAGTCAAACTGCGGTGGTTGAGGTGGTTGTGAACTCATTTCATTAGTCTCCGTAACAATTGAACGCTAACTTACAGATCCTCAATAACAGGCAAGCTTTCACCTTGCCTCTTCCATTGCCGCCAAAGTAGCCAAGGGCTACTAACAAAACGGTGTACCCGTAAAGGCAGGGACGATTTCTGCATATCGCGTCGCTAAAACAATGTTGGAATTAGCGTGAACACCAGTTCAGAAAGTCAAACCCTGCCTCCACAACGTTTTCGCCCAAGACTGAGCTTGCCGGAGACCTTAAATCTCTTCCGTAGAGAGAAGTATATCTCTAGGACGCTTACCATTCGAGCCTACCTGTGTCTTGTCGGCGATATGGTATCCGTAGTGCGCTCTACCTTTACCTGTAAACACCCTTTGGTATTCAACCTCGAAGTTATCAGGGTTCAAGCCGTACCCGGATGCCGTCCGACGATATTCGGCGTGATCACCGCTCTGCAACGTCGTGCGTGTGCTGGCAGGCGCTAATACACAGCCATAATAGTTCATCTCATTCCTATTGGTGATGCGCCTGATTTCGAAAGCATTTAAGTCATTAATGCCCCGGCAAGGGCACTGGACATCATAATAAGGAAACCGATTCACCTCGAAGCCGTTCCCACAGATGACCTCTTCAGGACTAATCGTCATCCCGACGAAAATGAATGGAGCGGAGAAATAGGAATGAAAGTTCGTACTGACCGGTGCGCGGTAGATGTCCGCACTGAAGAGTCGTGAGTTGATCGCATTCGCCCTGCTGTCACTGCAAACGGTCTCCACAAAACCGGTGACGCGGTCACGCCACCGACCGGCATCACTATCTTGTGCAAGCACGTTCTTTGACGATAGGGCGAGGCCAATACCGACAATACCAACCGTCTGCAAGAATTGCCGACGCTTGACCTGTAGAGGCTTCTCCGGTTCGGACGAGTAGGTCGGGTGAGAGAAGCTGTCATCAAGAAGAAGTTCGCGTATCATTCTTTCCTCCAATTCAGAG
>CAXTRQ010000364.1:0-2320 GCA_964246705.1 uncultured Pyrinomonadaceae bacterium
GGAAGGGCCGTCGCTCAACGGATAAAAGGTACGCCGGGGATAACAGGCTGATCCTACCCAAGCGTCCACAGCGACGGTAGGGTTTGGCACCTCGATGTCGGCTCATCGCATCCTGGGGGTGCAGAAGCTCCCAAGGGTTTGGCTGTTCGCCAATTAAAGCGGTACGTGAGCTGGGTTTAGAACGTCGCGAGACAGTTCGGTCCCTATCTGGTGTGGGCGGAGCAGGATTGATGGAATCTGACCTTAGTACGAGAGGACCGGGTTGGATCGACCTCTAGTGTACGAGTTATCGCGCCAGCGGTAGCGCTCGGTAGCTATGTCGAGCATGGATAAACGCTGAATGCATCTAAGCGTGAAGCCAGACCAGAGATTAGTCCTGCCAGTGAGACTCCTTGTAGACCACGAGGTTGATAGGCTGGAAATGTAAGCTGCTGTAAGGCGCTCAGTTGACCAGTACTAATGTTCCCAAGGCTTGACCGTAAGATTTACTCTCAAGCAAAACGAATTCAAGCTGCACTAAAGCACAAGCAGTGTTGCCTTGACTAAATTTCACTATTCGATTTTCCAAGCTCTCTTCTCAAGCGAGAGTTGACAAGTTTTCCGGTGATTTTGTCGAGAGGGGCACACCCGTTCCCATCCCGAACACGGAAGTTAAGCCTCTTGGAGCCGATGGTACTGCGCGGGTAACTGTGTGGGAGAGTAGGAAGTCGCCGGATTAATTATAAGGTGAAAAAGCTCATTCAGTTTCAGACTGAGTGGGCTTTTCCTTTTAAGCGAGCCTGCTCGGTGGATGACGACCTTCCGGCGGGCTTTCGTTTTTTCTCTTTGTCAACGAAAATAGTCTGACATCTTCCCGCAACTCCAGAGCGCGCGCGGCGCGTCAAATGCGGGTGGAAATCGAAAGGAACAAGATTCAACGAAAATTCTATGAGAGACACTTCGTTTAGAATTATGCTGCTCACCCTCGCCTTTTCCGTTCTCAGCTTCAGTTGTCAGAGCGGCACGCCGCAGAGAGGAGCAAACGGGACGAACGCCAACTCGGAAAGCAACGTCAACAGCAACACTCAGACCGGCGCGAGCAATACGTCTGTGTCGCAGGATGTTCCCGCTTACGGATTTCAAGTGGTCAATACGTGGCCGCACGACCGCGCGGCTTTTACGCAAGGACTCATCTTTCACGACGGCGTGTTTTTAGAGAGCGCAGGGCAATACGGTCAATCTACTCTGCGAAGAGTCGAATTGAACACGGGCAAGGTGCTGAAGAAGATTGATGTCCCGCCGCAGTTTTTCGCTGAAGGCATGACGCTTTTTAAGGGAAAGATTTATCAACTCACTTGGCAGGCTAAGAAGGGTTTTATTTACGACCCTGAGACTTTTCAAAAGCAAGGCGAGTTTCACTACGACGGAGAAGGCTGGGGACTGACGCACGACGGAGAGTTTTTGATTTTGAGTGACGGGACAAACCAGCTTCGTTTTCTTGACCCGACGACCTTCGAGGTGAAGCGAACCATCAACGTGACGATGCGCGGGCAGCCCGTCAGAGAACTGAACGAACTGGAATACATCAAGGGTGAAATCTACGCGAACATCTGGCATACAGACCGCATCGTCCGCATTGACCCGCAGTCGGGAAGGATTGTCGGCTGGATTGACCTCACGAATCTCCTGCCGGATGCGGAGCGAGGCGACGATGAGGCGGTGCTCAACGGGATCGCCTACGACGAAGCGGGCGATAGGCTTTTCGTGACTGGCAAACTCTGGCCGAAGATTTTTGAAATTCGTCTCAAAAAGTAGAACTGCGGGCAAAGCTGCTGAGAGCGTGGGCGTCAAACTTTCTTTCGCAAAGTTCATTAATTGGCTGGAGAGAGTCGCTTCCCGTCGCCTTCTCGCTCTTCAATTGTGGGGCGGGCGCGAATGCGCCCCGGACAGGTTTTGGTAAACGGTATTGAATTTAGAGACGTATTTCCGCGCATCTTCACACGCGATGATCGCGTGCGGTGCGCTCGCGCTTTTGTTGGTGGGCGGCATGAGCGCGGGGCTGGCAGTGGCCTTCGTTTGCGTGCTGGTTGCTGCTTGGAAACTCGAAGGGACAAGGTGGCTGCTCTCGGAGCGCGCCGGGCTTTTGACGGTGATTGTGGCGCTCCCGCTTTTTTATTTAGACTGGCAGTTTCAATCGAGCGGGGTTGGTGAAGAAGAGAAGCGCGCAGGCATCAGCGCGCTCGTTCACCTGACGCTGTTTCTCTCTTCCGTCAAACTCCTGCAACTTAAGGCCGACCGCGATTGGCTGTTTCTCTATCTCATCTCGTTTTTTGAAGTCCTG
>CAXTRQ010000365.1:0-2291 GCA_964246705.1 uncultured Pyrinomonadaceae bacterium
AAGCGGTGGTGATGGCGAGAGAGGAAGCGACGGGACACACGCGGCTGGTGGCCTACATCGTCGCCGAGGGAGATGTTACAGAGGAGAGTATGAGCGTGAGCCGACTGCGCCGCCACCTTGGGGAGAAGTTGCCGGAATACATGCTCCCCTCTCTGTTCATCATTCTGGATGGGATACCGCTGACACCCAACGGCAAAGTTGACCGGCGTGCGCTGCCCGCACCCGATGACTCGCGCCCTCAGTTGGCAGGCCAGTATCTCGCTCCCACAACCGCTATCGAACACACCTTAGCCGACATCTGGTGTAAGGTGCTCGGTCTTGAGCAAGTCGGTATCCATGACAACTTCTTTGAATTGGGTGGTAATTCTTTGACTGTGATGCAAGTGGCCTCTCGGATGCGGCATGACTTTCACGTAGAGATACCGTTGCGTGATTTCTTCATGACCGCAACCATCGCGGAGTTAGCGGAAGTCGTGGAAAAGAGCATCTTGGCCGTCTCAGGTGCGATTAAGATAGATGAAATGCTTGCTCTGCTTGAGGCTTTAGACGAAAGCGAAGCAGAGGACATTCTGGCAACTAACGAAGAGTAATAGTTCACGACGGGTTAAGCTCGCCCGAGCACGCCCAACGTCGTTAGATATAGCCTCAACTGGGCATCTCACAACTCCAAGCCGCAACTTACCGGCTATGTGACAAGAATTGAAGAGAGATTTCATCCTCATCACCATCCAAGAGAAACAGCGACTTGAATGGTAAAGGCCAAAACAGGCTTAAGGCTTGAAAGGCTTACGGCCACGGAATCACCTTTTAGCTCGAACCATCGGCGGTGGTTGGGAACAGAAATAAAATAATGAAAATAGATAACTCGGAACGACTGAAAAAACTATCGTCAGTGAAACTCAAGCTTCTCCTGAAGAAGCTGCGAGAAGAAGGAGCGCGCGCCGAACATGCTGCTATTCCGCGTCGTGCTCGGCAGTCGCCGGCTCCCCTATCATTTGCGCAGCAGCGCTTGTGGTTTTTGAATCAGCTTGAGCCTGAGCGCACCGCTTATAACATTCATCTACCCCTCCGTCTGGTGGGTCAACTGAACGTCGCGGCGTTAGAACTAACTCTCAGCGAGATAGTCCGCCGGCATGAGACCCTACGCACCACTTTTGAGGTCGTCAATGAGATTCCGATGCAGGTCATCTCGGTAGCGGAGCCGTTGAAACTACCAGTGGTAAATCTCAGCGATGAGCTTGACCCGAAAGCCGAAGCGAAGCGTTTATCGGCGGAGCAGGAATCCCCTTCTTTTGAACTCGCTCGCGGGCCGCTCTTCCGGATCGCCCTGCTCAAACTAGCTAACGAAGACCACGTGATTCTGATGACGATGCACCACATCATTAGCGACAAATGGTCAATCGGTGCGTTGATACATGAAGTGACATCTCTTTATGAGTCCCTTTCCAATGGTCGCCCCCCAACGCTTGAGGAACTTCCCATCCAGTACGCCGACTTTGCCATCTGGCAACGAGAATGGCTGAAAGGTGCAAGGCTTGAAAAGCAGATTTCCTACTGGAAAACGCAACTGGAGAAGTGCCCGGAAATACTCGAACTACCAACCGACAGACCGCGACCCGCGACATCGAATTTCAACGGCTCGTCACATACATTCGCTCTTCCTAAGAGCCTGAGTGATGAACTTGATAAACTGGGGCAGCGCGAAAGAGCGACCTTGTACACGACGTTGTTGGCCGCTTTCCAAGCGCTACTGGCGCGCTACAGCGGTCAGACAGACATCTGCGTCGGCTCTCCCATCGCTGGCCGCTCGCGTCTAGAAACCGAAGGTCTCATAGGGTTCTTCGTCAACACGTTGGTGATGAGAACAGACCTTTCAGGGAATCCGAGTTTCATCGAATTGTTGAAGCGAGTGAGAGAGGTGAGTCTCGGAGCCTATGCACATCAGGATTTACCGTTTGAGAAGCTGGTGGAAGAGTTACAGCCGGAGCGGAGTCTGAGCCACACGCCGTTGTTTCAAGTGATGCTGGTGTTGCAGAACACGCCGCACACTGCATTGGAGTTGCAGGGACTGCGGCTGGAGAGATTGGAGGGGGTTGAGAGCGAGACGGCGAAATTCGATTTAACGATGACGCTGGCGGAGAGAGAAGACGGGCTGGAAGGAGTAATGGAGTACAACACGGAGTTATTCGACAGAGGGACAATAGAGCGGCTGGCGAAGCACTTCGAGACCTTACTCGAAGGCATCGTCTCAGAGCCTCAGCAGCGACTCTCAGAGTTGCCCCTGCTGAGCG
>CAXTRQ010000366.1:0-2192 GCA_964246705.1 uncultured Pyrinomonadaceae bacterium
ACGGTCAAGCTTTCCCGCACCACTTTTGAAACCGGCGCGAGCGTGAAAGCTCCGCTCACAACTCGCAATCAGGAGGAGGTCAGCACATCTCCGCGCGCCGAACAGCTTCGCGTCATCACCTACAACGGCGAACTCGAAGGCTTCATCAAATATCTGACCAGACAGTTAAGACTCAATGCCGTCTTCGACCGCGACTTTCCGAAACGAAGCATCAACATTGACTTGCAGGATGTCACGGCGGCTCAAGCCCTCGACTACATCTTTCTCTCCGAAGGATTGTTCTTCCAAAAGTTGAGCAGCCGCACCATCCTCGTCGCCGACCAGACGAAACGGCCACAATACCAGCAACTCGTCCTGCGCACCTTTTATCTCTCGAATATTGACCCGAACGACGCGCGCGCACTCGTGCAGGCATCTATTCCGCCGCAGGCCGGACGCCAGCCCGTCATCACGCCGAACAAGACCACGAACAGCATCACAGTCCGCGACACGGTTGAGAACGTGCGCCTTGTCGGAGAGATTTTAAAGAGCATTGATAAAGACCGCGCCGAAGTAGTGATGGATGTCAACATCTACGAAGTTTCGCGCACTGACCTGATGCAGCTCGGCAATCAAATCGGGACGGAAACGTCTCTGCGCAATCTCGGCGGCGTGCAGAAAGGCTTCAGCATTCTCGGCGGCAGCCGCGAAGTGGTGACGCAGGCGCTCGGCGCCGCCGCCGCTCCGACCGCTCTCGGCGCGGCACTCATTATCCCCGCCACAACCCTCAGTGCGATTCAGCGCAAAGACAACACACGCCTCATCGCTTCGACGCAGGTGCACGCCTTCGACGGCGAGAAATCTACGGCGCACATCGGTCAGCGCGTGCCCGTGCAGACCGCCTCGGTATCGCCGTTCGGCACGGCAGCGGCGAGCGGCGGCGACAATAACGCGCAGCCCGGCGTGGCGACCGGCCTTTTCGGAGGCAACGGTTTTCCCGTCATTCAGTATGAAAAGACCGGCCTGACGCTCGAATTTACGCCTCAAGTTTTTCCTAATCTTGATGTGCAGGTCAAGATGGATATCAAGTCGAATGATGTCTCCGACACAGGCAGCGCGACGCTGACGCCAACCTTCACCGAGCGCGACATCGAAGGCACGGCGCGTATCCAGAATAACCGCACCATGATGATTGCCAGCGTCGCGCAGAGTCAACAGTCACGCGGTCGTCAGGGATTGCCCGTGCTCGGTCTGGTTCCCATCTTCGGTCGGCTCTTCACCGCGCCGCGCCGCAACGACCAGCAGACAGATATCGTCATCGCCGTCACCCCGCACGTGCTCCGCGCGCCCTCCATTAATCCGCATGATGAAGAGATGCGTCCGACCGGCACGATGCAGACGCCGACCTCTGATTCGCTCGAAGCGATGCTGACAGAAACCATTCGTGAAGAGCAACTCGCCGCCGCACGTCTCATCCCGAACCGTGCGGAGGTGCAGATACCTGACGCGGAAGCCGTCACGCCGACCTACGTTCCCGCGCCGAAAGCTCTGCTTGATAGTGTGGACGCGATTACGACCAGCGCCAGCGGGCGCGGGCAAGCTCCGGCAACCAACGCTGCGAGCACTGCGGAACAGAGCGTGCCGCGCACAGTTGATGCGACTTATAAAAACCCGGCCAATCCGCCCGCCGAGACTTCAATCCAGCCGGACGCTCTGAACAGCGCCCCGGCAACTTCGAGCAACTTCGTCGAGGCTGCAAACGGCGCGACGCATGAATCGCTGGCGACGCCCGCTCCGGTTGCACTTGTCGAAAGACCGCGCTTGGTCGGAGGTTCGAGTGTCTTGCCGCGCAGCGCCGCTGAATTGCGTCTGACGAATGAAACTCAAACTTTACACGTCTGCGCAAAGCGGCGTCTCCGGCTAGTCTTGAAGAAGGATGCATCGCTCGGTCTGGTCGCGGCCACTCTTCGTTTCAATCCAAAGATGATCGCTATCCGTTCCGTCGCGCCGGGCAACATCTTCTCTTCTTCACAGGCTCAACCGGCCATTACGCAGTCGGTCTCTCCTGAAGGCATTCTTCTCTTTTCAATTACTCCGCCCGCCGGAGATGGAGTCGGCGCGATGCCCCGCGCGGGCGTCCTGCTCGTGATCGAAGTTGACGCGTTGGCGGAAGGCACCACTCCGTTCAGCTTTGATAGTGAGGACGAGCGTCA
>CAXTRQ010000367.1:0-2180 GCA_964246705.1 uncultured Pyrinomonadaceae bacterium
TCGGATCAGCACAAGGTCGAACTCAATGCGGAGGAGGCGCAGGCGGTGCTGAGTTCTTTCAACTCTCGCGTCGAGGACTCGCTTTCCCCATCGCAAGCGCGCCCGAAGCCTTCTGCTGACGCACGACCGCAGCCACCTCCGAGGTGAGAATGATCTTATCTTTGTCGGTTTTAGTATCCGACAGGTGGATTTGCAGGAGCTTGGATTCGGCATCGGGAAAGTCAATACGCTGTGCCCGGACTTCAAGGACGGAGCCGCCTTTGAGGTAGATGTGAAACGTGTCCATCACTGAATCCTTTCGATGTTGGAATGATGTAGCCGGTCTGTTCGTTCGCGTGCGGGGTGGTTCCTTAACGAGTGAGTGTGAGAGCCGCCGGCAAGGATAAAGGATCGGAGGGCGGATGCAAAGAATCCAGCCGCCACTTAAAACGTTTCGAGTGAGAACTATGAGCCACACGCTGACAGAGATCGTCGAGCAGCTTCAATCGTGCAACTACGAGTGCGAGGCAGGCGCGCTTCACCACAACACGCACTTTCACGCGCTCGAACTACTGGCGCAAGCCGAGCGCGACGAACTAACAAAGCTCGACGAGCACATCCCGCGCGAACTGCTCACGGTTGAGCAGCGGCGATGCTGCCAGCGATGCGGCGTCGTGTTCCTGAACGTCTCCGGCGATTGCCCCGTCTGCTACTACCGGCTGATGGCGGCGCGCTACGGGCGGCGGATGGGCGAGTTGCTGGAAGAGAGAAGAGGACAGCGATGAGCATGCTCAACTTCGAGCTGAGATGGCTGCCATAGCTTTGAGTCGTGATCTGAGATTTGAGATTTGCCACGGCGCGCGGAGGGCACTGTGAAAGCGGCGATAACAAATCCCGCCCGAGTCGGACTGAGGAATCGAGGCGATGAGTCATCGTGAAGGTCCGGCCAGCTCGGGGAATATTGAGGCACGCCGACGAAGGAAAGTCGATGACTAAACCTGTGTTGGCCGAGCAGTCGTGAAATGTCCGATCTCGTGACTAATGACAATCGGCCAGCGACACCTGCTCAGTGGTGAAACCTTACGGGGTCGGTGAGGTAACCGGCGTAGTCGGCTCTGGCGCGTGCGCTAAGAAACCCCGCTTTGAAAGATTGACTGTAGCCGAACGGCTCCCTGTGTGAGGGGACAAGCCAATGGCTACCTCCAGCGCACCGGGCAGGCGTGCGGCGGCGATGATCCGACTACGGGGCGACGATCCATGTGCGTCCCGGCAGCGTTCGGTGATGCAGTTCGCGGCGATGGAGCGGTATCAGACCGAAGTCTGCCGGCACGAGACAGGGAGCGCGCCAGCGTGAGGGCACTTATCCCTCGAAGTTGGCAACCCGAACAC
Organism: uncultured Pyrinomonadaceae bacterium; assembly: GCA_964246705.1. Lineage (GTDB taxonomy): Bacteria > Acidobacteriota > Blastocatellia > Pyrinomonadales > Pyrinomonadaceae > DASZCR01. The sequence continues at coordinate 1,369 of CAXTRQ010000367.1, forward strand.
CAGGCATGAGCCATAGGCCATGTTGTTTGACGTTTCGGGCAAAGCCGCGCCGCCGCGCCCTCGTCCGTGCCTCCAACCTTTGATGACGATGCCGGTGTCCGATAATGGCAGCAACATTACTCCCTCAACCAAACCCACTCGCTCTCTTCGACGAAGCGCTTTCGGCGGCTCGAAAGAAGAGGCTTGAGAGCCATCTTGAGAAGAACTACTTGCGAGCGCGCCGCAAATACATTCGGCACTTGCAATCGTGCGACGACTGCCTGCTCGGCGGCGCGCTGCAAGACTCGTCACTGTTTTGCGAGGTGGCTCCGGATTTAATCACGCGGCTGAAGAGCGCCGGACTCTCGCTGGCGAAGCATCTTTCTAAATCCCAATGAATTTTGTCGAAGCCGCAAACAGAATTGACCGTTGCCTGGCATCCGCAAGGGTGCATCAGCGCATGGACTGTTTGCGCCAAGATTTAATTCAAGAGGTGTTGTCGGTTTATGAACGCGGCATAAAAGACGAGCGGATCGTACAAGCCGAGTCCCCATGCAGGTGTCAGAAGAAAGCCCCGAAAACAGAGCGGTAGGCGGAGATATTAAGCTTCTACATGGACTTCCGTGCGCGGCGCGGATTCATCCCGCCCTACGCCGTCATAGCACGCCATATAGGTGTTAAATCGAAGGCCACAATTGCCAAGCATATGAAGGCGTTAGTACGACAGGGTTTTATTACAGGCTGATTTTGAGTGCGCGAGCGACTGAAAGAGATCGAGGGCGTGCGCGCCCGCTTTCGCGGACGCTTTGAAAGATTCGGCGAGCGCACCAGCG
>CAXTRQ010000368.1:0-2161 GCA_964246705.1 uncultured Pyrinomonadaceae bacterium
GGATTTGGATGAGGCCATGCGTATCTGCGAAGACGCGCGCGATGAGAAGCGCGCCGTCTCGGTCGGGCTTGTCGGCAACTGCGCCGAAGTGTTACCCGAACTTTTCGAGCGCGGTGTGATTGTTGACGCGCTGACAGACCAGACGAGCGCGCATGATCCTCTGAACGGCTACGTGCCCGCCGGGCTGAGTCTCGAAGAAGCGGGCGAACTGCGCCGGAGTGATCCGCAAAGGTACGTCGCACGCTCGACCGAGAGCATCCGGCAGCACGTCGAAGCGATGCTTCAATTCAAGCGCGCGGGCGCAATCACTTTCGATTACGGCAACAACATTCGCAAGCAGGCTTTCGACGCCGGATGCTCCGACGCCTTCGAGATTCCCGGCTTCGTGCCCGAGTACATCCGCCCGCTGTTCTGCGAAGGCAAGGGGCCGTTTCGCTGGGTGGCGCTCTCAGGCGACCCGCAAGACATCCGCCGCACGGACGATCTCGCGCTCGAACTTTTTCCCGAAGACGCGACACTCAATCGCTGGCTCAGGCTCGCGCGCGAGCGCGTGCAGTTTCAAGGTCTCCCCGCGCGCATCTGCTGGCTCGGCTATGGCGAGCGTGCGGAGATGGGCGAAGCTATTAACGACCTCGTTCGTCGCGGTCAACTGCAAGCTCCGGTCGCCATCGGGCGCGATCATCTCGACACGGGTTCGGTCGCCTCGCCGTTCCGCGAAACCGAAGCGATGCGCGACGGTTCGGACGCCGTTGCCGACTGGCCTATCCTCAACGCGCTTTTGAACACGGCGAGCGGCGCAAGCTGGGTCTCGTTTCATCATGGCGGCGGCGTCGGCATCGGCTACTCTCTGCATGCCGGTCAGGTTTCGGTCGCCGATGGAACAGACGAAGCGGCGCGGCGTCTCAATCGCGTGCTGACGAACGATCCCGGTCTCGGCGTCGCGCGCCATGTGGACGCCGGATACGAAGAAGCGGAAGAGACGGCGCGGACTAAAGGTGTCCACATCCCGATGCTGGACACAATTGAATAGTCCCTGCGTGACGAAAACGCGTGGAGAGAGCGCCGCCTGCGCCTCCACGCTTCGACTCGAACTTTAAAGCCGATGACTAAACACACACGAATACTCTTTCTTCTGTTTGCCCTCACCTGCTCTCTCAACGCGCGCGCGCAGACGGTTGCGCCGCCACTCAACTCTACTCCGACGGAGACGCAGCAGCAGACGCCCAACCGCGCCTTCACGATTCAATTCGAGAGCAAGCTGATCGGCAAGTCGCTGCCTTATAACGTGCTCCTGCCGGTTGACTACTCTCTGCGCGCCTCTAGGAATAAGCGCTACCCGGTGCTCTACCTTCTGCACGGCCTGACCGGACACTACGATAACTGGCTCGAACGCACGCGCCTCGCGGATTATGCCGTACCTTATCATTTCATCATCGTCATGCCCGAAGGCAATGACGGCTGGTACAGCGACAGCGCGACGGTCGCGGCTGACAAGTACGAAAGCTACATCTTGCAGGAATTGATACCCGACGTGCAGAGCCGCTTCCGCGCAATCGAGAAGCGCGAGGCGCGCGCCATCGGGGGGCTTTCGATGGGCGGCTACGGCGCGTTGAAGTTCGGCCTCAAGCATCCTGAGATGTTCGTCTTCGCCGCCTCTCTGAGCGGCGCGGTCAATGCCGCTTCGTGGCGCAGCGCAGACGAGATAAAAGCCTCGGCCTTTATCAAGCAGTCGCTCGTGCAAACCTTCGGCGCTACTGCCGACAACCCCTCGAAAGCCTCGAACGATCTCTTCAAGCTCGCCCGCGAGTTGCCCGCCGAACGCGTCGCGCAACTTCCATACTTCTATCTCGATTGCGGAACGGAAGACCAACTCGGGCTGCTTACGCCGAATCGCGCGTTTGCCGATCTCTTGGTCGAACGGAAAATCCCGCACGAATATCGCCAGCTTCCCGGCACACACAGTTGGCCTTACTGGGACACACAGGTGCGCGAAGTTTTGCATCTGGCCGTGCAGAGGCTCGCGCCGCCGATGGGAGCGCCGCCTGTCGAAGTCGAAACTCCCGAACCCAACCCGCCCGCCGGGACACTGCCGCCGCGCTGAGATGGCATCGAGCACCGCATCGGCGGTTGCCCTCGGCGCTGGCTGGTGCCGCAGCCGGAC
>CAXTRQ010000369.1:0-2140 GCA_964246705.1 uncultured Pyrinomonadaceae bacterium
CAAAAACCCATTGATTTTTGCCACTCGCCCGATTTATGTCCAGGCTTCAATTAATCTACGCGGCGGATGTGGCGCAGTTCTGGGGCAACCGCTACATCAGTTGCGTCGCCGACGCGGCAGAGGTGCAGAGGGAGATTTCGCATGACGTGTCCACAATACTCAAGTCAAGACTGACGGGCGAGGGGCAAGGACAGGTGTCCGACTACCAATCGCGCGACCCCGAGGCTTATCAGTCTTATCTCAAGGGGTGCTACCACCAGAACAAGTGTACGCTGGAAGGGCTGCAAAAGGGAATCGAATACTTCCAAAAAGTGACGGATGCGAACCAAGGCTTCGCATCTGCTTATGCCGGGCTGGCAGAATGTTACATCCTCAGCAGCTTACTCATGGATGCGAACTCGCCGCTCGACGGACAAGGGACGCACCTCGCGCTCGACCAACAACACTGCCTGTCGTCGGCGGAAGCCAGAGCCAGGGCGAAGGCGGCAGCCCTGCAGGCGCTTAAGATAGACGACACGCTGCCGGAGACTCACCTCGCGAGCGGGCTTGTTAAGTACTGCATAGACTCGGACTGGTTAGCCGCCGAACGAGAATACAGGCACGCCATCAAGATCAAGCCGAACAACCTCCGAGCCCATCGGCTACTCAGCATATGCTTACTCACAGCGGGGCGGTTGGATGAGGCCCTAGCGGAGGGGAGACTGGCCGAATTTGACCCTTCCCTGTTCACAGACCTTCTACTCCGCGCGTTGCTGTAGCGACATAACCGCGCGTCACCTTGAATTGTGCGCTCCGAGGAGATTCACCGGGAGATCGATGAGGAGTTGCACTTTCACATTTGACATGCAACCAGAGGAGAACGTGAGGCACGGGATGGAATCAGATGAGGCGCGGCGCGAAGCCGAACGGCGCATCGGCAGGGTGGAGCGCGTTAAGGAGCAGGGCTACGAGGTGCGGGGCCGCCGCTGGCTGGAAAGCTTTTGGCGGGACTGCCGCTACGGCGCGCGCTCCCTGCGCAACAGCCCGGGCTTCACGCTGGCCGCCGTCCTCACGCTCGCCGTCAGCATCGGGGCCAACACGGCCATCTTCGGCCTAGTCAACGCCGTGCTACTGAGGCCGCTCCCATATCCTGAGGCCGACCGTTTGGTGAAGCTCTACGGGCGCGACGAGACGGGCGAGAACTTTCCCATCTCACCAGCGGACTTTCTTGAGTATTACCGGCAGGCCCGTTCTTTCGAGCGGCTGGCCGCCTACCACGAGACGCCCTTCAACCTAACGGGGCGGGAGCGGCCGGAGAGGGTGAACGGTGCGGTCGTGACGCCGGAGTTCTTCGCCGTCTTAAGAGTCCAGCCGCAGGCGGGTCGCGTAATCCTGCCGGGACAGGACGAGCCGGGCAGCCCGCGCGTGATCGTTCTCGGCGACGCCCTCTGGCAGAGGTGGTACGGGCGGAACCCGGAGGTTCTGGGTAAGACCGTGAACCTCGACGGCGAGCCGCGCACGGTAATAGGGATCATGCCTGAGGGATTCCAGTTTCCAGCAGGGTCCGAGCTATGGGCGTCGTCGCGCTACACCGTCCCCGAGCACCCTTTGCGCCCAATGAACGACCCATCACTTCAGCGCGACACGCATTACTTCGACATCATCGGCCGTTTGAACCCCGACGTTACGCCGGAACAGGCTAAAGCGGAGGCCGGCGCAATCGCCGCCCGGATCAAGCAGCAGTATGGCAGCGACGAAGAGGCGGCCGGCGCGGCGGTCGTCTCCCTCCACGAAGACATTGTCGGCGGGACGCGCCCGGCCCTCCTGCTGCTCATCGGCGCGGTCGCCATACTCCTGCTCATCGCCTGCGCCAACGTCGCCAACATACTGCTCGCGCGTGGCGCATCGCGCCAGAAGGAGATCGTCCTCAGAATGGCGCTGGGGGCCGACCGCACGCGCCTGGTGCAACAGTTACTGATCGAAAGTCTTCTGCTCGCGTCTGCCGGCGGGTTCCTCGGAGCCCTTCTGGCGCTCTGGGGCATAACGCCGCTGAAGGCACTGATGCCACCGGACATGTCAACGGGCGCGGGGCTCGGTTTGGACGGGCGAGTGTTCGTCTTCGCCGCCGTCGTATCACTCATCTCCGTGCTCATCGTCGGAC
>CAXTRQ010000370.1:0-2105 GCA_964246705.1 uncultured Pyrinomonadaceae bacterium
CTCAACAGTCTGACCGACGAGTCCGAATCACTCACCCCCACCCCTGTTTTCTCTGGCACCCCATCATGCCAAGTTGGCACGATGCATGATGCCAAACTGTCGTTATCAGACATGCCAACTTGTCTAGATGCATCATGCCAAGTTGGCATGATGGAAGACGACAACTTGTCGTCCCCATCACGACAACCTGTCCAGATGTTTAATAAGGTTTCAGAGACTACAACAGAGACTACCCAGAGAACACCCACACACAGTCCCTCGCCTCCTGCGCGCGCACCGGCGAACGCAGGCGGGGTGTGTGTGTCCGCGTCAAAGTTCTCGCTGGAAGTGTGTCGCCGCTACGCCGAGCACCTTCACTCGTCAGGGCAGGGCATCACCAACCCCGGCGGCTTCGCCAAGAAGATTTACCGCACGGGCGAGGACGACGCGCTCATCGCCGCGTGGCTCGACGGCGGTCAAGAGCCGGGGAAACCTCCGCCGCGCGACACGACCCGTTGCCCGGACTGCCACGGCACCGGGTTTTATTACCCCGATGGATTCGAGAAGGGCGCGGCCAAGTGCCGGCATCCGCGACTCGACGCGCCGGGGGTGGATCGGGAGGAGATGCTCACGCGATGACTGAGAAACTTCATGTCGCGCCCTACGGCGTTCGACCAGTGCCGGATGAAGACCATCACGCCTGTGTCTATCAGGTTCACAACATCGACACCGGCCATAACATCGGCGCGCCGTTCACCGAGAAGCCGGAGGCTTTCACTCTCGCCCGACACCTCAACGACGAATGGAGAACGCGCTACCGGAGCCAAGACGCAGCGTGGTTGGCGGAAGAGAACGAACGGCTTCAAGCCGCTCTCGCCAAGATCAACGAGATTCGCAACCGCATCGTCGGACTGGTCACAGTGAACTGGGCGGCGCTCCACGAGGCCGGGTTCGAAGGCATGAGCTACCCGAAAGCACGCGAGTATTTCGGCACGCTGCTTGAGCGCACGAATCAAGCCGAGGCTCGCATCGCGGAATTAGTCGCGGAATTAGAGGAATCCCGGTACGTGCCGGGCGAGTTGCGCTGCCCTGAGTGCGGCTTTCGCCTGTCCAAGCGGTGCTTGCGCGCCGCAGACGGAGCGGTCGGCGTTGACGCTTCGACCGCCATAGAGTTCTGCCCGAATGACTCTGCCGAGATGCAGCGCCTGAGTTGGCGGCAAGCAGACGAGGAGTCGGGCAAGACCATCGAGGCGCTGCTGGAACGAATTGAAGAACTCAAGCAGTCCGTCATGTAAATCGGCGCGCGGGCAGCCGTCTTGAAATGTTTCGAGTGGGCATTGCACGCTCTAAATTTCCTTGACGATCCTTGACAATCCTTGACGCCGGTGCAAAGCACGGGTCGCCGCTAAATCATTGACTGACCTATACATCAAGCCAAAACCGGGCGGCATGCAGAAGTCGGCGTCAAGGATATTTAGTGAGCGGCGTCAAGGCGTCGGGATGAGCGTAGAAGGAGTTTTTGCAATATGCCTGAACAACCAACCGGGGAGAGTTGATGGCCGGTCACCGCATTCGACAGGAAAGGGTCGCTAAGGGACTGTGTGCCACCTGCGGCAAACCCCGTGGAGAAGACGGCACACGGACGCAGTGCCGACCGCATGCCGACCAGCGGAACAAGCGACAGGCTCGCCGTAACGCTCAGGTGCGTGCCTTCCGCCGTGCTCGTCATCTCTGTATCGAATGCGGCGTCAAACTATCAAACAAGAAAGACAAGATGTGCGCGATTCACAAAATCAAAAAGAGCCATACCGACCGCCGCTATCGCATGAAACCTTCCAGCTACTGAACCGGCTGTGCGTTGAAAGAATAGCGTGCGCGATGTTGCCCACGATGTTGCCCACCTCTGAGACTCCCGATAACCCTTCATAATCAGCGTTGTCTTGTACCCGCTGCCGACGCGGAGCACGATTCGAGGTCTGCTCTCACTTGTGATTGGTCTCTAATATAAGGAGTCTTTAATGCAAAAACAGACGGGCCGTCCAAGCGAAAGAGAAGTCGAAGAGTTGTACCAATTGCCCGTGCTCAAGCTCAAGGCAGACGGCGATTACGTCCGCCGCCTCCAAACC
>CAXTRQ010000371.1:0-2082 GCA_964246705.1 uncultured Pyrinomonadaceae bacterium
GCGAACTGGTTGTCGTTCCCGCCGCTGCCCAGCGCCGCCGACGGATGCCGGACGACTTGAAAATCCGCTCAGGCTCAAGCCCGAGCCTTTCAGCAATCTCTTCGTTCGGCACGACGCCCTCTGGCGCATGCATCCCCGTACCGGTGACGTATGCTTTCACGTTCTTTAACCTCGGCGTGTCTCGACGTATTGTTCGATTGCTTCGATGGAGCGGAAAGTAGCCGGGTTGACATCCGCGTCCGGCACTTTAACACCGCATTGCTCTTCGAGTGTGGTGACGAAATCAATGAGAGCGAAACTGTCGAGCACTCCCGTCTTGAAAAGGTCGTCGCCCGGCTGAGGTGCGCCCGCGCCCGCGCGCTCCGCGCTCTCGTTCAGAAAATCAATGACACCTTGCGGCAAAGCCATACGCTTTCTCTTGCTCCTTGAAGAAATTTATTGAAACACGATTGTCTGACTGGTATCTAACGGAAGAGGAAGTTTTCATCTTATCAGTGGGGCTGGAGATGCGCCGGACAGTAAGGCCGACCCTTCCGAGTGTAGCACAAAATATCGCCGCCCGAACCCCACACTTTCTTTCACCTTACAACCTGCTCGACTCTCAGGTTTCAACTCTCAACCAAACTCGCCGTTCTCAATTAAGCTTGAGCGTCTGCCGCATCTCTGCGGTCAACGCCGCGCCGAGCGCATCGAAATCACATCCGATGTCCCGACCATTTGTCGCGCGATTTTTGAATGGGCTGCGCGCGGCCAGACGATAACTGCCCCGCCCGCCGTCTGTGAAGCCGACAGAGTTCGGCGTCGCCGGAAAGTAGTTTCCCGGCGGGTACTTTTCCGAATCGCCTCCCACAATCACGTTGCCTCTGAAGACTGCGCCGGGAAAATAAGCTAACAGAGTGGGCATGCCCGGCGATTGTCCACCTCCAAAGATTCCGTAACTGCCGTGCGGCATCACGTTGTCCCGGTACTCAAACTCCGCGTTGCTCTCACCGTAGGCCGTCGTGATCGAGTCCGTTAAATCTCCTACCGTGTTGTGCTCGATCTTCATCCTCCGCGTCGCCGTTACCACCATGAACGCTCCCCGCCCTCCCCATCGCTCCCCATTGATGTCCTCAAATACATTGTTCTCTATTTGTACATCCGTCATCTGCTCGCCTGCGCATCCCGGATGATCGTCTCGACCCAAGATGTTGAAGGCGCTGCCCGTGTGCCGCACCACGTTGTTGGCAAACCTGATCTCTCTGATCGTCTGCCACATCGCCGCGCATCCTTCCGTCCGCACCGTCAACACGATGGCCGTCCCGCTCTGCGCGTCCGCCCAGTTGTTCTCGAACAGGTTGCCTTCCACCACCACTCGCTGTCCGGTCTTGAGCTCGAACAGATTCTTGACCAACCATTGCCCTCGCCACTCGACCGGCTTTCTCACCGTGTTGTGACGAAACTCGATGTCGGAGGGAATCAATCCATTGATCGGCGGAGGCTGCCCGCCGAAGCCGAAGTTCTCGCCCGCACCTTCCAGATAATTATTGATGACGCGGAAGGGGCCGGGGCCGTTCCAGCCCCAGACGGCTTGCGAGTCGAAGCCCTTGCTCTTGAACTCGGAGATATAGCAGCCTGTGAGGTCGGTGGAGGCGGAGTTGAGTGCGACGCCGCGAATGAGTTCCTGCGAAGGATAAGCATGGATATAGCAACGGTCGAGTTGCAGGTGATGCGGCACGAGAGAGAGCAGGTTCTGGGCATCAGAGCCGTCGCCGAGGCGAATGAGTTCGCGCAGGTACGCGGAAGCAGAGACGGGCATCAGTTCGATGCCGACGAGACGGTAATGATGAGCCGAAGCAGCGGTCAACAGCGCAGGCATGTTGTTGCCGGGCGAGACCAGTTTCGGCATCGCCGGAGCGTTCGCCGGGCTGACACGCTGACCCGCCGCAGGCAGTTGGGAGAGCGCCGAGGATTGGATGGTGATCCAATCGGCATCGGTGTTCGAGCCGGGTTTGAAGGGCAGGGTGAAGGGGCCGGTGAAGGTCGCACCGGCTTCGACGATGATGGTGTCGCCAGGATTCGCCGCGTTCAGCACTGATTGCA
>CAXTRQ010000372.1:0-2068 GCA_964246705.1 uncultured Pyrinomonadaceae bacterium
ACGCCGACTCGAACAAACCTTTTTCTAACGACCTCTCCGGTATCAACAGCACCGTTCCGGGCGTAATCTGACGCGGATCGGAAATCTTGTTGCGGTCGGCGATCTCCCGCCACAACCGCCAGTCTCCGAGATAGAGGTGTGCGAGTTGAGTAATGGTGTCGCCCTCGACGAAGAGGTGCTCGCGCAGCCCTGCCGCATCTGTCAGCGGCACCGCCACACCATATCGCTCTGTTGGACTGATACTTCGACTCATTCTTTTCTCTATGATGTGGGAATAAATCTAGGATCGTTTTTAACGTCGAACGTGCGGCCTCGAATCATCGGCGGCTCAGGCGGCGGCGCGCTTATCATAGTCCGCGCCCTCTCATACTGAGTCTGAATGAATGAGAGGTTGACTTTCGCCCGCACGGGAACGCCGTTCGTCTCGAAATACGTCTCCGTCACCCGAATCTCTTCAAGTACAACTTTCTCTTGTCTGTCACCCCAGAGCACGGCTAGAGCGGGCGGGGCGTCGAACTTCTGCACTTCCCGACCTTTCTCTACTACGGCAAATTGCCTGACGTTAAGCAGCGCCAAAAGCTCATTGATTTGAGGGGTGATGGATTCCCCTTTTATAGAACCGTCTAACCAAAGCTCGAACTCCAATTTTCGCGGGTCAGTATTTGCATAAAGAAGAGGCTTGACGCCGAAAGCAGTGTCCTGCGGTTGCCAGTTCGCGTGCGCCGTCGTGGTTATCTCAGGCGGAAAATACTGGAAAACAATATTCGCGCCCGTGTTCAGATTGACTATTAAGAGTGCCGTCGTGCTCATGCCCGCGCGCTCTCTTTCTCCCAAGCCCGCGCAACAATCTCAGGGATGCGCTGCTTATGTTCGTCTAAAAGGCGTTGGACTTTTTGCACTACATCATCGCCGCCGCCGCCGTGAACGTGTATCGCTACCGACGCATCTATAACAGGCGGCGCATGGTGATGAACAACCTGCGGTTGTGTGTAACGTGGCGGAGCAGGGAATGAAGCGACGGGCGTATCCGTGTCTGCGTGCATGGCAGAGCGCATTGACGAAACAGCTTCATCGGACTTAGGAAGCAGAGCCGCGCGGCTTATCGGCTGCTCACGCCCTCGCATGTTTCTAACGGTGTCCATCCAGTCACCCGGCGAGCGGCGGGCGGACGAAGCGACGGGCGTATCCGTGCCCGCGCGCATCATCGAGCGCAGAGACGAAATAGCTTCGCCGGGTTTCGGAAACGCCGTCACGCGCTTTACTGGCGGCTCTCGCTCTCGCATACCTCTAAGCGCGTCCATCCAATCGCCGGGACGATGGCGCGAAAGCTTGGCCGGGAATATCACGTTGCCTCTGTGCGCGCTTATTAGCCCGTCACGATGCACGACGCTACCCGTCGCACTTGGAGGCACGCCGAAGGTCAAAGGCGGGGCTGCATTGGGTTTCGACGGGAGGCCGGGAAGGCGCACGGAAGGTTGCGGCGCGTCGAATCTCAGATTACCTATCTGAGATGCAGCCGAGTCTAACGAGTTAGTTACACGAGTTAATGACTCCGGCAGCTTGCCGGTCGGGGATAGCAGGTCGAGGAAGTTTTGAGTGAGCGGCGGCAATTGTGCCGACATTAAGCTGATTTCCGTTGACGCTTTGCTGTAGCTTTCTCCAAAAGCCTTCTGCGCTACGGAGAGAGTCGCATCGGCGGTCGGCTTGGATATTTCGCCGCTCAAGGCGCGTTGCTTTGTCTCTTGGATAAAGCCGCGCATGATTTCAGGGAATTGCAATTCAGGTTTAAGGCGCGCGAGGGTCGCCGCCATAGAGCCTTCCTCGTCTTGTGGTGCTCTAACCGAAGCACCCGCATAACCGGGCGTGCCATACACTTTCGGCTGCAAATCGTAGAGATTGAATCCGGCAGATGCTTTTGCGCTATACGCCCGCGCTACATCGTCAGGCAGACGCCCGCCGCTTTGCTCTCTCAACCTCTTTGCCTGCTCAAAGCCTGTGGCGGCGTCACTCTCTGACTTCTGACGGGTTTCGGTGTTGTATTGGTACTGCTGATAGTTCGCATAGGCCG